>CAZBQV010000011.1:2085-13921 GCA_964494235.1 uncultured Candidatus Saccharibacteria bacterium
CGAAACACCCTCTGTCTTTTCTTTGGCGATCGTTCGTTCCATGGTGTTGAGCCGATCACGGAAGGAAAGCGCATGATTCTTACGATTAATAACCATTGGTGATATGAAAGAATTTCCTTATGTTGATGTGCATACGCACGTCAATCTCAACGCATTTGCGGATGATCGTGCTGCAGTTGTCGAGCGCACACTCGAGGCGGGAGTTGCGCATATCAACGTAGGTACGCAACAGGACACGTCGCGCGCGGCCGTTGAGCTTGCGGAAAAATATGAAGAGGGTGTGTATGCTTCAATCGGTCTCCATCCGGTGCATACGGCAAAGAGCTATCACGATGAGCAGGAGTTTGGGGAAGAAGCGAAGGGATTCACGTCGCGCGGCGAGCAGTTTGATCATGATTTCTATCACGCGCTCGCTCTCCATGAGAAAGTGGTTGCAATTGGAGAGTGCGGTCTCGACTATTACCGACTTACTGAAGATATGCTCGCGCGACAGCGCGAAGCATTTTCTGCGCAGATTGCGCTCGCAAATGAGGTGAAGAAGCCACTCATGCTCCATATTCGTCCGGGAGAAGGTGGTGATGCCTACAAGGATGCGTGGGAAATGCTTAAGGGCGAGGCAAACGTGCGCGGGAATGTGCACTTCTTCGCAGGGAATGTTGAGCAGGCGAAGCGCTTTTTTGATATGGGATATACGATATCAGTGACCGGCGTGATTACGTTTACACATGACTACGATGAGGTAGTGCGCTATGCGCCGCTCGATATGATTCATGCAGAGACTGATGCACCGTATGTGACGCCCGTGCCGCATCGTGGGAAGCGTAATGAACCACATCATGTGCAGGCAGTGGTTGCGAAAATCGCTGAGCTCAAGGGTATGGACGTTGAAGTGGTGAGAGCGCAACTCCGAGAAAATGCCCGCCGAGTATTTGGTATCTAATATAGATTTGGTAATCTAGCTCAGAGAGAGAAAGGAGGGGCCATGAAAATCGTTGTTGTTGGCCCGGTGAAGTCTACGTACAGCGAAGTTCTGATCGGGCTCCATCTCGAAGTGGCTGATATCGTTCAACCAGGCGAAGCTCCGAGCCTCTACCCAAAAGGTGCGTATGCTATCGATCTTTCGGTGGTACGACATGCAATCTTTAGTAGGGGAAATCCTGACGAAATACGGCTTTTCGAAAAAGCATGGGGAGATATTGGAGAAATTGTAGCCGTTGCGCGATCTGCCGAATTACAGATCATTGTACCGACAGAGTGTTGCGAGGTGATAGAAGGAGCGGTCCATTGACCGCTCCTTTTCTAGTCAAAGATAGAGATGAGATAGGAGTCGAGTTCGCGTTGGTCGAGATCGTAGAAATGTTTTCCATCGCGGTGAAGATCACGCGCGAGGTCGGTGCCGACAAAACGCCAGTGCCACGGCTCAAAGATGTAGTACGCGTTATTTTCGGGATAGGAGAGTACGAAACCATACTTGTGCGCGTTTTCGGTGAGCCATGTGTACGCTTCGGTATTCTGGAAGCCTATAAGTCCGCCGTTGAGGCCGGTTGTGGTGAGGTCGACAGTTGTGCCGAGCTGATGCTCCGAGTATCCCTGGTCTGCAGAAAAAGTGTTTGCGCCCGAACCATAGGTGACGGAGTAGTTTGATTTGAGTGCGCTCTGTGTATCAAATGAACGATATGCTGAGGTGACCCATATTTCAACACCATCGTCCTCTGCATCGCCGATCATATCTTCAAAGAACGGCACAACGTCTGCGGCGAGATAAAAATCTCGAGACTCATCGTACGCGTAATTGTCGTCAAGCTGCTCGAGTTTTGAGGGAGTGTAGTGCTCATTGAGAAAATAGACTTTTGAATATTTCTTGAGCAGTTCTGGATCTATTTTCGAGAGCTTGTCGAGCTTGCCAACGGTACCCGAAATATCCGCAATTTGATTTTCAAACTCATCATTCTTGCGCTGCTCAGCGTCGAGACTTGTCTGGAGTGCGTCGCGCTCTCCCTTGGTTGATTCAAGGGCCTCGGTAAGCATGACGATGTCATTCTGTGCAGATTCGAGAGCGAGCGTCTGCTCGCGGAGTTGTGCCTCGAGTGAGCGACTTCCTTCGGTGAGCGACCATGCGAGATACCCGAGGTAGCCTGCGCCGACGGTGAGGATTCCTGCAAAAACGGGGAAGAGATAGCGACTCACAGGCTTTTTTGCTGACTCAACCATGATAACTGCCAGTATACCACGAGTCGTTTTGTCACTCAGGCGATCTCTTGAAAGAGCTCATTTTTCATGGTAGGGTGAGCCCACATTACTAATTTAATGTAAATAACGATGGTAGAAGAAACCATGCCAGCAGTTGAGGCGCAGGAGGTAGATGGACAGGATGCTGTCGACTACGAGTGCGCTTTCCATATACTTCCAACGATTGCTGATGAGGAAGTGCCAGCGGTTGTCGAAAAGCTTAAGGGCTTAGTGACGGCTGCGGGCGGGGTCATTACCAAAGATGAAGTCATCCCGCGATTCGATCTTGCGTATGAGATTACGAAGCAGATCGATGGAGTGAACCGACGCTTCAATGCCGCTCACTTCGGATGGATGCGCTTCTCAATCGAGCCGTCAAAGCTCGTGCATCTCACGGAAGAGCTTGATCATACACCGGAGTTGCTCCGCCATTTGATCATCCGTCTTACGCGTGCAGAGCTCGAGCAGCCGTTCTCAATCTTCGACATTCGTCGCACTGCACCGCAGCCAGCTCCGTCAGAGGAGGAGGTTCGCGCATTAGCTGAGGCACGCGGAGAAGTGGTCTTTGAGGAAGACGCTCCAGAGGAGGCGAAGGAAGAGCCGATCGCGTAGTTGCGTTTGTCGGTGACTGCTATACGATACTAGGGAGTATTACCGAATAATAATCCCACTATGTATCTCAATAAGGCACTCATCTACGGCAACCTCACGCGCGATCCAGAGCTCAAGAGTCTGCCGAGCGGCATGCAGGTCTGTTCATTCTCGATTGCGACAAACCGCGTATACAAAGATCGCGATGGTGCTCGACAAGAGTCAACCGATTATCACAATATTGTTGTCTTCGGCCGCCAGGCAGAGACAAGCGCACAATTTTTGAAGAAGGGCGCCGGTGTTTTTGTGGAAGGACGCTTGCAGACTCGCAGCTGGGACAAGGATGGGCAGAAACAGTACCGAACGGAAATCGTTGCCGATCGTGTTCAGTTTGGTCCGCGAGGTGGAGATGGTAGCGCACCTCGTAAGGATGACAAGCCGGAAGCAGGCGCAGCACAGCAGAACAATGCTCCGATGGATTATCCAGAAGAGGATATCAATCCGGACGACATCCCATTCTAATTAGAAAATTGTTTAACGTTATTACTATGGACCAGGTTACGCCAAAGGAAGAAACAAAAAACGAGATACACTTTGATTTCAAGAATATCGACATGCTTGCGGATTACATCAACCCGCATGCACGTATCTTGAACCGTCGCCGCACGCACCTCTCAGCACGTGCGCAGCGTGAGCTCGCAACTGCGATCAAGCGTGCGCGTTTTATGGCACTTATGCCGTATATTGCGGAGTAGGGAGTAGGTAAAACAAAAGCCCCGCGGCCGAAGGCCGCGGGGCTTTTGTTTTACCCCTTTGTTTACCTATGCCTTTTCAATACGCTCGGCGTATTCTCCTGTTTCGGTATTAACGCTGATGATATCGCCTTCGTTTATGAACATTGGCGCAAATATGGTCGCACCTGTCTCGAGCTTTACTTCTTTACTTGCCCCTTGCGCGGTGTTTCCCTTAACCGCTGGCATTGCTTCGGTCACCTTGAGCTCAACCTTGATGGGGAACTTGAGTCCGATAATCTTCTCATCGTAGACGAGCGCCTCTACTTCGCTTTTCGCCTTCAAGAATTTTCCTTGTGATCCGACGAGATCTTCGCCGAGCATAAAACGATCTGCTGGTTTTTCAGGATCGCAGAAGGTGTACTGGCCGCGATTTTCAAACACAAACGTGATGGTTCGAGTCGATACATCGGCTTCACGTGCGGTTTCGTTCTGGTGAAAAGTCGGTTCGACTACCTTGCCAGTTGCGAGGCTCTTGAGCTTGGTTTGATTGACGGGCTTTCGCTGCTGTTTGCGGAATACGTGCGCCGAAATGACGATATACGGCTCATCATTGTAAATAATGATCTTCTTGGGGAGAATTTCGTTGTATGCGAGGACTGCCATAGCGATTGATGGTAACTTTTAAGGAATATGAGAAGTATAGTAGAGTAGGGGTGATTTACCTCACATATATATGCTTGGGATGACCACTACCGATAGCGCACATGACCTTACGGACGAGGAGGTATTGATGCGTGCCCGCCGCGAACCCTGGCTCTATGCGGTACTGCTTGAGCGGTACCAGGATGCCTTTCTGCGCCGTGCGCAGCGCATCGTACATGATCTCCGTGACGCAGAGGAGATTGTACAGGATACCTTTGTAAAAATCTATATGAATGCAGACCGATTTGAATATCGCGAGGGTGCGCGCTTCTCTTCGTGGGCGTATGCAATTCTCATGAATACCGCCTTTACCCGCTATCAGAAGTGCGTGCGCGAAGGGAAGCGTGTGATGCCGCTTGATCCTGAATTTGAATCGTTTATCGGGACGCAGACAGAGCACAGCGCTTTTGAAGAGAAGCGCGATGCGATCGAACGCATCCTCGCTCGTTTACCGGGACACTTTGCAGAGGTTCTCCGACTCCACTACCTCGAGCGATGGCCGCATGCCGACATTGCAGAGCGTACCGGCGAGACGGTTGGAGCAGTAAAAGCCCGCATTCATCGAGCGAAGGCTTTTTTCAGGAAAGAAAGCGCGAAAGAGGGTATTACCAATTCTCATTTATAAACTATTCATATGAACACGAAACTTCAAAACAGCATCATGCGTCGCGTGTACTATGCGTACGCACTTCGTTTGATTATGAGTCGCACTGGTGCGTACTTTATCGGATTTGCGTCTACGGCACTCATATTGGTACAAATGGTTTCGGTACCTGCCATCATGCACAACATGCTGAGCGTGCCCGTGGGAGAGGTGCACCGATTTTTTCTCGGTGCATTCTTAAACACTGAAGCGTGGACGCTCCTCGCATTCTTTGTATGTGTCGCACTTCTTGCGGCCATCGTTCGCGAGGTACAGCGTGCAGATACACACACTCAGCACTTTCGACTCGGCTAGTTTTTCCTGAGCTCAGCAACAATCTCTTTGAGGAGCTGATCGGCAATTTTCTTGTTTTCGCGGAGGAATGTGCGCGCAGCATCGTATCCACGACCGAGTTTGTGCTCACCGTAGCTGTACGAAGATCCTGATTTTGCGACAAAACCAAACTTTTCACCGAGCGCGAGCATTTCGCCCTCGCGGCTGATACCTTCGTTATAGACAAGATCAAATTCGGTAGTACGGAAGGGGGCAGCGACCTTATTTTTTACGACTTTAACACGGTGTCGTCCACCAACCACTTCTTCACCTTTTTTAATCTGGGCAATCCGGCGAATATCAAGGCGAACTGAGGTGTAGAACTTGAGTGCTTTTCCGCCCGGTGTCGTTTCGGGGTTGCCAAACATCACACCAATCTGCATACGGATCTGGTTGATGAAGATAACGACCGTCTTTGTTTTTGAGACAATAGCAGTGAGCTTGCGAAGCGCTTGCGACATGAGGCGCGCTTGCTTGCCAACATGGTGCGCACCCATCTCACCCTCGATTTCATCCTTTGGTGTGAGTGCGGCGACGGAGTCGATCACGACAACATCGAGTTTTCCTGAACGCACGAGCGACTCGACAATTTCGAGTGCCTGCTCGCCGGTATTTGGCTGCGAGATGAGAAGTTCCTCGAGCTTTACGCCGACCTTGCGCGCGTATTCCGGATCGAGCGCATGTTCTGCATCGATGAATGCGCACACGCCTCCTGCGCGTTGTGCTTCAGCGATAGCATGGAGAGAGAGCGTCGTCTTTCCTGATGATTCTGGTCCGAAAATTTCAATGATGCGCCCACGAGGAAGTCCGCCGATGCCGAGAGCGTCATCAAGACCGATTGATCCGGTGGATATTGCATCGACGTTCACTTTCTGTTGCTCGCCGAGCATCATGATTGCTTCGTCGCCAAACTTTGTTTTGATGCTTCGGAGTGTTTCGGCAATATCTGCCGCGCTGCGGCCCGCGCGACCTTCAGGTGCTTCAGTTTCTACCGGCTTCTTTTCTTTTGCTTTCGGATCTTTTTTTGTTGCCATACAGGATGTTGGTAAAAAATTATAAGTTAAGTCGAGGAGGCGTAAGCGGGGGTATAGATAAGCGGCTTTTCTATTTTGATGCTGCGTCCGTACCGGTCGTATGCCTTCAGTGTCATTATAGTATAGCCCTGTTCGAGCACCAGGCGTTCGTCGAACGCCCCTTCTTCATCGACGAAGATAGGACGGTCGTTCAGGGTGAGGGAGGTCACGTGCTGTGCTGTGCCGGTGAGGCGCGCGACTGGTTCGGTGTACGATCCTACAACTGTTTCATCGAGCGTTAGAGTCGGCCCTGTAATAAGGTAGCGCGCCTGAAAAAGCCCATACCATCCCAGAAGCGTGATACTGGCAGCAAGGAGTACCCATTTGATAACTGAGCTCAGCGAAAGATTCAGGAGACTCGGCATATTACAGGGGTTCTGACTGAGTTTGATCGCTCCGACTTGCGAGGACCTCGCGCGGTTTTGCGCCGTCAGCTGGCCCAATGACGCCGCGCTCTTCGAGGATGTCGATGAGTCGTGCGGCACGTGAGTATCCGACTCGGAGGCGGCGCTGGAGGTACGATGTCGAGGCTTTTCCAGCCTCCATGACAATGTTTTTCGCTTCCTCGTAGAGATCGTCATCGTCTTCTTCAGATACTGAATCAAAGAAGGCATCGGCACCGCCGTCATTCTTTGCATCGCCTGAAAGGTCGAGTGCATCGAGTTCTTGTGCGTCATTTTGAGAGCGGAGGTAGTCGGTCACTTTCTTAACTTCAGTTTCGGTGAGGAACGCTGATTGGATGCGAATTGGTTTTGAAAGCTCGCCCGAAAGGAAGAGCATGTCTCCGGCGCCCAAGAGCTTTTCTGCGCCAACTTGATCGAGAATGGTGCGCGAGTCGATCTGTGAGGCAACTTGGAGTGCGAGTCGGGTTGGAATATTTGCCTTGATGAGACCAGTGATGACATTAACCGATGGTCGTTGTGTCGAGAGGACGAGGTGAATACCGACGGCGCGGCTCATCTGTGCGAGACGTACGATCGATGCTTCAAGTTCGCGCGGATACGTCTGCATGATATCAGCAAGCTCATCGATGATGATGACGATGTACGGCATTGGCTCAGGCATGTCCTCGCCGCCTTTTGTGCCCTTGTCGCGTGCAGGGAAATAGACATTTTCATGATACGAGGAAATATCGCGTACCTTTTCGGCCTGGAGGATTTCATATCGTCGTTCCATTTCCTTTGCCGCCCACTTGAGCGCAAGAATGGTTTTCTTCGCGTCAGTAATGACTGGCGTAAGAAGGTGTGGAATGCCGTTGTAGAGCGGGAGCTCTACGCGCTTTGGATCGACCATGATGAAGCGGAGCTGTTCGGGGGAGTTGCGGAATAGGAGTGAGGTAATGAGTGCGTGGATGGTGACCGACTTACCTGAACCAGTTGTACCTGCGATCAGGATGTGGGGCATCTTCGCGACGTTTGCAAAATTGGCGTTGCCAGCAATGTCCTTACCAAGCGCTACAAGGAGCGGTTTTGGTGAGTCAGTGTATTCAGGAGAGGAAAGGAGTGAAGCGAGTCCGACCGTTGCTTTTGCAGTGTTGGGAACTTCGATACCGACGAGTGACTTTCCTGGAATGGGTGCTTCGATACGGACGGGATGCGCCGCGAGTGCGAGCTCGAGGTTATTCTGAAGGCTGACAATTTTTGATATACGGACGCCTTCGGCAGGTTTGATTGCATAGCGCGTCACTGAAGGGCCGATCGAAACCTCGTCCATCTCAACTTCAATATTGAAGTTTTGGAGCGTGCGCTTGATGATGTTTGCGCTTGCTTTTACATCGCCGACGCGCGCTTTCCCCTTGTCCTTTTCAAGAAGTGAAAGTGGTGGAGGGTCGTATGGTCCGTAGAAGTTTGAGACCATGAATTCTCCTTTACCAACACCGAGTTTCTCCTTAATGGCGGCAGCAACAGGTATTGGAGCAGCTCCTTCGGCGCTCGCGTCTTCCTCGGACTCTCCTTCAGTATCATATTCGCCCGCGATAATAGGAGTGACGTCATCTATACCATTGAGCGCTGGCTCTTTCTTTGAAAGTTTAGGCACGACGAGTCCTATATTGAACGTGAGGAATATACCAATGAGTGTGAGTGCCGAAAGAATGATAGCTGCTGCAGCGGTGCCAAAAAGGGTGGCAAGCGGGGCGGCGATCGCCCATCCGCTTACACCGCCCGCATCCTCATCATAGAGTGCAAGGAGGCCGAGAATGGCAAAAAAGAGAAGTGCGATGCCGAGAATCTTTGCAGTGCTTACCCGCTCATCTTCTCGAGGCTTTAAGAGTGCATAGACATAGAGACCGCAGGTTGCGGGTGCAAGGATAAAACCGATACCGAAGAGATAGTTCAGAGCACTGTGCGTAATATTCCCCGCAACTCCTGCGTAATGGAGCGATGAAAGCACAAAGAAAATACCGAGGACAGCAAAAAGTACTGCACCGATCGCTTGCCTTGCCTGTGGAGTGACATCATCAAAATACGAGCGTCGTTCCTGTTTTTTTCTGCGGCGTGCCATGTGTGTTTGTAATAAGAATATACGCGGTAATTTACACAAAAATAGTAGCATGCGGTGACACGCTTCCCTATAGAAAAATGCGCAGTATACGCATAGAAAATAGTCAGGAAGCTCGTACAGGCGATGAGTGCATGCGCTGTCCTTTTAGCGTATAATAGACAGCAAAAGGACAACAATCCTAGCGGACATAAAGAACATGAAAGAGACATTACAGACACAAAGTAGTCGCGAAATATTGCTCTATAATGCTGCTTACTATAAGTTTATTTTTAAAAAGACAGAGAAGATTGTTTGTGCTTTGTTCTTTATCCTCAAAGATTCAGATAAAGGCCAACATTCATTGACGGCGCAATCGCTCAGAAGTGCAGCAAAAAAGACACTCGACGATGTTATTGAGACTCTCTCATTTCCATTAGTAGGAGCACAGGAAAACATTCGAGGTCTGACAACATCGTACATTGCTCTCCAAAGTAATGTCCGTCTTGCTCAGGCTGATGCGCTTATTGAGTCCGTAGTTGCAGACACGATTTCTCTTGAGATTGAGACAATAGTGAAAGGCCTGCGGAATTACCTGGTAGCAGAACCTCATAATCCATTTGATCTATCGGTTGAAGACATCGGAGGCGATGCGGTGCGCATACCAGCACGAACGGGTTTGAAAGAGCACGGGGTACCCTCGCTGATGAATCGAGAGAGCGTTGGTGTGCAGCACATGAGTCGCGCTTATAAAGGACAACTGACGCCGCGTAAAAATGCAATAAAAGACATACTTGCTGCGCAGCCGAACGCGACAATAAAGGACATATCGCAGAAGATTAAAGATTGTAGTGAAAAAACGCTACAAAGGGAGCTTATTTCAATGATAAAGGACGGTTTAGTTCATAAGGAAGGAGAGCGTCGATGGAGCAGATATTCACTTGTGTAAAGGACAGCTTATGACCTTATTTTTACGATGAGAGTTTGACACCTTTTACTATTTTTCCTTCCACTTGTTATATCCAAAAAAACGTTGTGTACTGCCGTTTAAGAGGTAAGACAGAGGCCGTCGCGTCGTCTCCATACTGCAGATGCAAACACGGTTTTGTGTTTGACAGTGGACAGGCGGTACCGTATGCTCCCAACGTGGTGATTTGGCTCTTTTGGCTTGATTTTAAGCCAACTATCCACACCCTCTTGATCAGCGGGCAGTATACGGAACGTTATACTGTCTTTGTGCGTTCAGAACGCACCCTTTTTCGAATATAGGAAAGGGGTGCATGGAGAGCGTTCAAAGTGGGTCTTTGACAACTTCATAGCAGGGTAGCTCCTGCATACTCACGATTGTTTTGAGATATAAACAATCTGTACGAGACACTTCTTATCATTTGAAGTGTGATGTTCATATATATGACTGCATGACCTTATTCCGTCACGGCTGCTTCCGATAGATATTCAGGCTTCTCTACGCAGCTAATCCGTCTGTTCGTGTCGATACCATTGAACAGAGGGAATAGTGTTGGGTGATCATGCGCAAGTGTGATCGCCAATATGAATTAATTCGTATTATTAGTATCAAGTTATTAAGTAACGTTAGAAATAACGAATTTTACAGTTATGACTATTGCAAATAATGTTGCTTCAAAGCTCGTAGTAGCTTTTGTAGCATCAGCAATGCTTCTTTCGTTCTCATTTGCACCAGCTGCAAATGCACAGACGAATGAAGAGCTTCAGGCGCAGATTGCTGCGCTTTTGGCACAGATCGCTGCTCTCCAGGGTTCAACTGGCGGCACGACTGGTGGTTCAATGTCTTACACATTCACACGTGACCTCACGGTTGGTGCGACTGGTGAAGACGTAATGCAGTTACAAAAGTTCCTTAACGGCAAGGGTTACACCGTTGCTGCTTCAGGAGCAGGCTCAATGGGCATGGAGTCAAATTACTTCGGTTCTTTGACTGCAGCTGCTCTCGCAAAGTATCAGGCTGCTAAGGGTATCACCCCAGCAGTAGGTTACTTCGGTCCTATTACTCGCGCTGCAGTTAATGCAGACATGGGTACTACGGGCGGCTCAACAGGTGGTTCAACAGGCGGCTCAACTGGTGGTTCAAACCTCCAGGGTGGCGCAGGTTCAATCTCTGACACAGACCTTCTCTCAAAGCTCAGCAACGAAGAGGTTGGTGAGGACGAGGAGGATGTAGAGGTTGCAGGTCTTGAGATCGAGGCTGAGGGTTCAGACATCGAGCTCACGGCTGTTACCCTCAACTTTGATCAGGGTACTGCAAACCGCGACTTCGATCGTTACGCAACTGAAGTTTCTGTCTGGTTTGACGGAGAGGAAGTTGCACGTCTCGATGCTGATGAGTTCGATGACGACAACAACTACCGAAAGAGCGTTTCTCTCGACTCAGGCGCTGTCATCCGCGAGGATGATAAGGGCGAGCTCGTAGTTGCTGTATCAGGTGTTTCAAACCTTGACTCAGCAGACGAGGGAGAGACATGGACAGTTGACTTCGAGAGCGTTCGCATTCGCGATGCTCAGGGCGCTGTTATCACCGAGACTGTAACTGAAGATGCTCGCACGTTCTCATTTGAGGGCTTTGCAACAGCTTCAGACATCGAGCTCAAGATCACTTCAGGTGACGATGAGATCAACGACACACGCGTAATCGTGGTTGATGACTCAGAAGACACTGATGATGTTGAACTCTTCTCATTTGAGATGGAGCTCGAAGGTGATGCAGATGTCACAATCGATGGTCTTCCAGTAACCTTCACATCAGTAGGTGCAGGCGTTGGCGAAATGATCAACACTGCAGAACTCTGGATTGATGGTGAGATGGTTGGATCAGAGTCTGTATCTTCAACAACTGCAACATCACGCGTGATTGTCTTCGATGATCTCGATTACGAACTCGGCGCTGGTGACACAGTTGAGGCCGTTATCCGCGTTGACTTCAATGACTTCGATGGAGGCTTTGAAGCCGGCAACACTCTCTCTGCTGCATTCGGTGAGACTGAGACTGATCTCGGTACATTCGACGCAGAAGATGA
>CAZBQV010000011.1:14021-18363 GCA_964494235.1 uncultured Candidatus Saccharibacteria bacterium
CTCCGTACGGTTCAGGTGTAACTGCTTCTACAACTGCTTCTACAACGACCTACACAATCACAGACAATAGTGGTTCTGTAACGAACAACGGAGCAGACGAAGAGTACTACACACTTGACGAAGGTGAGTCAATCACTATCGAGGTTACGACAATCGTAAATCAGGCAACTGTTACGACGTCACCTAAGCTCGTTGGTGCTAAGGCAAGTGCTATCCAGTTCGGTACAGCTGCTACAAGCGATACAACTCGCTCAGCAAACTCACTGAACTACACGAACCTTACAGACGACACACAGTCAGGTACAGTTTCTCTCGTAAACGCTTCATAAGCATTGCGATAGTGACTTGCTCTAGTGCACGGGTCCTCGGGAGTATCGACCCCTTAGGTATACCGGTCTAGACCACAAAAAGCCCCTCCGAAAGGAGTGGGCTTTTTGCGTTCTGGGGAAAGGATGAAAAACCAGTGCATGGATATGCACTGGTTTTTCTGTACGAAGTGCTTGTATACTTATAGATATAATTATGAAGCAGATGTTCAATAAAAGCTTCTTTAAGTTTTTGTTCGGGTTTCTCTCGATTGTTGCGACGGTACTCGCACTCATTATCGTTATCGGCTCGTATGCATAAATAACTCATGCGTTTTTCTGAACAATATATTTGGAACTTCCTCTTCTCGTTACTTTTTATCTGTCTCCTTGGGTATTACTACGTACTCCTCGAGACCTACGGATATCGTACGATTGAGTCACTCACAGTCTTTGATCTTGCGATTATCTCGCTCGCCGCGTACCGTCTGATCAGACTTTTTGTATATGACAAGATCACTGCATTTTTCCGTGAGCAATTTTTCGACGCCATCATGGTTGATGGGGAGGAAATTATTCTAAAGCCGGCAGATGGCGTTCGCCGCACGATTGCCGATCTTATCTCGTGTCCGTGGTGTTTCGGTATCTGGGCTTCGGCGACGACAATCTTTTTCTACCTTCTCTCACCGTACGCGCACTTTCTCATCTATGCGCTTGCACTCGCCTCAGTTGCCTCGATGCTTCAGATCACCGGCAATCTCATTGGATGGAAAGCAGAGGAACTCAAGAAGAACGTTGAGCGTCTTTAATTTTGACGAAATGAATGAAGCGCAGTACTCTCTGTGCTAGATGTGCGCCAGTGGGGTGCATGGTTATGGGGGAGATTGGTATGAGCGCGTTTACAATTCCGAATTTGCTGACCTATTTCCGGCTCTGTGTCGGAGCGGGTCTCCTCGGAGTGTCAGTTTTCTATCCATCTTCGGTGCAAGCGCTTTATTTCTGGGCGCTCGCATTTACCGCACTCGCATTCGCGAGCGACTATGTTGACGGTTGGATCGCGCGCAGGTGGCCAAGCCAACAGTCGTGGCTTGGTGTCATCATCGATCCGCCGGCCGACAAGGTGGTGGTCGGAGGTGCGATGTTTTACTTAATCGCGATCGGTGCAGCACACGGTGGGTACGAGTATCTATGCTTTGCACTCATCATGATACGTGAGTTCAGCATGTGGGTTGTCCGCATGATGGGCCGTGTAGGGTACTCGGTCAGCAGCTGGGGTAAATGGAAAACGGCTGCACAGATGAGCGCGCTCGGTCTGTACTTCCTGGTGCCGGTCGCGCCGTCGTCCTATACGCCCGCCGCGGTGATGCTCGGGGTGGCACTCGTGCTTACGTGGTGGAGCTTCATCGTCTACCTCTACCCACGACCGTCGGTACAGGTGAATCCGTAGGAGTTTTTGGCAGGGTTGGGTGGCCGCGCACCGGGGGTGCGCGGCCCTTTTCTTTTTCCACTTCTCTGGTATAGTCCTTTCTAACAGGCCAAAGACAGCTGGTCTTCAGGTGTGCGAGGCACACTTAAAGTTAATGAGCCTTAGGGTTCGCCGGCCGAGGTCCCACTCAATAGAGAGGGGGTCGAACCACTTTTGCAACCTGGGGTATGCCGCGTGGCATACAGAAACTTATTCGGTATCAGCTCCTTTTTATGGCTATTACAAAAGAGAAGAAGGGAGAAATTCTCGGAAAACTCCACGGTATCGTGAAGGATTCTGAAACACTCGTCTTCGTCGGCGCAAAAGCGCTTCCGGTCAATGAAACGACCGCGATGCGTAAAGCGCTCCGTGAGAAAGGCGTCGGTTACTTTGTAGCAAAGAAGACGCTCATGTATCGCGCACTCGACGAGGGAGGATTTTCTGGCTCACGTCCAGAGCTTCCAGGTGAGGTTGCGCTCGCATTCAGTACGGATGCAATTGCTCCCGCACAGAGCGTTCGAGAATTTGAGAAGCAGTTCAAGGACAATGTCAGTATTCTTGGTGGCGTATTCGCAGGAGTGTACAAGACAAAAGATGAGATGACGGAGATCGCATCGATTCCATCACTCCTCGTACTCCGCGGTATGTTCGTCAATGTTATCAATTCACCTATTCAGGGATTGGTCATTGCACTTAACGGCATTGCAAACAAGAAGGCGTAATTACTCACTTACATATTTACTATGACAGACGAAATTAAGAACGAAGAGGTTGCAGTTGAAGCGGAAGCTCCTGCAGCTGCGAAGAATGAGAATGGTGTTGATGAGTCAGTAGAAGTTCCTGCTGAATTCGCAAAGCTTGTTGAGCAGGTAGAAAACATGACGGTTCTCGAACTTCACTCACTCGTGAAGGTGCTCGAGAAGCGCTTCGGTGTTTCTGCAGCAGCAGTTGCGGTCGCAGGTCCTGCGGCAGGCGGCGGTGAAGGTGCGGCAGAACAGGATAGCTTTACCGTAGAGCTTACGGCGGCAGGCGATGCAAAGATTCAGGTGATCAAGGTGGTGAAGGAAGCCCTCGGACTTGGTCTTAAGGAATCAAAGGACCTCGTTGATGCAGCTCCATCAGTCCTCAAGGAAGGATTGAAGAAGGAGGATGCAGAGGCCCTCAAGGCAAAGGTTGAAGAGGCTGGCGGAAAGGTAACTTTGAAGTAGAGTTCCTAGCAAAAAATAAAAGCGCGGATTTTTGTCCGCGCTTTTATTTTTTGCATGAACTTCTCAAAGTTACCTTTCGGCCGGAGGTGCGCCCGCGTTGCGGGATGAAGCACCGGAGAAATAGTGTCTAAACACTGTTTCTCGGATCGCGCAAAATCCGAAGGATTTATGCGTGATAAAGTCACACTCAAATAATCTCTCCATACGTAGAAAGAAAAAAGCGCCTGCGGGCGCTTTTTCTGTGGGGAAAAGTCGTGTGGTATACTCGACCCGTATGGCACAGCACGACCCGCTTTCAGTACTGTTTGGGAATACCGCTCGCGTAAAGCTTCTGCGCTTTTTTCTCTTCAATCCGCAGGTCGTCTTTAGTTTTGATGATATTGCGCGTCGTGCAAAGCTCGTGCGGCGGACGGCGCGCACCGAGCTCAATCTCCTTGAACGCGCTGATGTGATCACGCGTAAACAGATGTATGAAGAAGTGCCAGGGAGTGCGCGCAAGCGCCGTATTCATGGCTACACTTTGAACATGGATTTTGCATTTCGTGCGCAGCTCCAGACATTTCTCTACTCGACGGCGCCGATCAATAGCAAGACGATGTACAAGCACATTAAGAAGGTCGGACCGTTTGATTTCGTCGCTGCAGCAGGCGTTTTTGTTGGGGAGTTTGACCGGCGGGTTGATGTACTGTTGGCCTCGCGAAAAGCGACACCGCAGAAGGTCGAGCAGGCGATCCGCGCCATTGAGGCGGAGCTCGGCATTGAGGTGAAATATGCCTATATAAATACCGATGAATTTATCTATAGGATCGGCATGCGCGACAAGCTTATTCGCGATGTATTTGATTATGGTCATGAGGTGTTGGTAGACAAAATTGCTGCGTACGAAGAGGCAAAAGCGGGGTAGTTGACGCCATTTCTATTTCCTGTACAATGGCGGCTACGTGTTTATGAGTATTTCAAGAATCACCTAAGCGAGCACTGCAACCTCGACGAGGTTCTGTGCCGCCACAAAGGCGGTTTTTTCGTACTCAAGGAGACATGTGATTTTTGACAATTACATATTCTATCCGCGGCGATTGATAAGACGTCGCGGATAGGCAGGTAAGCGCATCGCATGGTGCTTAAAAACATCATGCGGTGTGTAATCGGTGCGCGCTTGTGCGGTTAGTCTTTGCTTCCTTTGTTAGGGAAGTGGGGTCTTTTCGTCCCGCATGTGTGCGCACCAAAAAATACACAAAACGTTAAAGCGGTTTCTAACATTCCTTACAGGAATGTTAAGGGCGTACGGTGGATGCCTAGGCTTTAAGAAGCGATGAAGGACGTGGTATGGCTGCGATAAGCTCCGGGGAGATGCCAAACAATCG
>CAZBQV010000012.1:0-13180 GCA_964494235.1 uncultured Candidatus Saccharibacteria bacterium
CGCGTACCGGTCGCAGTCGGTTCGATTGTTGATGTGACGTTTGTTTCGAAGAAGCCGACGACTGCTGATGAGATCAATGCAGCACTGAAGGCCGCTGCGGCATCAGAACGATGGCGTGGTATTTTTGCAGTGACCGAAGAGCAGCTCGTCTCGTCTGATATCGTTGGTGCTCGCGTCGCGTCGATTGCCGATCTCTCGTACACGCGCGTTGCGGACGGGACGCTCGTAAAGGTGCTTGCATGGTATGACAATGAGACAGGATACACTGCAACCCTTGTTGCGCACGTTGCTGCGCTTGCTGCGACGATAACAGAATAAAAGTCATTATGCGTATTGTCTTCGCAACCGATCATGCAGGGTTTCCGCTCAAGGAGATCCTCGTGCCATTTGTACGCGACGAGCTCGGACATTCGGTGACGGACGTCGGTGCGTTTGCTCTCGATCCAGTCGATGATTATCCTGATTTCGTAAATGAGGCAGCACGTCTCGTTGCCGAAGAGCCTGATGATGTCCGCGGCATTATTCTCGGCGGATCAGGGCAGGGAGAAGCGATGGTTGCAAATCGCTATCCTGGAGTACGTGCTGCGGTCTACTATGGCGGCGGTCCCGAGATAGTGCTGCTCTCTCGTGAGCACAACAATGCAAACGTCCTCTCGCTCGGCGCACGCTTCTTGAGTGAAGAGGAGGCAAAAGATGCGGTTCGACTCTGGCTTGAGGCGCCGTTTTCATATGATGATCGTCATGTGCGACGTATCGAGAAAATCGATACTGAATAAATTTCATGCAACCAACTGGCCGCCGCGCGTGGAGCAAACGCATTCTCGAATACTTTGTTGTCGCGGCGCTCATCGTGCTCGCGACCGCCGTATCGCTCATGATCTTTGGAGGCTCATTTGCAGATGCGCGTGACGCACGCAGACTCTCTGATGTCGATACACTCCGGAAAGCGCTTCAGCAGTACTATGCCGATCATGGCGATTATCCAAAGATGGATTGGGTAAATAGTGCTGATGAATCGTGGAATACGCTCGGCGTGCAGCTCGCGCCGTATCTTACGGAGATGCCGCAGGATCCTCAGAATGAGACAGCGGGGCATGTTGAGCGCACGGGAGCATTCAACTATTCGTACTACAGCACGAATAAGCCGAGTGCGATTGGCGGAAAGAAAGACTATGTCTTGGTCATTCGTCTTGAGCATCCAGAAAAATCATCGCTTAAAAGCGATGATTCGATCAGTATTGAATCATTTCAAAAAGCGCTCGGGGTGGTTATTCCTGACACGCACGGTATACTTTTCCTACGAGCGCCCTAATATGCACCAGCAACGAATCATTCCCGCAATCATCCCGCAATCACTCGGGCACATCACGCAAAGCGCGTCTATCCTCAAGGATGTTGTTACCGAAGTACAGATCGACATTGTCGATGGTGTGCTTGTTCCGGAGAAAAGTTGGCCGTATCGTGAAGAAGATTCTCACATCGAATCGCTCACCACGGCGCTTCCGGAAAGCGTGCGCCATGAGCTCGATCTCATGATCAATGAGCCGCGCGACCAGATGGCGCTCTGGCTTTCGACGGCTCCGACACGCGTTATTATCCACATTGAAAGTCTACCCGATGACGCAGCAGTACTTGAGACTATTGCGATGGTGCATGAAGCGGGAGCAAAAGCAGTTCTCTCTTCACTCAATGATACGCCGATCGAACGAATACTTGCACTCGGTGATCGCATTGACGGCGTGCAGTGTATGGGAATTAAAGATATTGGCGTACAGGGGAATCCATTTGACGAGCGTGTCTTCGCACGTATCGGACAGCTTCGCGAAGCGTACCCTGAGCTCCTCATTAGTGTTGACGGCGGCGTGAATGCCGAGACGCTCGAACGATTACGTGACGCCGGAGCAGAACGGTTTGCAGTCGGTTCAGCAATTTTTGGCGCAGAAGACACAGTTGCAGCATATCTTGATCTTGAATCACGCGCGCATCGGTAGCGTTTCAACACATTGTTGGTATCGTCGCTTTCCACTCCGCGTTACAATGGGTATGTAATGCGCTATCTGTCTGACGATGAGGTTTTGATGTTGGAGAAAAAAGCGAATGATATTCGTCAGAGTATTGTTGAGATGCTGATTGCTGCAGGAAGCGGTCACACTGCTGGACCACTCGATATGGCGG
Source organism: uncultured Candidatus Saccharibacteria bacterium (assembly GCA_964494235.1). Classification (GTDB taxonomy): domain Bacteria; phylum Patescibacteriota; class Minisyncoccia; order Phycocordibacterales; family UBA918; genus JACQKD01. The sequence continues at coordinate 2,176 of CAZBQV010000012.1, forward strand.
ATGTGTTTACCCTCCTTTATTTTCATGTACTCAACCACAAGCCCGACGATCCTTCGTGGCCGGAGCGTGATCGACTCGTGCTTTCAAATGGCCACATTGCGCCGGTACTCTACGCGACAATGGCGCATGCAGGCTATTTTCCTGTCGAAGAACTCGTGACGCTGCGTAAGTTCGGTTCGCGTCTCCAGGGGCATCCGCATCGGGAAATGCTTCCCGGACTTGAAACAAGCTCAGGTCCGCTCGGTTCAGGTCTCTCACAAGCAGTCGGTATGGCGCTCGCGGAGCGTATGGATAATCCGTACTCGAATAAATATTTTTACTGTCTTACGGGCGATGGTGAGCTCAATGAAGGACAGATGTGGGAAGCATTTATGCATGCAGGCAAAGAACAGCTCCATAATCTCATTGTCATTGTCGACCGAAACGGCATCCAGATTGATGGATATACAAAAGATGTGATGCCGCTTGAACCGCTCGCAGAAAAGTTTGCGGCATTCAATTGGGATGTGCAGGAAGTTGATGGACATAATTTCCGCGCGCTGAATGACGCCGTCGGCAAAGCACAAGCGGTGTTCAGTCAGCCATCGATCATTATTGCGCACACGATTCCTTCAAAGGGCGTTGATGTATTTGAGCGTGATTTTCGTTGGCACGGTAATCCTCCAGGGAAAGGTCCCGAGGATCGCGTCAAAAAAGATAAGCAGGGAGCAGAGGCACTTAAAAAGCTCCGCACGCTCGCGGGCCACATACGGGCGACTGATTGCTCATAACTATGCTTGCGTCACACCTTAATCAAAATGTACTGAAGCCGGATGTTGAACAGGTGCCAAACCGAAACGGTTTTGGTGATGGTCTCAAAGAGGCAGCGGATAATGATCCGCGTGTGGTTGCACTGTGCGCTGATTTGACTGAATCAACCCGCATGAGCGTGTTTGCTGAAGCATATCCCGAGCGTTTCGTGCAGGTGGGAGTTGCAGAACAATCGATGGCATCGGTGGCGAGCGGCATGGCAGCGATGGGTAAGGTGCCGTTCATCGCATCGTATGCGATGTTTTCTCCGGGACGCAATTGGGAGCAGATTCGTACGACAATCGCGTACAACGGCACCAATGTAAAAATCGTTGGATCGCACGCGGGTGTTTCGGTGGGACCTGACGGCGCAACACATCAGGCGATTGAAGATATCGCACTCACGCGCGTCATTCCGCGTATGGTAGTACTCGTGCCATGCGATGCGATCGAAGCAAAGAAAGCAACACGTGCAGCGGCGCAGTACGACGGGCCGGTGTACATTCGCCTCGCGCGTGAAAAGACGCCAGTTGTCACGACTATTGATTCGCCGTTTCAGATCGGTAAGGCTGAAGTGTACTACACACGTGACGCATCGCATAAAAAGAAGCTCGGCATTATCGCATCGGGAACCATTCTCCAAAGTGCGCTCAAGGCCGCTGAAGAACTTAGCAGTGTTGGAGTCGGCGCGTCGGTGATGAATCTCGCAACAATAAAACCATTTGATGAAGACGGGGTGTTGGCATTTGCAAAAGATCATGACGTCGTCCTTACGGTCGAGGAGCACCAGATTGCCGGTGGTATGGGTTCTGCAGTTGCGGAATTTCTTTCCTCTGTGCATCCGATGAGGGTCGTCCGCATTGGCGTCCATGATCAATTTGGGCAATCAGGTGAGCCAGAAGAAATATTGGCGCACTATGGAATAGATACGCATGCGATTGTGAAGGCGGGGACTGATGCGTTTTAAAAAGAAAAAACCGCTTTCAAAAAATACTTTTTGAAAGCGGCTTTTTCTATACTTTTTTTGATACGTATTCTGCGGGAGCGTTTTTCAGATGCTCAAGGAGGGATGCGCGTGAGAGAAGTCCCTTTTGCGCACCGATTTCTTGTACGACTGACATGGAGTTAATTGGTCCCCATGAGAGCGCGGTTGCGACTGATTCCCCGAGTGCAATTGCAGAAGTGAACGTAGATGCAAATGAATCGCCAGCGCCGGTGCGGTCAACGGGTGGCGCAGGATCTGGGTACATCGGCATATACCAGGCATCGTCTCCATCGAGTGCGAATGATCCGTTCGGGCCGTCGGTAATGACAGGCATTTTCGGACCGAGCGCTTTTAATCCGCGCAACAATGTCGGGATGTCATCTTCTTCGGTTTCGAGGATCTGCTGTGCTTCTTCTTTGTTGCAGAAAAAAATTTCGGTGACGGCGTAGAGATCTTTTAGGACCTCGCGACCGAGTCGGATCTGGAACGTACCGGGCTGGAAGACGAGCTTTGTTTCGGGGTGCTCCTTTACGTAGGTTGCGATTTCGTGATGGAAATCCATGGAGTCTTCGCCGACTGATGAGAAGTAGATGTAGCGTGGCGGCATCTCAAATGCGGGTAATCGGTATGGGTAGGTCTCGTGCTTGATGAGAATGGTACGCTCTGCGCCAAGGCGAAGGACGTAGTGGTAGTTTGTCTTCTTCCCTTCATGCACTTTTACATACTCGGTTGAGACACCTTCGGTACGGAGCGTGTCGAGACAGTCCTTGCCATAGCGATCATGGCCGATGTTGGTGAGGAGAGCGCTTTTGAGGCCGAGGCGGTGTGCAGAAACGGCTGCGTTCGGTGCATTCCCAACTGCGTTTACAATCGTGACATCTTTGTAGGGAAGTTTCTCTCCGAAACTCATTTGAAGTTTCTTGCGACCTTTTGCGTCGGTTACGACCGACGCGTCTTTTTCCGAGAGCTGTATAAATGCGTCGATCGTTATGTCGCCGATCGCGACAAAATCATATTGTTGCGCCATATATGCATGAGTATAGCACCCGTGTTGTGCGTGGTATCATGAACGTGCACATTGTTAGACGTAATGACTGCATCTATGAGTACGATTTTTGTAACAAGAAAAATTCCAGATCAGGGCATCGCGCTGTTGCGCGACGCAGGACACGATGTTGATGTGAGTGAAAAAGACGGTGTTCTTTCAAAAGAAGAGCTACGCGCTGCACTTTCTCAAAAACCATATGACGCGGTGTTGTGTTTGCTTACTGATGCGATCGACGCAGAGACGTTTGATGCGGCGCCGAATGCAAAAATCTTTGCAAACTACGCAGTCGGCTTTAATAACATCGATACTGAAGAAGCGAAGCGTCGCGGGATTGTCGTCACCAACACTCCTGATGTCCTGACTGATACTGTTGCAGAGCATACGGTTGCACTTATGATGTCGGTTACGTCACGCATCGCTGAAGGCGATCGTTTTATGCGCGCGGGTAAGTACGATGGATGGGCGCCGATGATGCTTCTCGGTATGGACCTCAAAGGAAAGACGCTCGGTCTTCTTGGTGCGGGCCGTATCGGTCAGCGTGTTGCGGCAATCGCGCACCATGGCCTCGGTATGAATGTTATTTACTACGATATCAAGCAGAATGAGATGGTTGAAAAAGAGGTGAATGCATCATTCCGCGCAAGTGTCGATGAGGTTATGAAAGAGGCTGATGTCGTCACGGTTCATGTGCCACTTCTCGATACGACGCACCATCTTATCAATGCAGAGCGACTCTCGATGATGAAAAAGAGCGCATATCTCATCAATACGTCACGCGGACCTATCGTTGACGAAAAAGCGCTCGTCGCGGCGCTGAAAGGGGGCGTTATCGCAGGCGCCGGTCTCGACGTTTTTGAAGATGAGCCGCGTATGGCGCCCGGCCTCTCAGAGCTTGAGAATGCGGTCGTTACTCCGCACATTGCATCAGCCTCAATTGAGACGCGTACCGCTATGGCGACCGTTGCTGCGACGAGCATCATCGACTTTTTGGCAGGAAAGGAGCCAAAGAATCGCGTGGTGTAGCGCTTTTTGTTGCAATTACACCTATATATGATAGGCTAGCTCCCGTATGGTTAACACACTACAGGTGACGACTCGAAGCGAGCGCGGTAAGCAGCTCGCTCGTCTACGTGCACAGGGGAAAGTCCCTGCAGTCATGTATGGTCCAAAGGAAGAGGCGACTCCACTTACGCTTTCTCGTATTGAGTTCGATAAGGTATTCCGCGAAGCAGGTGAATCAACCGTGATCACGCTTTCTGGTCTTGGCGAAGAAAAAGATGTACTCGTACAGGATATTGCGCATGATCCAGTGACTGGCGCGCCTCTCCACGTCGACTTTTATGCAATTGAAAAGGGTAAGAAGGTGACCGTGCATGTACCGATTGAATTTACGGGCGAAGCACCGGTCGTGAAGGCGGGCGGCGTACTTACGAAGGTACTCCATGAGCTTGAGATTGAAGCAATGCCGAAGGATCTTCCACATGAGATTATCGTTGACGTCTCGACGCTCGTTGATTTCGATAGTCACATTACCGTTGCGCAGGTGCAGGCTCCAGCTGGCGTAACAATTCTCAATGATGCGGAGGAAATGGTTGTCGTTGCAGCTGAAGCGAAGGAGGAAGCAGAAGAGCCAGTTGCTCAGATTGATATGGATTCTATTGAAGTTGAGGCAAAGGGTAAGAAGGAGGAAGAAGGAGAGGCTGCACCGGACGCAGCGTAAGGAATTACAAAAAGGCCCGCGCGAAGCGCGGGCCTTTTTGTATGCTACGCGCCGTACGCAATTTCCGGTATGCTCCCATACAGTTCGCCAAATATCTTTTCAAGTTCAGGATGCGCGCCAACGACGGCGATAATTTCAAATGGAGTTTTGTAGATGCGATTGTTGGTAAGGCCGCATGTGTTGAGTGCGGTATGAAGGAGGCGCGCGTTAAAGCCGATTTTGTGCATCATGCCGGTCATTCCGCGGGACGTAAATCCGCGATAACCGTAGAGCATATCAAGCGGAGCGATGGGGCCGGCGGATGTTGTGTAGACAGTCTCATCGATACGGTCTTCCATGTAGGGGCCGAGCGAGCCGAGATTTGGGGTGATGAGAATCGCACAGCCATCTTTTTTCAGGATGCGCTTTATTTCACCAAATACTCCGGGGATCTCTCCCCAAAATACATGTTCAATGATATGGCTTGCCCAGAGTACGTCTACTGACTGCGCGGGGATCATGTTCATCGAAGCGATATCGCCGTGTATGTCGGGGTTTGATGTCTCGTCGTTGTCATACCGAAGCTCTTTGTGGTTGGCGAGCGCTGCGATATTGAGTGGCTCGCTGCCGGCGCCGATGTTGAGGAGAATTGGCGTGTCTCCTGCGAATAGCTTCGCAGGATCGTCTTCAGCTTTAACGTCAGCGAATGTATTCCAGAGTGGTCGATAGTCGATAAAGGGATCGCGTTCAGTCTCATACTGCATGTGGAATGCGAGTGAGGGAATGGGAGTGAAGAGGAAGTATCCGCGCTCTTGGAAAAGCTTGTTGATGGTATCGTCCTCCATTTTTGAATCGATAGCATGCTCGGTAAATGCGCGGAAAAGGTCGTATTCCTTCATGAGTGTGCGGTGGTGCAGCATGAAGCACGATGCTGTCTGGAAACTGGTGCGCCAATGCCGCTTGCCGGACTGCACGATGCGGACCGGTACGATATTCTCGGGTCGGTAGCGGTAGGGGTCGTTGAATGGATAAATGGCGACGTAGTTGCCGATCTTCTTACTCGCATCCCAAAACATTGCGATCATTTCGAGAATCGCAGTTTCCTCGTAGAGGTAGTCGTCTTGCGCAAAATAGACGAGATCGCGACCGTATGATTTGCCATATTCGTAGCACGTGTTGATGCTCTCGCGAATGCCGGTCGTTTCAAGTGGTGTAAGCTCAACTTGAAAGAGTGCTTTCTCGGTATCTTTCTGCAGAGAAGCGAGATATGTTTCGTCGGAATGATCGTCAAAAATCTTGAGCGTTATTTCGACGTCCGGAGCATTTCGGAAGCAGTGGTTGAGGCTGTGAATGAGTGAACGAACACACCGTTTTGCTGTTTCTTTTTTGTCAGCACCAGTATAGCGACGTTCAGAGGGTGCGCGTACCCCAAGGTACTGTTGGCTATCAGCGCGTGAGTGTGTTTGGAGGACGACGAGTAGATGCATGGCGGGGGAGTAAGCCTCCACAGGCGCCGGTACTATAGCGCATTTTCCTCTGCGATGCATGTGTTTTGAGGAGCGCCGGTAAGCTCTGGTATACTATATTCGTCATCGCCTTTGTCTATGCGTTTTCTTTTTATTCTGGTTTTTACCTGCATATTTTTCCTTGCTCCGGCTTCCGGAGTCTTTGCGCAGAATCCTGATCTTTCTCCTGAAGAACGTGCAAAGCTTGAAAAGCAGCTTGCCGACCTTGAACGTCAGATGGTCCAGACACAAAACTCCATTAATGCACTTTCGTCTGAAGGAGAGTCCCTCAAGCGAGATATCGCAATTCTCGACGGTGAGATCAAAAAGGCTAAGCTTAAGGTTCAATCAACGGAGCTTCAGATTAAGAAACTTTCGAATGGTATTGTCTTGCATGGCGAGACGATCGAATCGCTTTCAGAAAAAATAGAGAAGGAGCAGGCATCGCTCGCACAAATTCTCCGAAAAACACAAGCAATCGACGACTACTCGCTTGTCGAAGCAGTTTTTTCTGCTGAGGACATGTCGAATTTCTTCAGCGATCTCGATTCATTCGCTTCGATCAAGGAGGCATTGCAGATTTCATTTGAGCAGCTTCGTGCAGCGCGCGCGCAGACCTCCGACGAAAAAACCGCGCTCGAGGGAGAGCGCACTGATCAGCAGATTCTTCGCGAAGCACTCATTGCTGAACAGAAAGAAGTAGAGGTAAAGGAGGCAGAGAAGCAGGAGTTACTTGCGGAAACGAAAGGTCAGGAAGAGCTCTATCGAAAATTAAAATCAGTACAGGAACAGACCGCTGCTCAAATCCGTGCACGCCTCTTCCCACTCCGCGATACTGAGGGTATTCAGTTCGGAACTGCGGTTACCTATGCAAAGGCTGCATCACAGAAGACTGGCGTGCGTGCTGCGCTCATTCTCGCGATCCTCTCGCAAGAATCAGATCTTGGTAAGAATGTCGGACAGTGCCTCATTACCGATATTGCAACCGGTGACGGTAAGGGAAAGAATACGGGCACACCGTTCCCAGGAACAATGAAAGCGCCGCGCGATACCGTGCCATTTGAACGCTTGATGGCTGCCGCTGGTCGCGATTGGCGTACAACGCCAGTGTCGTGTCCGCTCCCGGGAGGCTACGGCGGCGCGATGGGGCCAACGCAGTTTATTCCTTCAACATGGGAAATGTATGAAGGCCGCATCAAGAGCACGCTCGGTGTTGCGGCGGCTGATCCATGGAATGCGCAGCATGCCATCACCGCCACCGCTCTCTATCTCTCGGATGTCGGTGCGACCGGCGGAAGCTACCTTGCTGAGCACACGGCAGCTGCGCGATACTACGCGGGCGGCAATTGGGCAACGTCCGGTCAGAGCTACGGTAACCAGGTGATGCAGAAGGCGACCCAGTTCCAGAAAGATATCGATTTCTTGAGCGCTAACTAGCAGGTTGGCATCCCGTTGCGGAAAAATACTTTTCTGGTATAGTGCTCTGACATCTATGAAGGCAGATATTCATCCAGACAACTATCGATTAGTCATTTTTCATGACAATTCAAGCGGGAAGCGATTCCTTATTGGCTCAACGGTTGCCACAAACGAAACGGCAAAGTGGGAAGATGGCAATGAATATCCAGTGACCTATGTCGAAGTCTCAAGTGCCTCACATCCGTTCTATACTGGAAATGAGAAGGTGATGGACACTGCCGGACGCGTTGAGAAGTTCAAGATGCGCGCCGAAGCGGCTGCGGCAAAGCGAAAGAAGAAATAGCCCGCCCGGTCTCTCAATCCGTGAGACAAGTGCTTCAACTTCAAGAAAACATCGTCATCTCCACGACGAAAAAACGAAACTCGACTGCGTCTCAAACAGTCGTTTTTTCTGTTTTGACTCCCTGTTTTCTATGACGTTTTCGTACGTCTCACGGACTGGGAGACCTCGCTTGAGGTAGGGGCTTATGGCATACTGGCGTGGTATATGGCTATGGATCAGCGAGAAGAATACGATATCGATACGTTCCGCAAGGATCAGCGGACGCAGTTTTTGGCGAGTCACTACGATTCGCTCGAAGCGCGCTCGGCAGAACTTGCCGACTTGCTTGCCGACCCTGCAATGAAGGAAATGGCTGAGGAGGAGGCAGCTGAGCTTACTCGGCAAAAGGAGGAGCTCTTTGCCGAGATGGCGCGTATTCTTGACGCAGGTCGAGAAGAAGAGGAGCGGCCGTACGGCGTGGTACTTGAGGTGCGTGCGGGTGCGGGCGGCGAAGAGGCGGCGCTCTTTGCTGAAGAGCTTTCGCATATGTATCGCACGTATGCTCTTAATCAAGGCTGGAGTGTCAGCGTGGCGTCAGAATCTCGTGCGAGCCAAGGGGGGTATAAAGAGGCGACATTCGAGATTATTGGGCCCGGTGTATACGATGCGCTTCAGTATGAGACGGGCGTACATCGTGTGCAGCGTATTCCGGTTACGGAGAAGGCGGGGCGCATCCACACGTCGACCGCATCGGTTGCGATTCTCCCGATGCGCAAGCGACCGACGATCGAGATCAATCCTTCCGATATTGAAATGGAATTCACGCGCTCAGGCGGAGCCGGCGGACAGAACGTCAACAAGGTTGAGACGGCCGTGCGGCTTGTGCACAAGCCAACGGGAGTGGAGGCTCGCTCGCAGTCTGAGCGTTCTCAGCAGAAGAATCGAGAGAAAGCCATGGGCATCCTTATTGCAAAGCTCGAGTCAGCTCATGAAGAAGCGGAGCGCGCAAAGCACGCAGAGGCCCGCCGAAGCCAGATCGGCACAGGTGATCGATCAGAAAAGATTCGTACCTACAATTTCCCTCAGAGCCGTATCACAGACCACCGCATTAAAGAGTCATGGCATAACCTCGAAGAAATCCTTGCGGGAGGCCTTGAATCTGTGGTGGAATCACTTGCGGCGGCTGCTCGGGGCGAGGTTGCGGAATCGGACCCCGTGTGATACCGTGGTCCTACCGCGTAACGACGCGTTTTTTCTTGCCATGCTCGGCAGGAGGGCGTCGACGAAAGGCTAATATTTATATGGTAACCGATACACAAAAATCAGCAGACAATGGCTCGCTCATCAAGCGGCTCTTTGACGTAGGTGCGCATTTCGGCTTTTCAAAGTCGCGCCGCCATCCAACCGCAATGCCATACCTTTTCGGCAGCAAGCAGGGAACTGATATTTTCGATCTTGAAAAGACGAGCGTGCTTCTCACCGATGCTGCTGAGTATGTTCGATCACTCGGTGCGCTCGGCAAGCAGGTACTCTTTGTTGGTACAAAAGAGGAAGTACGTGAGCTCGTAAAAGAGAGTGCGCTTGCGGTCGATATGCCGTATGTAGTAAATCGCTGGATTGGCGGTATTCTCACCAACGCATCGGAAATTCATAAGCGCATTGGCCGCCTTGCCTCATATCGTCAGCAGAAAGAGTCAGGAGAACTTGAGCGCAAGTATACAAAGAAAGAGCGCGTGGTCATTGGTCGCGAGATTGATAAGCTCGATTTCAACTTCGGTGGTATTACGGCAATGGAGCGCGCTCCAGCAGCGCTCATCGTTGTTGATCCGCGCCACGACGTAATCGCCGTGAAGGAGGCAAACGATATGAACATTCCGGTCGTTGCCATCATGAGCTCAGACTGCAATGCTGATATGGTAACGAAGCCGATTTTCGTAAACGACGCGCACCGCGCAAGCGTGACGCTCGCACTCGGTGAACTCGTTGCCGCATATCGCGCCGGCCGCGCAGCCTATGTTCCTCCTCCGACCCCCGATCGCGCGCGTCCCCGCATGCAGTCGACGCCTCGCGCGTAATAAGTTTTTAGTCGCTCTTAATTTTTTGTCTGATGGCAATTACCTCAGCAGATATCAAAGCATTGCGTGATGAGACCGGCATTTCGGTCATGCAGTGCAAGGTCGCGCTCGAAGAAGCGGGTGGCGACATGGAAAAAGCTCGCATTATTCTCCGTAAGCGTGGAGCTGAAGCGGCGTCGAAGAAGTCTGACCGCACGCTCGGCGCAGGTGCAATCGGCGCGTATGTCCATACTACGAACGAGGTTGCTGCGCTCGTGCATCTCTCGTGCGAGACAGACTTCGTGGCAAAGAATGACGAATTTGTTGCGCTCGCACGCGAGATTGCAATGCACGTGACTGCACTTGCGCCAAAGTATCTTACGCGCAATGAGATTGACGCTGCAGCATTTGAGAAAGCGAAAGAGGTTTTCAAGGGAGAGATCGAAGGAAAGCCGGCAGATCTTCAAGAAAAGATTCTTGCTGGAAAACTTGATTCATACTTTAAGGATCAGGTGTTGCTCGAACAGTCGTTCATCAAAGATCCAACGCGCACCATCAACGATCTCGTCGAGGGTGCGACGCAGAAATTTGGTGAACGCGTGGTGATCTCGGCGATGAGCCGACTTTCGGTCAAATAGTCGTATGGGAACGCCGCTTTCACTTCTCGTTGCAAGTGGCCTCGTAACTCTTGTGCTCATCGGATTGTTCCGACATGAGCGTGCACGCGGAGTTCGCTATGGTGCACGTATTCGCGGGGTGTTCGATCGGATTGTTACGCATATCCACATGCGTTTTGTGCAGAGTTCGCTCCGCGTGAGCGGCCGCACGATTCGTCAAACGGTTCATTATCTTTTTCATCAGCTTCTGGCGGCGCTCCTGCGTGTGGTGAGCGGGGCCGAGAGTCGCATTCGCGCAATCATGCACCTCAACAAGAAGCGTGCAAACAGGCCGGAAAAACCGGCGTCGCACCTCGCGGCAATCAATGAACATAAGCGTGCGTCAAAGCTCTCCGAAGATGAAGCGCGCGTGAAAAAAGAGGATGCGCTCGACGGGCGCTAGTGTGATAGAGTAGAAAAGCATAAGTGGGCTCAGTTGGGAGAGGCAAACAGACATGTTTGCGGTTTGGATTCCTACTGAAGTCTGGTGTATCGTAGAAAAGCATAAAGCCACCTTAGCTCAGTTGG
>CAZBQV010000012.1:13280-16742 GCA_964494235.1 uncultured Candidatus Saccharibacteria bacterium
CCTACTGAAGTCTGGTGTATCGTAGAAAAGCATAAAGCCACCTTAGCTCAGTTGGGAGAGGCAAACAGACATGTTTGCGGTTTGGATTCCTACTGAAGTCTGGTGTATCGTAGAAAAGCATAAAGCCACCTTAGCTCAGTTGGTAGAGCAACGGTTTTGTAAACCGTAGGTCGTCGGTTCAAGCCCGACAGGTGGCTCCCGTATGGATTCATCGAATAACCATACTCCAAGCAGATTGCCGTATTCATTGCGGCCCGATTTCAAAGTAGGACGCGCTGCCGAACTTTCTGGCCGCGACCGCTTTTTGTACCGCCTACTCGAGATAGTGCCCGGCGCGTTTTCATGGATCACGCTCATTGGAGTGGTTATTATCTCTGTCTATTTTCCTGTTTTTGCTGCATACTTCATCATCGCGTTTTCTCTCTATTGGCTTCTCAAAACAATTTTCCTTTCGGTGCATCTTCGCCACAATTGGCGTCGGCTACGCCACAATCTTGCGGTTGACTGGGAAGGACTCTTGAAACCGCTGCCGCATGAACATCTCTACCATATTGTGCTCCTTCCGTTTTATAAGGAGCCGGAGGAAGTGATCGAGGCAAGTATTCGCTCGCTCGCGGCGTGTTCGTATCGCAATGACCGCATCATTGTTGTTCTTGCTTCTGAAGCGCGTGCAGGGAAGGAGGCCAAAGAAATCGCTGCCCGCATCAAGGGTCGCTGGAGCTCAACATTCGCACATTTTCTCGTCACGACACATCCGGGAGATATTGCCGGCGAGATGCCGGGTAAGGGCTCAAATGCAACATGGGCGATTGAGCGCGCACGTATCGAGGTGCTCGATGCGCATACTATTCCGTACGACGATGTACTCGTTTCAATCTTTGATATCGACACAGTCGTGTATCCGCAGTATTTCAATTGCCTCACGTATCACTTCCTCACTGCAGAACATCCGTACCGCACTTCGTTCCAACCAATTCCAATTTTTAATAACAATGTGTGGAATGCATCGGCGATCTCGCGTGTCGTCGCGATGTCGAGTACATTTTGGGAAATGGTGCAGCAAGAGCGACCGGAGCGTATGGCGACATTCTCATCGCACTCGGTGAGTTTTCGCGCACTCTATGAGATCGGCTACTGGCAGACCAACATGGTGAGCGAGGACTCGCGCATCTACTGGAATCTTTTTGTCGCAAATAACGGCAACTATCAAGTTGTTCCGCTCTCATATCCTGTTTCGATGGATGCAAACGCGGCGCCGACTATTTGGCAGACTATCCGCAATATTTATCGGCAACATCGTCGATGGACATATGGCGTCGAGAACTTCGTCTACTTCACCTACCACTTCATCAAGAATAAACAGATTCCGCTTGGAAAGCGATTGCGCCTCGGTTTTGTGCAGGCAGAAGGATACTGGTCGCTCGTGACGAATCCAATCATGCTTTTTGTACTCGGATGGCTCCCGCTCTTTCTTGGCGGCCGCGCATTTCATGAGACGATGCTCTCATACAATCTTCCGATTATCGTGCGCAACCTTCTCATTCTTGCGATGTTCGGTCTTGTTGTTTCGTCAATGATTTCGCTTACGCTCTTGCCGCCACGTCCGGAAGGTCGGGGACGATTTATGTACATTGTGCTTGCCCTGCAGTGGATTCTTGTGCCGGTGACGATGATTTTCTTTAGCGCGCTTCCGGGGCTCGATGCGCAAACGCGGCTCATGCTCGGCCGGTATCTCGGCTTTTGGGTCACCCCGAAGACGCGCGTTGGAAAATGATCTGCGTGATAATATAGTTTTAATTCCATGGCTCCCCAGACGACCATTCAGCCGCTCTCACGAGGACGCCGCCGTTTTTATTCAACGGCGCTCATTTTCATATTTATTGTTGCGGTGCCGCTCTTGTTCCTCTATGCGACGGGCTATCGCTTTGAAGGATTAACGAATCTCGTGAAGACGGGCGGCATTTATGTCGGAGCAGAGCGTTCCGGCGCAGAGATATATGTAAACGGAGAGCTTGTTCATGAGACCGGCACATTTCGCCGCGCCTTCTTCGTGCAAGATCTTGAACCGGGCATCTATACGATTCTTGTAAAGAAAGATGGATATCATCCATGGGGCAAGACGCTTCCGGTATATGCGCACATTGTGACAGAAGCGCAGGCATTCAATATGCCGCTCGAGCCGCTCCTTTCACCGATTCCACAGTCGATGGTCAATACGTCTTCGACGAGTACTCGTCCAGTCGCGAATCCGCTCTACACAGACATCATGACGGCGTTTGCAACGACGACCGCCATGATCCCACTCGGAGAAGTTGTCACAACTGATGCGGAGGATGGTGCAACGAGTACGGTTGCAGCGGTTGCAACAACTACAAAAGAATCGCAGGGCATGATCCTGCGCGAGCATGGTGATGAAATCATTGCACAGTGGACACGCGGCACCGCAAACATTCCATTTTATTTCTGTGTGCCGGAGCGCGCGTGCGGCCGCGAGGTGACACTCAACACGCGCGAAGAAAAGCCGCTCTACTTTGATTTCTTCCCCGGTTCAACCGATCTCGCGATCGTATCACTCTCAGACGGTGTGTATGTGACCGAGCTCGATAATCGTTCGGGACAGAATATTCAGCCGCTCTTTGAGGCTCGCGGTGCTGATTTCCGTGTTGTTGGCGGTGCAGTGTACGTGAAGCTCGGCCGATCGCTCTATGAAGTGACTATTTAAACGTATGAATCCGAAAGGCCACATCCATCCGATTTCACAAATGATCCGCGAGATCAATGCAATTTTTGCTGAGCTCGGTTTTTCATTTTCTGAAGGTCCTGAAATGGAGTTGATTAAATACAACTTCGACATGCTCAATGTGCCGAAGGATCATCCATCGCGTGACATGCAGGATACGTTTTATGTATCAGGCAAGCCCGATGTCGTGCTCCGCACGCATACTTCGCCGGTGCAAGTACGGTACATGGAATCGCATACACCGCCGATCCGCATCATTGTTCCGGGAAAAGTATTTCGTAACGAAGCAACTGATGCGACGCATGAAGCGCAGTTTTTCCAGCTCGAAGGCCTTATGATCGATCGTGATGTTTCGCTCGCGCACCTCAAGGGTACGCTCGAGTTCTTCTTTTCCCGATTTTTCGGCGGTGAGGTAGAGGTGCGTTTCCGCCCCTCATTCTTTCCGTTTGTGGAGCCGGGTGTTGAGGTTGATATGCGTATCGAAATGCCGGGTAACAAGCTCTCGGGTCGCTGGATTGAGATCATGGGTGCCGGCATGGTACATCCAAATGTTCTACGCGATGCAGGAATAGATCCCGATGTGTACCAAGGGTTTGCATTCGGCATGGGTATCGACCGTCTTGCAGTGCTGAAGTATGGCATCGACGATATTCGCTCGATGTACAACGGCGATCTCCGTTTCGTAAATCAATTTTAGTTTCTTACTATGGAAAAATTTCCGC
>CAZBQV010000013.1:0-16407 GCA_964494235.1 uncultured Candidatus Saccharibacteria bacterium
GGCGTCAAGAACGCTTTCCGCACGCTGATTCTCGACGAGGGCGCAGACGTGACCGTGGTCGGTCACAACTTCGAGCAGATGGCCTACGCCGCCACACAAGCCGCGGGTGAGAACCGGATTGCTGTCGCGGGCGGCGTGCCAGCCATCGTCGCCGGGCTGAAAGAGGGCTTGGACGCGGCGACGTACTCCAACTACGGCATGGCGATGCGCTCCTTTGCTGACGGCAAGATGAGCCGCAACTGGCAGGGCGCGTGCGCGGCCCTAGCGAAGCTGATCGACGTCCCCGAGGACGCGCGGCTCTGGTACGACACGACGCAGATCGCCGCGTTGCAGGAAGGCGAGAAGGAGAAGGCCGACACCATGCAGGTGCTCGCCTCTGCCGCCTCGACCCTCATCACGGCCGGCTACTCGCCCGAGTCCGTAAAGGCCGCCCTTGCGGCTTCTGACGTGACCCTCCTCAACCACACGGGCCTCGTATCTGTCCAGCTCCAGAAGCCCGGCACCGAGCCCGGCGCTGGGCCGACCACCCCGAAGGAGGGGCTGGCATGACCGCACCACTGTCTCGCGCCTTCGACGGCATCGACCTGGAGGTGCGCTCCGAGGGCGAGGGCCGCACCGTGGCCGGCATCGTCGTACCGTTCGGCCGCACCGCCATGGTCTCCGATGGGGGCCCGCGCTACCTCGAGATGTTCGAGAAGGGTTCGTTCGCCAAGACGATCCGCGAGCGCGGCGACCGGGTGAAGCTGCTGTCTCAGCACGACGCCCGCCGCAACCCGCTGGGCCGGGCTGTCGCGCTCAAGGAGGACGAGCGCGGCCTCTATGGCGAGTTCCGCGTGTCCAAGACGGCAGCAGGCGACGAGGCCCTGGAGCTGTTGCGCGACGGCGCGCTGGACTCGTTCTCAGTCGGCTTCGCGCCGATCAACCACGTCAAGCGAGGCAAGGTCACCGTACGCACCGAGGTTGCGTTGCGTGAGGCCAGCCTCGTCACCTTCCCCGCCTACGAGGATGCCCGCATCGAGGCTGTCCGCGCGTGGGACGCGCTGAGCGAGGACGAGCAGGCCGAACTGCTCGCCATGTACGCCAGCGCCCGTGATCTTTCCGCCACTCCCGGCCAGGAGCCGGCGGACAGCGACACCGCGCCCGCGGTCGTCGCCGCTGAGGAGCCGCGCGAGCACTCCGGTCGGCAGAAGCACCACGCCAAGTTCAACTTTGCGGCTGCGGTCGCAGAAAGGGGCATCCGATGAACAGGATCGCCGAACTGGCTGCCGAGCTGGAGGCTCTCCGTACGGAGATCGCCGAGCTCCAGGCTGCCGAGGAGCCCACCGACGAGCAGGTCGCTCGCATGGACTCCATCCTCCTCGAGTGGGACGAGAAGAAGGCCGAGCACGACCGTCTGGTCGCCCGGGCCGAGAAGATCGCCGAGATCGAGCGCGCCGCGCTCAACCCGGCCAACCGCGAGGGCCACGCCCCCGCCGTCCACATCAAGCGCGGCGACACCTTCGCCAACCTGGACCACGTCGCCCGCGGCATGGTCTCCAGCGAGGACCTCCGTGACCGCGCCCTGCGCGCCGTCGAGGAGACCGCCTCCCGGTCGATGCCGTCCGAGCAGGTCGAGCACGCATCGCGCATGATCGAGACCCACAGGGGCGTCGCGCAGCTCGCGCTGCTCACCGGGTCGCCGGCCTACCGCAGCGCGTTCGAGAAGATCATCGAGAACCCGATGACCTTCCAGGGCATCCTCACCCCCGAGGAGTCCGACGCCGTCCGTACCGCGATGAGCACCACGGCCGGGAACGGTGGCTACGCCATCCCGTTCCTGCTCGACCCGAGCATCATCCTGGCCAACACCGGCAGCACGAACCCGTTCCGCCAGGTGTCCCGCGTCGTGCAGGGCACCAGCAACAAGTGGAACGGGATCTCGTCCGCAGGCGTGACCGCCTACTGGAAGGGAGAGGGCTCGGCGTTCACGGACGGCTCGCCCACCCTGGCGCAGCCGAGCGTCACCGCCCACCTGGGGTCGGCCTACGTGCTCGGCTCCTACGAGGTGTTCGAGGACACCGACCTGGCCTCCCAGCTCCCCATGCTGATCCAGGACGCCAAGGACACCTTGGAGGCTGACGCCTTCGCGGTGGGCTCGGGCTCGACGGCGCCGTTCGGCGTCGTGACCGCCGTGACCGCCGTGACCACCTCGCGGGTCTCCCCGACCACGGCCGGCACCTTCACCACGGCATCCCTCGCGGACGTCTACAAGGTGCTCAACGCGCTGCAGCCCCGCTACCGCGGGCGCAGCACCTGGCTCGCCAACGACGCCACCTTCAACACCATCCGCCGGATGGCCGAGGGCGTCTCCGGCGAGGCGTCCCTGTGGGTCTCCGGCATCGCCGCCGACAAGCCTGACCGGCTGCTCGGCAAGCCCACCATCGAGGCGTCTCAGGTCGTCTCGACCGCCACCACGGGCAGCAACATCCTGCTCTGCGGCGACTTCTCGCAGTACCTGATCTACGACCGTCTCGGCACGTCGATTGAGTACATCCAGAACGTCGTCGACAGCAACGGCGTGCCCACCGGCCAGCGCGGCTGGGTGGCTCACTGGCGGACCGGCGCGAACGCCATCGTGCCGGACGCCTTCCGGGTCCTCAAGCTCTGACCCGGAGCTGATCTGCCCGCCGACTCAGCGGGCAAGCGTGGCGGCCGGTTCTCCGTGCCGGCCGCCACGCGCACCCCCTGGTGCGAACCCGAGTAGCGGAGACCCGACACCACGGAGGACCAATGGGAAACCGCAAGAAGCCGGCATCCGCGAAGCCGAGCCGCGAAACAGTCGTCGTCGGCTACGTCCATCCGGCCGAGGTCTCGGCGTTCTTCCATCAGTCGATGCTGGCGCTCGCGCTCGCCGACTCCTGTGGGCCGCGGCGAATCGTCAACATCGTCCACGAGTTCTCCAGCGCGAACATCTCCCACGCGCGGAACGAGATCGTGCGGAAGTTCCTCGCCGGCCCCGGCGACTGGCTGCTGTTCGTCGATTCCGACATGAACTTCGAGCCGGACTTGATCGAGGCGCTGCTGTTCAACGCCGACCCGACCAAGGCCCCGATTGTCGGCGGCCTGTGCTTCGGCACCAACGACGGGCGACTGTTCCCGACGCTCTACACCCTGGCCCGCCACGGCGAGGAGATCGTCACCATCCGGCACACGGGCGAGATCCCCGAGGCCACGATGATGCAGGTCGCCGCGACTGGCGCCGCCGCGCTGCTGATCCATCGCAGCGTGCTCGCTGCCGTCGAGGCGCACGGCTTCAACAAGACATTCCCCTGGTTCCAAGAGACCGAGCTGAGCGGCCGCCCTTGCGGCGAGGACTTCACCTTCTGCCTGCGCGCCGGCCAACTCGGGTTCCCGGTCTACGTGAACACCGCCGTCGAGGTCGGGCATCACAAGTCGACGGTTCTGGACCTTGCGACCTACGCCAAGCAACAGGAGGTGGCCCGTGTCGGTTCTGACGATTGAGCAGGCGCGCACGTTCCTCCGCATCGAGGGCGTCGCCCATGACGACGCGATCCAGGACACTATCGACGCGGCCGAGGCCGTCCTGACCCGCCTCGTCGGCCCGCTCGAGGTCACCGCTACGACGGCCATGGTCGCCCCGTGTGACCGTTCGCTGCTGCTGCCCGTCGTGCCCGTCGACGACCTGACCACCGTGACCGACGTGGACGGCAACACGATCTCGACCGCCGACCTGGACTTCGACGCCGCGACCGGCATTGTGACCCGCGCGGACGGGGAAGCGTTCACGGCCCGCAGATACACCGTGGTCTACGACGCCGGCCGCGCCTCTCTCCCGGCCGATCTGCTCCAGGCCGTCAAGGAGCTGACGCGGCATCTGTGGCAGGCGCAGCGTGGCCCGACCCGACCCGGCGCGCAGGCTGAGCCGAACCCCGGCGCGGCCTACCTGCTGCCGTACCGCGTCCAGTCCCTGATCGAGCCGCACCAGTTGCTCGGGATGGGCTGATGACCGCCTCCGTCGTTCCGGCGCTGATCGACGCGCTGATCTCGACCGCCGAGTCCGCGCTGCCCGGCGTCAACGTGTCGGACGGCTTCCCGCTGACCGCCGACCCCGGCTCGTACCTGTGCATCGGCGTCCAGGACCCCGACGCGGACGGCTACACCAACTCCGCGGACGTCCAACAGGAATGGTCCTGGGCCGGCGCCACCCAGCGGGCCGAGACCGGCGAGATCACCTGCGCCGCCCTGTCGTGGAACGGCGACGGCGACCCGAAGGCCGCGCGCGACGCCGCCTATGCCGCCGTGGACGCCCTCGCCGACGCCCTGCGCGCCAATCCCTCGCTCGACGTCGCCGGAGTCGCGTGGACGTCGTTCGCCACCGGGCTCCAGCTCAACCAAGCGCAGGACTCGGACGGGGCGATTGCGCAAGTCCTGTTCCGCATCGCTTTCAACGCTCGCATCTGAGAGAGGCGCCGATGACCAAGATCCGCAACGTCTCCGGGGAGGACCGCACCGTGCCCTCCCTCGGCGGCCGTCTGGTGCTCGCCGGCCAGGTCGTCGAGGTCGACGAACCCGAGGGCTTCACCTGTCAGACCGATGTGTGGGCCGCTGAGACCGACAAGAAGAAGGGCTGACCCCCATGCCATACGGATCTGGTCTCGGCGCGTCCCTGGGCGTGAAGGCCGAGTCGGCTTACGGCACCTACGCCGCACCCGACCGCTTCCTGAGCGGCTTCGGCAACGTCAAGCACGAGCAGACCGCCGTCGAGTTGACCGGCGTCCAGGCTGGCCGCATCGCGCCGCTGGACGAGATCGTGACCGACTACGGCGGCACGGGTCGGCTCGAGGTCGACGTGCTCACGACCAAGTTCGGGCTCCTGCTCCAGCACCTGTTCGGGACCACGGTCACCCCGGCGCAGCAGGCCGCGACGGCCGCCTACCTCCAGTCGCACACCTGGGGCGACAACTTCGGCAAGAGCCTGACCATGCAGGTCGGCATCCCCAACACCGCGGGCACCGTCCTGCCGTACACGGGCGTCGGCGGCAAGATCACTCAGGCCGAGTTCTCCTGCGGCATCGGCGAGTACCTCAAGGCGTCGTTCGACCTGGACTTCCAGAAGGTCGTCGATACCGAGAGCCTGGCGTCCCCGTCGTACCCGACCGGGCAGACCGGCTTCCCGTTCACGCAGATGGCACTCAAGCTCGGCACCTACGACTCCGAGGCGGCCGTCTCCGGCGTCAAGGGCGTGACCCTGACGATTGCCCGCCCGATGGACGGCGAGCGGAAGTACGCCGGGAACCTGGGCCTCAAGTCCGAGCCGATCCCGAACGGCTTCGTGGAGGTCACGGGCTCGGTCGAGGTCGACGTCGTGACGCAGGCCGACTTCCTCGACCGCTTCGTGGACCACTCCAGCACGTCGATGGTGTGGGAGTTCGTCGGCGCGACCATCGCCAGCACCTACAAGAACACGATCCGGTTCCGGCTGCCCAAGGTCTACTTCTCCGGAGATATCCCCGAGGTGACCGGCCCCGAGGTGCAGTCGGTGAGCGTGCCGTTCAAGGCGTTCTACGACTCGACCAACGGCCTGGTGTCCGCTCAATACATGAGCACCGACACCGCCGTCTGATACCCATGGCCGACGTCGAGATCCGGGGCGTTGAGGACTTCCAGATCCTCGCGCGCCGTATCCGCACCCACGCCGACCGGAAGGCGTTGCAGCGCGAGCTGAACGCCGGCCTGAACCGCGTGAGCAAGCCTGTCCGCGAGGACATGAAGGCGAGCGTTCCGGCGTCGTTGCCGTCCCGCGGCGGCCTGGCTTCCCTGATCCACCGCAAGACGTCGATCTCGGCACGGACCCGCGCTGGTGGCCGGTTCGCGGGCGTGAGGCTCGTCGCGCAGGCGAAGGGCTCCGACATCGCCTCGCTGAACCGCGGCCGCCTCCGTCACCCGGTGTTCGGTACGCGGGCGTGGGTCAACCAGACGGCAGGCGTCGACAAGGGCTTCCTTGATGAGCCGTTCGACAAGTCCAAGCCCGAGGTGACTCAGGCGATCTACAAGGTTCTCGACGACGTGGCGAGAAAGGTTGCACGATGAAGCTCCGCTATGCACCCGAAGGCGTGGCCCCGCGCGAGTGGGAGTTCGACCCGCTCAAGCTGATGAGCCCGGAGTGCATGGTCCTGGAGAAGCTGACCGGGATGGACTACGCGACCGAGTTCACCTCCGCTGTCTCGCGGGGCAACATGAGCGCGATTCACGCGCTTTTGTACGTCTACCTCAAGCGGTCGCATCCGACGCTCAAGGCCGACGAGGTGCAGTTCTCCCTGTCCGAGATCGACTTCATCGTCGAGGACGCCGACCTCGAGGACGCCGACGAGGACGCCCCGGCCGAGGACTCCGAGCCGGGAAAAGGCTGACGCACACCGAGAAGCGCGCCGCCTATGAGTGGGCGTTCGCGCTTCATCTGCACACCCCGCCGCCCATGCTCGACGGCTGCACCTTCGAGCAGTTCGAGCGCGGCTGCTACGTCATCGACCGGCTGACCAAGGAGGCGTGACGTGGTTACCAAGCGCCTCGACTTCGACATCATCGCCAACGACAAGGCCTCGGCCAAGTTCGACGCGGTCGGCAAGTCCGCGCAGGGCGCGGGCGGCAAGATGAAGAAGTTTGCCGCCGTGGGTGCGCTCGCGGTCGGCGCTGCTGCCGTGGTCGCCGGCAAGGCCCTTTTCGACATGACGATGGCCGCCTCGCAGGACGCGGCCGGGCAGGCGCGGCTCGCCAAGACGCTCCAGAACACGACGAAGGCGACCAAGGACCAGGTAGCTGGCGTCGAGGACTGGATCTCTAGGCAGGGCGAACTACTCGGCGTCACCGACGACCAACTGCGCCCCGCTATCGAGAAGCTGGCCGTGGCGACAGGCGATCTGCGTCAGGCGCAGGATCTCGCGTCCCTGGCGATGGACGTCGCTGCCGGCTCGGGCAAGTCGCTAGAGCAAGTCTCGATGGCGCTGGCCCGTGCCGCAAACGGCAACGTTGGCGCGTTGGGTCGGCTCGGCATCGCCACCAAGGACGCGAGCGGCAAGACGAAGGACTTTGACCAGATCACCGCCGACCTGGCAAAGACGTTCGCGGGCCAGGCGCGATCTCAGGCCGAGACGCTCGAGGGCAAGATGGCCCGGCTTCGGCTGCGGTTCGACGAGACCAAGGAGGCCATCGGCGCGCGGCTGCTACCGATGGCTGAGCGGTTCGGCACATGGATGTTGGACAAGGCGATCCCGGCTATCGAGCAGGGCGCGAAGTGGCTCGGCGACAAGCTGGGGCCGGCCTTCGAGGCGGTCGGGGACTTCATCTCCGGCATCCTCCCGGCGCTGCGTGACTTCGCGGGCAAGTACCTGACCGGGGCCAAGAAGGCTATGGCCGACGTCAAGGTCGGGCTCAAGGACGCGGCCCCGTTCTTCGACCTCGTGAAGAACGTCGCCAAGGGCGTTGGCCAGGTGCTCAAGACCGTGGTGATCCCCGCTATGGGCTGGCTGGTCGAGAAGACGTTCCCGCTCCTGGGTGCTGCCGCTAAGCAGATGGGCAAGAACCTCCGCGCCATCGGCGAGGCCGGCAAATGGATGTGGAACAACGCCCTCCAGCCCGTGTTCAAGCTGCTGTTCGAGGCTGTCTCTACGTCCATGCGCAAGTTCGGCGAGATGCTCCAGACGCTCGGCAAGGCCCCCGGCATGGGCTGGGTAGGCGATCTCGGCGACAAGCTCGTCAACACCGCCGAGAAGGCTGACCGGGTCGCCAACGCCATCCGCAAGATCCCCGACAAGACCGTCAACGTGCATGTCCGCTACACGACGTCGGGTCGGCCTCCGTCTCAGGACCCGATGGGCGAACTTCCCGACCGGACTCCCCGCGCCACTGGCCGCGCATCTGGCGGGTTCGGCGTCGGCCCCGCCGGCCGCATGACTGCCCGCGGCGGCGACTCGGGCGGCGTCTCACTAGACACGCTGAGGGCGTTCTTCGACGGGCTCCGCATCGAGGTCACCGGCCCCGATGCCGGGATGCAGGCATACCTGCGGACGGGGGCGTACTGATGGGCGACGTCCTCGCGTTCGTGGACTCCATCGACGACGCGCCGACCGTGCTGCTCGACCTCAACGACGAGGAGCGCTGGTGGATTCGCTCGTTCGAGGCCCCGTTGCCGCGGCTGCGCAGGGCGCTCACGTCCAACGCCATGAGCGACGGCATCAACGTCTCCACGGCGAACTACGACGCCCGGACGCTGGCCCTGACCTTCGACCTGATCTGCCTCAACTCCGACGAGGCCGGCGAGCAGATACAGAAGCTGATCCGGCTCATCGACCGCCCTGAGTCGTTGCTGATGTACCAGCGCGACGACGCGACACACCCTGTGTGGTTCGAGGTCTACCGCTCAGACGTGTCGGCGCTGACCCGGCTGCCCGCTGCCCGCGCCTATGAGTCCGTGACGGTCGAGCTGCTGGCGAAGCCGTTCGCGCTCGGCGGCCGGCAGTCGCTCGCCCCGGCGACCGTGGTCAACGACCCGGCGACGTCGTCGTACTTCGACGCGGTCGGCGTGATCGGAGACGTGCCCGCCCCGGCCGTGCTCGAGGTCGACGGCACGATCCGTGACTACATGCTGTTCGCCACGCGCCAGCACGGCACCCCGTCTGACCTGACGTGGTTTCAGCAGTGTGAGGACATGGCTATGGGCGCGTCGACGTCGGTCCCGGCCGGCGCTGCGGGCGGCGGCTTCTCGGGTGCCGGCTCGGGCGGGAACACGAACTACGCCTACACCACGGGCGGCGCTGGCGGCTCTCTGACGTCGGCGCGGCTCTCCTGGCCGCTGGCCTCCACCCACAACACCGCGGCGAAGCGGCGGGCGCTGAGCGGCTCCTACCGCGTGCTCGTGGCGCTGCGCCGCCTGTCGTCTGCCGCGCACGTCGATGTCCGCGCTCAGGTGAACGGCGTCTACGGCGACACGGTTCGGCTCGAGCAGACGGTAGAGCGCATCCTTGTCGACCTGGGCGTGTTCTGGATCGGCCCGGACGGGAACGCGAGCGCCATCGGCTACGGAGCCGAGACCGGCGCGAGCGTCGGCAACCTCAACCTCTACTCGCTGGAGTCGGGCGGCTCGTCGGGCATCTATTGGGACGTCGTCTACCTCGTGCCGGCCGATGAGTCCTCGCTGATCCTGGGCTCCACCTCGACCCGGTCTCGGTTCGTGGTCGACGGCGTGAACGGCCGAGCCCTGGCGCTGACCGGCGACGCCTTCGACGGCACCGGCTACACCTGGGCCGACACGTCCTTCGCGGTCTCGGGCGGCTTCCCCGCGCTCGTGCCTGACCGGACGAACCGCGTCTACGTCGTGACGGCTGACGGCGCGAACCGGGTCGCCAACATCGGTCACAGCCTGACGATCACGGCGCACTACTGGCCGCGCTACCTCCACATCCGCCCGGTCGCGTCGTGAGCCTGCCTGTCCCGCTGACCGTCCGCGTCGGTGGCCGCATGGTCACCGCCGAGGTCGCGGACCTTGCCTGGCGCAAGGAGGCCATCGGCGGCACGAGGGCGATCACTTTCCGGCTGGCCCGCCCGCTGACCGACCTGGAGGCCGCAGCGGTCGCCAGGGCCGAGGTCGTCGTGTTCGACGCGCGTTCTGCGCAGCCCGTCGCACTGGGCAAGATCACCGACCCGACCAAGACGGCGAGCGCGGACGGTCAGGTGCGCGAGGTCTCCGCGTTCGGCGCTTCGCAGGCCGTGGGCGACGTGACCCGCGCCTACGTCGTGGCCGATGCGAACCTGGATCACTGGGTCCGCTGCACTTCCCTGTCGACCCGCAACGCCCTGACCGCGCTGGAGGACGAGCCGCTCAACTCCGGGATTGCCGCCGTCGTCATGAGCGCCGACGAGGGCAAGACGATCTCGACGTCCTGGCGCGGCACCATGTGGACGCGGCTGTTCTACGACGCCGGGATGCGCGTGGCCCGCGTCCAGGCGAACACCTCGGCCGGCACCTACTCGTCCAGCTTCGAGACGACGGTCGGCGCGGCATCCCCGACCGGAGTCCTGACCGGCACCGTGTCGCCGACGTCGTTCGCGGCGGGGCTCCAGGTCGCCACGGTCGGCGGATCGCTCTCCACGTCGGCGAACTACCTGCCGGCGCTGAGCGTCCGCAACACCGGGGCGGCCACCACCGGGGCCGAGGACCGTTGGTATGCGTTCTGGACCGTCGCCGTCCGCGCAGTCCTCAAGACGGCGACCGGAGCCGACCGGCTTTCGGCGGCTGACTACTCCGCAGCCGTCGTATACCCGCACGAGGTCGTCAACGACATGCTCGGGCGTGGGATGCTCCCTGCTTTTGATGGCACGGAGGCCGTGGTCGACACGACCGCGGACTATGGCTTCGGGCAGTTGTCCTACCCGGACGGCGTCAGCGCTGAGCAGGTTCTCACGGACCTGATGCTCCTCAACGAGACGCACCGCTGGTTCGTCGACGACACCGGGCGGTTTCACTGGGAGCCGCTGCCGACGTCGGTGCGCTACGAGGTGACGCTCGACGGCGGCGGCTCGTTCCCCGTGTCAACCTCCGACATCTACAACGCCGTCGAGGTCCGCTGGTCCGACGTGTGGGGCCGCCCTCGAGTGACGACGATGACCGGGGCCTGCCCGATCCTCGACGCCGCTGGAGAGACCCGCAGGGCCGTGATCGACCTGGGCAGCGAGGTAGGGAGCGCATCGGCCGCCAACCGCGCCGGGGCGAACTTCCTCGCCGACCACCGCGTGCCACGCAACACGGGAACAGTGACGGTCGACCGCCCGATCCGCGACCTGTCCACGGGTGCGTTGGTCCGGCCGTGGGAGATCGAGCCGGGCGAGCTGATCCGCGTGCTGGGCGTCGAGTCGTATGCCGACGCGCTCAACGCGAGCACCAACGACGGCGTGTCCGTGTTCCGCATCCACGCGACCAACTACACGGCCAGCGCCAACGCGGCCGTCCTCGAGTTGGACGCCGACACCCGCTCAACGGCGGCGGCACTCACCCGACTCCAGAAGAAGCGCACGAGGAGATGACCGCATGGGAATCCTTGCCGACTCCGGCCTGATCTTGCAGGCGCAGCCGAGCCTGTTCGGGAAGGTCGAGCTGTTCGTCACCGAAGGCCGCAACTGGCAACACAAGTTCGTCGGCTGGAAGGACGCCTCGGGCGCAGCCCTGGAGATGGCCAGCCTGACCGGCGTCTGCGAGGTGTTCGACGCGCTCGGCGAGGTCGTCGCCACGATCACGGTCACGGGCGACGACGGCCCGACCGTCAACGGTATCGCGGGCGGCGCTTGCACTCTCTCGCTCGACGACGCCTCGACGGGCGGACTGGCCGGCGACGTACTCAAGCGCACACTCCGCTGCGGTTTCTACCTGACGGACGGGGACGACTCGATCCAGGTGTGGGGTCCGTCCGAGTCGACTATCACCATCGAGAGCGAGGACTGACCATGGCGCGCATCGTCATCCGTGGGCACGAGGGCATCACGAACATTTCCGCGCTGATCTCCACGGGCGCGAAGGGCGACCCCGGTGTCGGCGGGGGCGGCGCGGTGTCCTCGGTGAACGCCGCAACCGGAGCGGTCGTGCTCGACCAGGACGACATCGGCGACGGCACCACCTACAAGCAGTACAGCGCCACGGAAAAGACGAAGCTGAGCGGCATCGCGACCGGCGCGACCGCGAACCAGACTGACGCCTACCTGCTGTCGCTGACCAACGCCACCGACGACCTGCCGGTGGCCAACATGCCGTCGTCCATCGTGCTGTCGGTCGTCGTGCCCTCTGGCGGACCGGCCCCGGCGCGACCGGACAACGACTCGAACCGGGTCGTGATCTGGCTCGTGCAGGACATCGCCGACGCGCCCGCGAAGGTGACGAGCGGCACGGCGGGACGGTACGTCAACGACATCGTCGCGGTCGTGGTGACCTGACGTGGCACTCGTCCCAGTCCTCACCTACGGCGACCTCGACGGCACCCTCTCGCGCCGTTCACAGGTCCCAGTGAGCGAGCCGCCGACCGACGAGGTGATCCTCTTCGAGCAGGACTTCTCATCCGTCCCGCTCGGCACGATGACCTCGACGCTGTGGAACACGCACATGCTCGGGGGCGGCTCGGGTGGCAACAACCCCGGCATGGTCGGTCGCCACGAGTGCAAGGTGAACCCCGACCTCGGCGGTCGGATGCTCGACCTGACGCTGCTCGCCGGCGTTCGTGGCGGCGACGGCTCCTCTTCGCTGTACCTGCCCCTGCCTCAACAGGTCTCGGGCCAAATCAAGTTGACGCTGCGCTTCAAGTTGGTCGGCCCCTACGACTACGGGCTGGGCCAGAAGTTCCCCGGCTTCACTGCCGTGCGCCCCGGCATCGCGCCTTCGTTCCCCACGGGCGGCAACACCGTCGTTGACGAGGGCTGGTCGGTGCGTGGGATGCAGGCCACGCACTCGGGCAACCCTGACGGCACGATGATGGCCTACATCTACGGCAGCGACGTGTCCGCCGCTTACGGCGAGGACGGCTGGTGGACGACGGACGGCGCCGCCGGCACGTCGCGAGTCCAGATCACTGACGACGAGTGGCACGAGTACGTCCTAGACGTCACCCCGAACACAGTCTCGGGCGGCACCGCGTCGAGTGACGGCGTGATCCGGCACATGTGGAACGGGTTCACGAAGTACCTGCGGACGAACCGGAAACTCCGCACGCGCTCCGATGTGGTCGCCACGCATCTGCTGTGGCACTGGTTCTACGGCGGCGCGACGAACGACTGGGCACCCGACACCGACCAGCACATCTGGATCGACTATGTGAAGGTGACGACCGCGCCATGAGCATCCCCTCTGACTGGACGTGGACCGCAGCGGGCGGCGTCGGAACTTGCGACATCGCCTACCCTGCTGAGACCGCGAGCAACTCGGGCGGCGTCGGCGACATGCTCATCCTCGAAGTCGCGTACGGCAACTCGGCGGGCGCGGCTCCCACGACCCCGGCCGGCTGGACCATCGTCCCGAAGTCGGGTGGCGGCAACACCATCGAGTACGGCGGCACCGGCTCCTGGGGCGTCAACACGGGCTCACGTGGCATCGCCGTCTACTACAAGGTGTCAGCGGGCACCGAGACGGGGACGCTGACCGTCACCAACGGCGGGTCCGGAACTGACCGGACGATGCGCTGCGCGATGACGCGGTTCTCCTGCACTTCCGCCACATGGATCGCCCCCGTTGGTGTGGTCGCCTCGGACACCACCTCGGGCACCGGGTTCTCCATCGCCCCAGGCGTCAACCCCGGCTCGGCTTCCGGGGACGTGCTGCTGGGGTGCGGCGTGTGGGTGCCCACCACCTCCACCACATCGGGATCGACCTCGGCGGCGCTCACGTGGACCGGCGCGGGCCTCGGCTCGACGACTCCCCGCAACACCGGCTCGACGCTCTCGACGACCAACGGGGTCAGGCTCAACACCTACGCCGCGACCGTCTCCTCTGCCGCGACCGGCAACTGTTCGTTCGCGCTCACCCTGTCTGCTGCGGGCGCTGGCCCCGGCGCGATGGTCCGTCTGCGCGAGGACACCAGCGGTGCGGTCACCGCCTACGCCGGGAACGATGTCGCAGTGGAGCCGGGCACGACGGTCACCCTCAACGCCTCCGAATCACAGGGCACCATCACCGCCTACTCATGGTCGAAGGTCTCGGGCACCACGTCGCCGACGATCAACAACTCATCGGCAGCGGTCGCCAACTACGAGGTGCCGTTCGTGGTCGGCGGCGACGAGCTGACGTTCCGCATCACGACGACACCGTCCGCAACTGACGACGTGACGCACATCGTTCTGGAGCCCACCGAATACATCGACGACGGCGCGGGCAACCTCGTCCCGCTGCAACTGCTGACGGACGACGGCTCATGACCTCCCCTTGGTGGGAGTCCGCAACCACCCACCTCGCCACGCTGGTCACGGGCGGGGTCGGGGTCGCATGGTTCACCCGCCGCAAGACCTCAGCGGAGACGATCAAGATCACCGCCGAGGCCGAGTCGGTCAGTGTGGCGACGATGATCGTTGTGCTTGAGCAGGTCCGACGCCAGGTCGCCGACCTGGAGGCGACCGTCAACGAGCAGCAGGCGCAGATCGACGAGTTGCGCGCCACCGAGCGCGACATGCGCGCCAACCTCGCCGCCCACGGCCAATGGGACCTGCTGGTGCTCGCTGAGGTCCGCAAGACCAACCCCGACTTTCCCGACCCGCCCACGCTGGACCGCTGACAGGAGCGCCATGCCTCTCACTCGCATTACCGTCACGGGCACGCACACCAGCCTCGGGCAGACGGTCAACCGTAAGACGTTCGTCTACGTGGACGCCGTCGAGGTGGACGTCGACGGCGTGGCGTCTCAGATCCCCGTGGTCATGGACCTGGACGGGAACAAGATCCTCCAGGGCGTCGATAAGGTCCAGGTGGACGCCGAGGGCGACTGGTCGCTATCGCTGCCGGCCACTGATGACGCCAACCTCGACCCCTCGGGCTACGCCTACCGCATCCGCGTCGTGGAGAACGGGCGCGAGGTCTACTCCGACCTGTTCACGCTGCCCGCCGTGACCGCCTCGCCCGTGTCGATCACGGATCTTGTCACCGCCGCGGGCCCCCTCGCCGCGTCGTACGTGAGCCTCGTCGCGCACCTTGCCGACACGACCGACGCGCACGACGCCTCTGCGATCTCCTACGCCGGTTCGGCCAACCTCGTGGCCACCACCGTCGAGGCCGCGCTGGACGAGCTGGACACCGAGAAGCAGTCCGCGGCCGGGCTCGACGCCGCCGTGGCCGCGTTCGTCGGCGACACCGACACCGACACCGGGGCCGCGCTATCTGACACGTTCGTGGGGCGCGACGCGCGAGGACAGGCCCGCGCGTGGGCCTCGTCCCGACGCGGCGCGGTGCCGAACACGGTTCCGCTGATCGTCGGCAGCGACGAGGAGTTGGCCGCGTTCGCACGGGTCGGCTTCAACGCCGGGGTGCTGGACACCACGAACACCAAGATCAACAGTCGCGCTTGGTCGTTCACCGCCCCAGGGGGCACCGCCGATCCCAAGGTGACGTTCACGGTCCCGAGTGGCCCGCTGACCCTCGCCAACCCGGCGCAGGCGGTGTGCGTGTGGGTCTACATTCCAGACGTGACCGGGCTGACCGGCTTCAACATCAACTTGTGGCAGACGACCTCGCCGTCCGTGTTCCTGTCTCGCGGCACGGCTGGCGGCGACTTCAACGCACAGACGTTGGTGAACGGGTGGAACTTCCTGCGCTTCCCGCTGGGGCCGGTCTGGAAGGACACCTGGACCGGGCAGCAGGTAGAGAAGATCGACCTGATCTGCAAGGGGTCTTCGGCCATCACGCCGACGATGGTCATCGGGCACGCCTACCTTGAATGCCCCGCGAAGGCCCGCATGATCTTCGTTCTCGACCGGGGCTACCGTTCATTCATCCTCAACGGCGGTCTTGCCCGCGTGCGAGCAGCCGGAATCCCGATCACTTGGGCTATCGACGTGACGGCGATGGGGGGCGCGGTCGGCACAGGCGGCGAGGCGATCACGCTGGCCGAGATCCGGGATATGTGGGAGGCGGGTGACTCGATCTCGTTCCACGGCTGGGACGGCACGGCCACCTCCTCTATGACGGACGCGCAGCGCCGCACCGACACCGTGAAGTCGATCCGCTACCTCGCATCCCAGGGGTACGAGGGCCGCATGTGGCGGGCCGCGTGGGTGCAGAACAGCGGCAACGCGGCCGCGATCCGTGAGTACGTGATCGGGCAGGCGTTCAGCACCCCATCCGCGCCCGTCGTGTGGCCTCAGGCGTCACACCTTGAGGCGTGGCCGCCCCACAACATGCACTCGATCTACCGGTGGAACGTCTCCGGTGCCGACTACGCCATTGGCAGCGGCGGACAGGTGGGCGGCGGCAGCGCCGGCTATGTGGACGACGTATTCGCCGCGTTGCAGGCCACCCACGGTCTGATCGTGCCCTACGTCCACGGCATCGAGGGCGCACCCGGCTCCACTGGCGCGGCGGTCGGCGTCCCCGGCAACGACATCACCTTGGAGAAGTGGGATTACTTCATGGACAAGGTGGAGGCGGGGATTGCGGCGGGCTGGCTTGAGCCGACCACGTTCGAGGAGTTGTTCTTCGAGTCGGGCGGCACGTTCTCCCAGATCGGGGGCGGAACGTTGGCCCGCTGGATCGACCCGGACGGCACTGCGCGCACCAAGACGTTGCTCTGACCCCACTCTGCCCGGATAGCACGGCTTCCCATTCGACCCACAACCCACGGAGGGGAGGCCGCGCCATGCTCAGAATCGCTGTCGCAAACCTGGACTTCACCC
>CAZBQV010000014.1:0-16401 GCA_964494235.1 uncultured Candidatus Saccharibacteria bacterium
ATCTTAGACGCTCCCCAAGGCAGCCTCAGCGCCGCACTACATATTTCTCGTACGCTCCGACGTTTGTTATTGAAGATGGTGAAAATGGTTCCTGCGGACACTCAAAATATGTAGTGCGGCGCTGAAGGTGGAAATATACGAAATCGACTTTTCAACAGGTTATGCACAGTTGACGCCAGTATGTGGGTAAACTGCGCGGAATTTCATCTCATGTTTACACCCGAGGTCGGTGGCGTATAATGTGTATAACTTTTGGTATGAGTCCTCTTTCACATACGACAACTGCTCTTGAAACACAGCACGTCAATGTGAAGCAATTGTGGGATGACGCGCTTATCCACATAGAGCTCTCGATCACTCCCGCAAACTTCAAGACGTGGTTTAAGGATACCCACATCACTGCGCTTGAAGATGGCACCGTCACTGTCGGTGTTCCGAGCGTCTTCGTCAAAGATTGGCTCGCTGACAAGTTCCACAGCATCATTTTAAAGACGCTCCGCGAGCTCTCTCCGCATGTACGCAGCGTCGAGTATGCTGTCGTTGCTCGAAATGATAAGCGAAGTGAAAAAGTACAGCAGCAAACCATCAATACCGCGCTTCCGCTTGAGGAATACTACATAAACAAGAGCGACAACCTCAATCCAAAATACGTTTTTGATACGTTTGTCGTCGGCCCCTTCAACGCACTCGCACACACTGCGGCAAAAACCGTCGCAGAAAAACCCGGCATCGCGTACAACCCGCTTTTCATCTACGGAAAGACGGGGCACGGCAAAACACATCTCATTCAAGCGGTAGGGAATCATCTCAAGCGTCTCGGCCGTAAAGTATTTTATGTTACAAGCGAACGCTTCACCGTAGACTTCATGAATTCGCTCCAAAATGGCACCGCCAACAGCTTTAAAGACAAATATCGACAGTATGACGCGCTCATCATGGACGACGTGCAATTTCTCGCAAATAAAGAGAAGACTCAAGAAGAACTCTTCCATCTCTTTAATGCACTCCACGACAACAATAAGCAAATTGTTTTCTCATCAGATGTCGCGCCACACCTCATGTCACATATGGAGGAACGACTCCGTTCACGCTTTGCCCAAGGAATGATTGTCGATATTCCTGCACCCGACCTCGAGTCTCGAAGTGCGATTCTTAAGGCAAAAGCGGCTCAGCATGGCATCACACTCGACGACGCGGTGGTTGAGCACCTCTCGCAAACCATTGAAGGTAATGTGCGCGAGCTTGAAGGAGCACTTAATACCATCATGTGCCAGTCCCAACTCCTCGGCCGCACACTTTCACTCGATGAGGTGAAGCTTCTTATAAAAAACAGCACCCGACCTCGAAAATCACTCGCGGTTTCTGATGTGGTTGATAAGGTTGCGCGTTTCTATGAAATAGAGCCTGCGAGTATCTACGAGAAGACGCGGCGGAAGGAAATCGTCAAGCCGCGCCAGCTTATTATGTACATTCTCCGTGAAGATTTTCAGGTCTCGTACCCTGCGATTGGCCTCAAACTCGGTGGCCGCGACCACACAACCGTGATCCACTCCTGCGAGAAGATTCGAAATGATCTTAAGGGAAGCTCAGAGCTCGAAGATGAGCTCGGGCAGATCCGTGCTCTTTTAAAATAGTGGATAGGCTGTGGAAAGGTGTGGGACGGCACAACAACATGTGCTGCACAACACGTACGTTATTATCCTAAAGCTAATAGAACCCCACCGATCAGCAGCAAACTATCCACAGATAATCACCGCCTATACACTCAGATATTCAGTATGCCTGTCATAAAAATATCCCGAATCCTCAAGGTAGAAATCACTTATACACCGTATCAACACCCCTAATAATAAGAAGAATTTTTAAAAAGAATAATTCACCAGCTATGCACATCAATGTTGAAAAAGAAAAGTTGGTACAAGCACTTGATGTACTAGCGCGCATCAGTGCGAAACATCAAACGCTTCCTGTACTTCAGTGTGTACTCTTTAGTACGAATTCTGAAGGGAAGGTGACACTTCGTGCTACGAATCTTGAATTAAGTGCAGAGGTTGCTGTCGACGGTGTTGTTAAGAATGAGGGTACACACGCTGTGCCCGCCGCACTCCTTATGCAGACAGTGCAGCTTTTAAATGATCGAAACGTTACATTAAAGTCAGATGGGGATATGTTGGTGGTTGAGTCGGGAAAGTCACGAACGACCATTAAAACACTTTCACCAGAAGAATTTCCCGCAATTCAGCAACTCTCTGGTAGTACACAAACACTAAATGGAGCGCTTTTTGCGCTCGGTATAAAGACTGCCGCATTTGCAGCGTCTCAATCTTCAATCAAGCCAGAATTAGGAAGTGTGTTCATTCATCAACAAAAGGAACACACACTCACGTTTGTGGCGACTGACTCGTTCCGTCTTATAGAAAAGGTGGTTCCGCAAAAAGGCGTAACACTCGAATCTTCACTCCTTGTACCGTTTAAGAATGCACTTGAAATCGCACGTATTATTGAGCTTGTCGATGAGGATCCGCAGATGATTGTGTCTGAAAATCAGCTTGCGCTTCGTTTTCCAAAAGGTGTGTACGTAGCCACACGTCTCACTGAAGCCTCGTTTCCTGATTACCAGCAGATTATTCCAAAAGAGTTTAAAACGAATGCTACAGCTCTTCGAGGCGACATCGTGCATGCGCTTAAAAAGACCAGTATTTTCACCAATGCGTTTCTCCAGGTGCGCACTCAAGTTGATCCAAAAACTAATACCGTCACGTTCTCATCTGATAACGGCGAATTAGGAAAGACAGAAGAGGGTATCGGAGCGACCATCGAAGGGGAGGAGCTTGCTTTGAGTTTTAACCAGCGATATCTCAATGACCCACTCGGTTCATTTACTGACGATAGTATCGTCCTTCGTTTTGCAGGTGTGGGACGACCAATGGTAATGGAAGGTGTATCTGAAAAATCACTGAGGTATCTGGTGATGCCGATGAATCGTTAGTCGAGCTTTTATGATACGGAGACGCGCAAAAGAAAAACATGACGGCGCGGTGCCAATCAGTAGTCTCTTTGCAAAGTATCAGGCACGCCTACGGCCGCCGCAAGGCGTTGTTATTACTGCGTTCTGCGCTGCGGTGGAGCACATAACGAAACATGCACTCGCGCGCGACTGCGTGCGATACAACGTGCACACAAAGACCGTGTCTGTATCAACGTCGGGTCCCCACAAGAGTGAAATTCTTTTTAATAAGAAACAAATTCTTACGCTCTGCAAAGAAACGCTTGGTGGCAACGGTACGCCTGAGCATATCGTTTAATTGCGCTCGTCTTCTTGGTCTGCTGAACCACTAGTGAGTCCGTTTTTCCAGAGAGAGACGGGATACTCCCAGTATGCGTACTGCGGATCTTGTGCAGGATTCGATGGGTATGGGCCGCGCGGATTGTCCTTGTAGACGTAGTGGAGAATGTCATGTGCTGAGCTGATCGCGGTTGTAACACCACTCGTGCTTGAAGCGTTCGGATCAATGCTAATTGAGCCCGGATCAAACCAAATGCCGCGCAATACAGGCTTGAGATCGGTCGGAGTATCTTCAGGTTCAGGGAAGGACTCTTTATCTCGTTCGGCAAGTGCAAAATCCATAAACTCGCGCCACATTGGTGTGACGATGAGGCCGGATATTTGATTCATTGGTTCAGGGATATTGTTGCCGGCCCATGTCCCGACGACGAGGTTTGGCGTGTAGCCAAGTATCCACGCATCGCGTGAGTCATTGGTCGTACCGGTCTTTGCGGCAACATCGACACCGGGGAAGTAAAGCTGTGAGTTTGCGCCATAGAGGGGTGTACGTGCGACATTATCAGAAAGAATATCTGAAATTTGAAGCGCGACATTTCGATCGAGCACCTCTTCTTCTTTTGGTTCATATTCTTCAAGAACATTACCATTCGCATCTTCGATACGAAGGATGCGTGTTTGTTCGACACGCTTTCCTTCGTGTGCAAAGACGCCGTACGCATTGACCATATCCACAAGCTTTACTTCGCCACCGCCGAGTACGAGGGTGAGGCCGTACCGGTCGCGGTCGGCAAGACCAGTGATACCCATATCGCGCGCAAGCTTGATTGAGTCAGTGATGCCAGCAAGATAAAGAATCTTT
Organism: uncultured Candidatus Saccharibacteria bacterium; assembly: GCA_964494235.1. GTDB lineage: Bacteria > Patescibacteriota > Minisyncoccia > Phycocordibacterales > UBA918 > JACQKD01. The sequence continues at coordinate 4,146 of CAZBQV010000014.1, forward strand.
ACGGCAGGGATGTTGAGTGACTGTGCGAGCGCGTTGCGGAGGGAGACGGGGCCACGGAATGCGTGATCGTAGTTTTGTGGAGAGTAGCATCCGTTTTCACTCGTCATATCTTGCGGCGAGCAGGCGGTCGAGAATTGTGTCTGAAGGTCAAAGACGACTGTTTCGGGCGTGTAGCCCTTTTCAAATGCTGCCGCGTATACGAATGGCTTGAATGAAGAACCAGGCTGTCGATCAGCGACTGCGACATTGAAGTTTCCATCAATTTCCTCATCGAAGTAATTGCGCGAGCCGACCATGACGAGTATTTCTCCCGTTTTTGGATCTTGTGCAACCATCGCGGCGTTGCTTGCGTTGAAGGTCTTCTCATTTTGGAGTGCATAGCGACCGACGACTTCTTCGGCTTTCTCCTGAAGTTTTGCGTCGAGCGTGGTGATTACGCGGAAGCCGCGCTCGGCAAGTGACTCCTCGCCATATTTCTCTGCGAGATATTCACGAACATAAAAGACAAAGTGTGGCGCACGAATACCGCTTGTTGCCTGTGGGAGGAACTCAACCACCTCAGCCTTTGCCGATTCGTACTCATCGTCAGAAATAAAACCATTCTTTTTCATCTGCTCGAGTACAAGATCCTTTCGTTTCTCAAGTGCGGCACGATTGTTTCCGTATGGCGAATAGTAGGTTGGCGCTTGCGGCAGCGCAGCAATGTACGCAGCTTCTGCGAGCGTGACCTCTGATGCTGACTTTCCGAAAAATGACTGACTCGCTTCCTCGACGCCGTAAATAGTGCCGCCGTATGGAGACTCATTGAGATAGTGGCCGAGAATTTCTTCTTTAGTGAGCTGCCGTTCGAGCTTGATGGCAAGAATCCACTCTTTTACCTTTCGTGTGACGGTTTTTTCTTGCGCGAGAATTGAGTTCTTAATGACTTGTTGTGTGATAGTGGAACCACCTTGTCCGCCGAGGAGATCGCCGCTCAAGAAATTTTGAAAGACTGCTTGGAAAGTACGGAGTGGTCGGATACCTCCATGCTGAAAGAAGCTATCATCCTCAATTGCAACGGTCGCATTGATGATGTGGCGGGAGATGTCTTCGTATGGCACGATGGTGCGGCGGACATCCTGGTGGAGGTCATAGAGGAGCACCTCACCCGTGCGATCGTATATCTTGGTCGACTGAAGCACGCGGCGCTGCTCAAATGCCTGTAAATCGGGAATTTCGAGGGTTGAAATCCAGAGCATCAGCACACCGGTCGTGATGAGACCGAGAACAAACAATCCGATAAGAATATCGGTTGCGACCTGCTTATAATGTTTCTTAAAGAATCTCTGTGCGCGTTTCATAATAATTGATACTAGCACAAAGACAGAATTCGTGGTGTGACGGTCTCTCCAAAAGAAAAACCCGGGTCGGTGCCCGGGTTTTTCTTAGAAATCGTCCTCGTCGTCGTGCTTGTCGAAGGTGACTGCATCTTCATCATCTTCCTCATCATCAAGTGCGTCTGTTGCAACCTCAAGATCGTCATCAAAACCCTCATCGAGCGCATCGAGTGCGTCGTCAGACACCGCCTCATCCTTATCGTCCTCTGTCTCTTCTTCATCAGGAAACGCTGTGTGCAAAAAATTGATCATGAATATGCAAAATTTAATACAACGTCTTTTTTACCAGAGCTGTGCTGTTTGTGCAAATGTCAGTGCGATGCGCCTGTGGATAGGGGGCGTATCGAAGCGAGGGCGGTGATACCAACAGCAACAGCATCATACTCATCGTCAAGTGCGTCTGCTCGGACCGACGGCAGAAGACGCTTTACCATTGCGGTCACACTCGCCTTATCACTCTTTCCGTAGCCGGTAACTGCCACCTTCACCTCTTGGGGCGTGTATTCAACGATGGTGCAGCCTTTGAGACGGGCGATGTAGAGCAAAAGACCGCGCGTCTCGGCGACATGCATCGCAGTCTTTACGTTTTTACTAAAAAAAAGCGTCTCGAGTGCGATGTGAGTGGGCGCATGCTCATCGATGAGTCGAGAAAAAGCAGTGCCAATTGCGTGAAGACGATCTGCGATCGCGTCACGCTTGTCGCTCGTCACGCATGAAGAAAAGAGAAGTTGTTCTTTACCATTTTCTTTCTCGAGTATTGCGACGCCGAGACGGTCGTATCCTGGGTCACAGGCAAGTATGCGCATGGTATCTAAAGTATACCCGCAATCAGGGCATTGTGGTTACAGAGGAATTTCTACTCTGTCCCTTCAGGGTCATCGGCGGCGGTGTAAATGTCTTGCACATCATCGTTTTCTTCAAGTTCCTCAATGAGGTTGGCGAGCTTTTCTCCATCTTCATCAGAGAGTTCCGTACGCATGTTGGGCACATACCCCGCATGTGTTTTGGTGAATGCCCACGAAGCAGAACCAGGAGCGCCGAGCGCGTATCCTGACTTTGAGAGGAGGTGCTTGATTTCGGCGTTGGTGCGGTTGTTGTTGTCGGTGAGTGCGGTGATAAGGATTGCGGTGCCGCCGGGGCCGTACGTCTCGTAGAGCACCTCTTCGAGTGATCCCGCGTCGCCACCTTTTCCTTTCGCGACTGCGCGATCGATGTTTTCCTTCGGCATCGAATCTTTTTTTGCGCGTTCGATTGCTGCAATAAGTCCGGGTGCCGCAAGATCGCCGCCCGCTTTCTTTGATTCAAGCGCAATAACGCGCGCATGCTTTGAAAAGATCTTACTTTTCTTCCCATCAAGCACCTCTTTTTTTCGTTTTACTTTTGACCACTTATTATGTCCTGCCATATGTTAGGGAATGATAGGGGTACGATAACAAAACTTCAGCTGTTTTGCATGTGTGCGTACGCTGCGTTTGTAGCGACACGGCCTCGGGGAGTGCGTTCGATGAGGCCCTGACGTATGAGGTATGGCTCGAGCACGTCTTCGATCGTTGCCATCTCTTCGCCGGTTGCAGCGGCGAGCGTGTTGAGGCCAACGGGACCGCCGCCGAACTTTTCGATGATTGCGATAAGGATTTGGCGGTCGGGAGCGTGGAGGCCGAGCGAATCAATCTCAAGGAGTGCGAACGTGCGCTCGACGATATCGCGGGTGATGTGTCCGCCCTCAATTTGTGCGAGATCACGGCAGCGCTTCAGGAGATAGTTCGCCGTACGAGGCGTCGCGCGACTGCGTGCGGCAATGACATGGAGCGTTTCAATGTCGGTATCGATGCCGAGAACGTGCGCCGAACGCTCGAGAATCGCAACGATCTCGTCGTCTGTATAAAACTCAAGTCGGAAGGTGCCGCCAGAAAAGCGAGAACGTAGTGGTGCAGATATGAGCGACATACGCGTTGTTGCTGCAACGAGTGTGAAAGGAGGGAGATCGAGCTGTACCGTGCGTGCGGACGGCCCTTTGCCGATGATGATATCAAGCACACCTGATTCCATCGCAGGGTAGAGAACCTCTTCGATTGATTTTGAGAGGCGATGGATTTCGTCGATAAAAAGAATATCGCCCGGCGAGAGGTTGGTGAGGATTGCGGCAAGATCGCCGACACGCTCGATTGCAGGACCCGAGGTGACACGCATGTTGGTGCCGAGCGTGCCGGAGATGAGGTGGGCGAGTGTGGTTTTTCCGAGACCGGGGGGTCCGTAGAGGAGGATGTGCTCGGCGGCGTGTCCGCGCTCACGCGCTGCAGTGAGAAGGATGCGGAGGTTCTCCTTTACTTTTTTCTGTCCAACGTACTCATCCCATGTGCGGGGGCGGAGGGTTTGGTCGAGATGGCTGCTGTCGCCGCGTTGGTAGGTAGTCGGAGTCTCGCGTTCCATACGTATATAAATATACCGCGTATCATTAAAACTTTCTCGCCCCCGAGCCGGAGGCGCAGGGGCAGAGGACTTGACAAAATTATAGCATCATGCTAATATACTGCCGTTCGTTCTTTGCTTCTGTATCTTTGCGGTACCGAAGCACCTTGATCTCCACACGTCGTTTATACGCCGACACATTCCATATCCAGGCGATAACCCTCTAAGCAACTAATGGTTGCAGGAGCAAGGGTATTTTGGTGCTCACTCACGTGCTGCTACTGGGGTATTCCTAAGTCCGGTAGCCACTTTTCATCCGAGAAGCATTGCTTAGAGGGTTATATCCTGGATTTCAAACGACCACCGTCGGCGCTCGTGCGACTATAGCATAGGAGAAAAAAAGTACCCATTGACCCCGCCAGAAAAATAATTTCTGGCGGGGTCTTTGGTTTTTAAGCGAGCGTTTCCTCGTGGGTTTCCTCGGTTTTTTCAGCGTGGCGCACTCCTTTTCCGCCATAGAGGTCGATGACGCGGCTGAGTTCATCGATTGAGGTGAGGCCGGCAAGCATCTTGATGAGTCCATCCTGCTGCATATTCGGAACCCCTTGGGGCGCCGCTGCGGCGAGGATATTGTCCTCGCGCGGGTCTTCAATAATTGCTGTCTCAACAGCACTGTCGACGCGAATGCCCTCGTAAATACCGATACGTCCACGGTATCCGCTGCCGCCGCATTTTTCACAGCCGACGGCTTCAAAGAGTGGAAACGTTTTTGAGAGGTCGGGCATGTTGGGAAGTCCGGTGAGGAATGAGCGTACGAGCTGTTCTTCTTCGGGATTTGCGTCACGTTGCTTTTTGCAATATTCACAGAGTCGGCGCGTGAGACGTTGCGCGAGCACGAGATTGACGGCACTTCCCATCATGCGAGAGTCGACACCGAGATCAAGAAGTCGTGGGAAGGTACCGACGGCGCTATTGGTGTGGAGTGTGGAAAGCACGAGGTGACCGGTGAGCGCAGAATTGACTGCAGTCTCTGCTACGTCACGATCACGAATTTCACCGACCATGATCACGTCAGGATCTTGGCGGAGAATCGCGCGCAGACCTGAGGCGAACGTGTACTCGCCACCGACTTGCGTTTGTACGACTCCTTCGAGGTGGTATTCGATTGGATCTTCGAGCGTCACGATCTTGATTTCAGGTTGATGAATGCGTCGTAAGAATGCGTAGAGCGATGTCGTTTTACCTGAGCCAGTTGGCCCAGTTACGAGAATCATGCCGTTTGGCCGCTGGAGTTCTTCGTCGATGATTTTGTAAAGTGTTGGATTGATACCAAGGTCGGTCATCGAGAGACCGATGGTCGACGGATCGAGAATACGCATGACGACCGATTCTCCGTATGCGCCTGGAATGACAGAGGATCGAATCTCAAGATCTTTGTCCTTGATGTCGATAGTGAAGCGGCCGTCTTGCGCACGGTCGGAGATGTTGAGCTTGAGCCCTGAGATGAGCTTAAGGCGCGACCGAAGAAGTTCGTAGGTATCGCGAGGGATGTCGGTTACGTCAGTGAGGACGCCGTCGATGCGGAACCGGAGACGAACCGCGTTTTCTTCTGGCTCGATGTGTACGTCAGACGCGTGGAGCGCGAGTGCACTACCGAGAATTACTTCGAGTGTCTCGGAAACCTTGCGAAGTCCTTTTGAATTCGCGACGCGCGTAATGTTGCTCGCAACGTCCTGTGCGGTACGAACGGTCTCGGCAAAGCGGGCGACCTCCTCTGGGGCAATGTCGAGCACGCCCTTCTGTGACGCGGTCGCCCGCTTGATGTCTTCGTACCGCTTCCATGCGTACTCAAGGCTCGCGGTTGATGCCATAAAGATCTCGACGCCGAACCCGCGCTCTTTGAGATCTTCGATGACACGCTGCGTCTCTTTATTGTTTGGGTTGCGGATTGCGATGCGAAGCGTCTTGTTGAGTTTTTCAAACGGAGCTATTTCTGCAGTGTGCGCAAGGTTTTCATCGACGAGTCGAAGTGCGTCAGTATTGATGGTCACACCATTCAGGTTGATGTACTGGTGGCCATATTTGCCGGAGAGGACACGAATGAGCTCCTCCTCTTCCTTACGGTGAAGTTCGCCGAGCTTTTTGTTTTGTGCCGCTTCGTCAAATTGAGGCATATGGTTTCTTAATCGTATCACGCAGGCACTGCTCTAAATCTGACGCATGAGTGGAAAGGGAAGAGAATGTCTAAGCTACTCCATACACGTTTATTTCTTCGTACGCTCCGACGTTTGTTATTGAAGGTAATTATATTGTCCCCGCGGATACTCAAAATAAACGTGTATGGAAGGGAGATGGATATATTGACTTTTTATATAAATATGCTATAATGAACAAAGATGGTCAGGAAACTGACTAATTGAAACCCTAGAGCTGGAGGCGGCGATGTCGAACTCTTTCCGTATCCTCAGCGTTCTCTTTTTCGCGCTGCTCGTCAGTGCGTGCGGTACGACTTTCCGGGAGCAGCCCGGAAGCATCGTCAGGAACGAGGATGCTGTACTGCTCGGCTTCAGTGTGCCGAAGCAGCAGATCATCCTCCTCAACAATCTTTCGGAGGCTGTCGCGGTTGAGTGCGATGGCTTCCGCAAGCGGATATCACTCAGTCAGGGTGAGCGGTATAAGTTCGCCCTTGTCACGAGCCCGCGACAAGCACGCGACGTGACGTGCTTCGTCCGAATCACCGACTCGGTGGGCAGGCCGACGGGGCGGACTTTCTATCGTACCTTCTACATCCAGGACGATTACTGGTCGCTCTCGAGGGACCTTGTCTGGGAGATACGAAGGTGAACAGGGGCCGGGTGCGCAATGCGCGCCCGGCCCTTTCTCTTTTTATAGAATGCATGCCAAGGGTATCCCAAGTGGTACAATGCCCGTACCTATGGAAGAAATGCGTATTGAGACGCCGAAAGATCTCGAAACGCTCGCGCGCGCGGTGCTCGCACGTGTGCCCGAGCAGCATGATCGTGCGACTGTGTTCGCACTCCACGGAGAGCTCGGCGTCGGAAAGACGGCGTTTACACAGGCGCTTGCTTCGGTACTTGGCGTTCATGAGGTTGTACCAAGTCCGACGTTTGTGGTGATGCGGCTCTATGAGATTCCCGCACATCCTCAATTTCGTCAGCTTGTACACATCGACGCATATCGGATCGGAGATGAGAATGAAGCAGCGGTTATCGGGCTGCCCGCACTCCTCTCTGATCCGGCGAACCTCATCTGTATTGAATGGCCGGATAAAATAAAAAGCTATATTCCTGACGATGCACTTCATATGGAATTTTCATTCGCACATGTGTATGGCGATGGTGATATTCGGCATGTCATGTATGGTTATAGAAATGAAATTGAAGAGCCGCATGAAGGAGTGGAGCGAGAGATAGATACGTAATATGGCGACAAAAAAAGAGACAAAAGCAAATAAAAAGAAGCGGCTCGTACTACTCGACTCACACGCGATTCTGCACCGTGCATACCACGCACTCCCTGATTTTACGGCCCCAAACGGTGAGCCGACCGGTGCGCTCTACGGTCTCGTGGCAATGCTCCTGAAAATCGTCGAGGAGTTGAAACCGGATTACATTGTCGCCTGTTTTGATCTTCCGGAGCCGACGTACCGCCATGATGCGTATGAGCACTACAAATCAAAGCGCGTGAAGACGGACGACAGTCTCGTGACACAGATCGATCGTTCGCGCGATATCTTTGCAGCATTTGGTATTCCGCTCTATGAAAAGGCAGGATTTGAAGCGGACGATATGCTCGGTACGATCGTCGAGCAGACAAAGAAAATGAAAGACCTTGAGGTCATCATTGCGTCAGGTGACATGGATACGCTCCAGCTCATTTCTGGGAAAAAAGTACAGGTCTACACTCTGCGAAAGGGGATCAAGGATACGATCATCTATGACGAAGCCGCAGTCAAAGAGCGTTTTGGATTTGGTCCTGAGCTCATCCCTGATTACAAAGGTCTTCGGGGCGATCCGTCAGACAACATCCCGGGCATCGTTGGTATCGGCGAGAAGATGGCCACCGAACTCATCACCGCGTTTGGTGGTATTGATGCGATGTATAAAAAGCTTGCGAAAGGAGACGAGGCATTTGTGGAAAAAGGTATCAAACCACGCGTGATTGCGCTCGTGCGTGAGCATGAAGAAGAGGCACAGTTTTCAAAAATGCTCGCAACAATTCGCCGTGATGCACCAGTTACGTTTACGCTTCCAGATAACACATGGCGAGAGAGTCTTAAGATCGAGACGATTCTTGATCTATTTTCGGAATTCGGTTTTCGTACACTCGGCGTCCGGGTACGGGAACTCTTTGGTGTGCCAGCAGCAGTAGAGGAAGAGAGGTCGGAAGAGGAGGTGGACGAGGAGGATGTGCGGAAAGCAGGGCTCGCGCTTTGGATACTCCATTCAGATATTACGAATCCGACAAAGGATGACATCACTGAATATGGTCGCACGCATGCAAAGACGGAGACATTTGCAGATGCGCAATCTTTTATCTTTGACGAACTCAAGAAACATAAGCTCGAGCATATCTATACTGATATCGAGCTTCCGCTCATCACGGTACTCGCACGGATGAAAGAGTATGGTATTGCGGTTGATCTCCCGTATCTTTCTGGTCTCTCAAAGACGCTCCATGTCGAACTCTCGAAGATTGAAGCGCGTATTTATAAAGAGGCGGGAACGGAATTTAATCTCAACTCACCGCGCCAACTCGCTGACATGCTCTATGATACTCTCGGCCTCAAGCCAAAGAATCAGAAGCGTACGGCGACTGGCCAGCGTTCAACGCGCGAGTCGGAGCTTGAGAAAATGCGTGACATGCATCCGATCATCGTTGATATTCTGCGATACCGTGAGCTCCAGAAGCTACTCTCGACGTATGTCGACAACCTCCCGCATGTGGTTGGACAGGATGGCCGTATCCACACGACGTTTTTGCAGGCCGGTACCGTGACCGGCCGTATGTCGAGCCAGAATCCAAATCTCCAAAATATTCCGACACGTTCGGACGAAGGGTATGCAATCCGCACCGCGTTTATTGCCGAGCGCGGATACCGCCTTGTCTCAATTGACTACTCGCAGATCGAGCTCCGCATTGCGGCGATACTTTCAGGCGACGAGAAGATGATACAAATCTTTAAGAATGGGGAAGACGTGCACAGCGCGGTCGCGTCGCGTGTCTTCGGCGTACCAGAGAAGGAGGTCGATAAAGAAATGCGCCGTCGCGCAAAGGTGATCAACTTCGGCATTCTCTATGGCATGGGCGTGAACGCACTCCGTCAGAATCTCGGTGAAGAGACGCCGCGTGCTGAGGCGCAGGAATTTCTCAATGCCTACTTCAACACCTTTACGCGCCTTGCAGAATATCTTGAAGAGGTGAAAGCATTTGCGCGAAAAACCGGATATACGGAAACTCATATCGGGCGCCGTCGATACTTTGAAGGCATCCGTTCAAATATTCCATTCATGCGTGCGTCTGCGGAGCGCATGGCCATCAACGCGCCGGTCCAGGGGACGGCTGCGGACGTGATGCGCGTCGCGATGGTTGCCATCGATGAGTACCTTACGAAAGAAAAACTCTACGGCGATGTGCGCATGTTGCTCCAAGTGCATGACGAGCTCGTGTTTGAGATCAAGCAGTCGCGTATTGCAGAGATTGTGCCGCATCTCAAGAAAATCATGGAGGATGCGTTTCCTGCGGAAGATGCGCACGGCGTGCCGCTCGTTGCAGAAGCGCGCGCCGGTATCAATTGGGGGGAACTTGCATCGATTTAGCTATGCTGTACGTTTTTTCAGGCGCAAACACCGTACGAGTACGAAGCGAGGCGTATGTATTTCTTGATGCATATGAAGCGAAGGGTGTACGTGCTGAATATGTTGGTCCTGAGCTCATCAGCGAAGACTTTCTCCGCGATCGCGTGAGTGCGCAGTCGCTCTTTGACGCTACCACAGCTCGCGACATCACGTTGTTTGATACGCCATCAGAAAAATCAGGGGCGCTCGATGCGCTCATTGCATATGCAGAAGCGCTCGCGCAGTCAGAAGATATATTTGTCATCATTGAGCAAAAGCTTCTTGCTGCCCCCGCAAAAGTACTGAAAGCACGTGCTGAAAAATTTGTTGAAGTGAAAGATGCTGCAGAAGGAGAGCGTTTCAACGTGTTTGCGCTCTCTGATGCGCTCGCGCGTCGTGACAAGAAAGCATTGTGGGTACTCCTCCAGCAGGCAGCACATGCAGGCATCTCGGCTGAAGAACTTGTAGGTACACTCATGTGGCAGATTAAGAGTATGCGGCTCGTGTTGCGCACGAAGTCGGCAGAAGCGGCAGGACTCAAACCATTTGTGTATACAAAAGCACAACGTGCGCTCGCAAAATTTACTCCTGAAGAAATAGATCAAATGAGTAGAAATGTGATCGCACTCTACCACGATGCGCGGCTTGGAAAACGCGATATGGACATCGCGCTCGAGCGATTCGTGCTCACGCTCTAAAAGAAAACGGCCGCACCCCTAGGGGCGCGGCCACAGGCGATCCTCTGGAGCGCGGCCGGTAATGATGATTCGCTCGAATGGATGCCATTCCCGCCGCTCGTCGCCGTAGTCAAGAAGGACCTCGGCGATGCTGCCGTCGGGACGGCGATGATCGAGCTGAATAATTCCGCCTTGAGGATCCCGCTCAAGCGTTACGGCACATAGGCCGCATACACGTGCGCGCACATCCTTCGGCTCGATGATCTCACACTGGTTGTGCCAGGTGATCTCGCGTTTCTCTCGACTCGCGAGATCGAGCGCGTACAGTATGGTGCTGTATGAACCCATTACCACGTAGGTCGGGTCATCGAATTCATACGTGCGGACGTACGCTCCTGCGGGGACTACTTTCAGCGGAGAGATCACTGTAGGCACGTTCGCGGTGAAAAGAAGATAGGTCGACGCAGGCTCCGTTCGCGGCTTCCGCACAACGGAAGTGCGCCGAGGGAAGCCGATGACTTCTCCCATGATATTCCTCCCGTTGGTACACGCTAGCGCTGATTAAACAACACAATATCCAAACGTACAAGCACTAGAGTCCGAGGAGGTAGCGTTCTACAGGTGCGAAGTCATCGGTGAGTACAGGCGCGTCAGTTTTTGAGAAATCATATGCGAGCACTGATGGGAAATTCTCTTCGATGATTTCCTCCTTCGGAAGCGGTGCATCAGATGCGATGAGAACGATATTTTGGACTTCGGAGAGATCCTGGTGCTCGTGTATCTGGTAGACACGCACATGCTCAAAATGCTCTTTATATGTCGCGTGTGACGCACGTATGAAATTACTTCGATCTCCCTCAAGTGCACCAATCATGTTTACGACTATGACGCCCTCGGGCACGAGGCTCTGTTTTATTTGTGCGACGGTTTCGGTCGTCGTGAGATGGAAGGGGATCGAGAGGTCGCTATGGAACGCGTCGAGAAAAATAACGTCGTATAGCTCAGTGTTTGTGTTCAAAAAAGTACGACCGTCTTCATGGATGATCGAAAGGCGGGGATGGTCAGTGAGTTTGAAATGCGTGCGTGCAATTTCAGTGACACCGGGATCAATTTCAACAACATCAATGGTACGAAGTGGTGATTGTGTCAGGAAGTATCGGGGATAGATATACGCAGAGCCGCCGATCGCAAGTGCGCGCGCCGCATCGGGGTGGACATATTTGAATACATCAAAAAATTGGAGGTAGCCGGACAGGAGCTCTTCAGGCGCGTCGAGGTACATGAGTGATTGGTATCCGCTCGGAATATTCGTGAGTGCGCGCACGACGCGGCCGCTGATGCGCATATCAAATACCCAGTGGCGACCGTAGGTTGTTTCAATATCAGCAACGAGTGTTTGGTTTGCACTGAGGGTGAGGGTGCTTGGGAAAAGTGTGCCAAATATCACGAGAACAATGGTGAGTACAAGTGGAATAATGCGCGCCCGCACGTGGTGGAGAAGCGCAAGGAGGACGCCGAGCGCAAGGAGGACAAGCGCGAGTATAAAAATGATGCGCGTGCTGCCGAAGTAGGAAATGAGAATAAAACCGCCGAGGAAAGTGCCGATAATGGATCCGGTATTTGAAATCGCATAAAGGTTGCCGACGGCGCGGCCACTCGTCTCAAGCTGTGTCAGTGAGAGCTTGACCGCGAGCGGGCTTACCATGCCGAGCAGGATAGTGGCCGGTGCGAAGAGAATGAGGACTGCGCACACGGCGGCGATTTGCACATCTCCGAAGCTACTTACAATGTGCAATATGCGTTCGAAGTGTCCGCCGAGGGCGATGAGGGCGCCTGCGCTCATTAAAATGGTTGCGAGTGTCTGCGCGCTCGGAAATCGATCGGCGATTCTGCCGCCGACGAAGTAGCCAACAGAAAGCGCGGCAAGAAAGACGCC
>CAZBQV010000015.1:0-15330 GCA_964494235.1 uncultured Candidatus Saccharibacteria bacterium
ACCGACCGCAATCGTACGTGCCGAATCAACAATCATTCCTTCATATCCTATCGAGGTATCAATACCGATTGTATCTCCCTCTTTGAGAACAGCGGGGTGCTCATTTGGAATGCCATGAACAACCACATCATTGATTGATGTACAGATTGCCGCTGGGTACGGGCGTGGTGCAAATCGTGGATGGTAGCCGAGGAGTACGGGTTCGACGCCATATTTCTCCATAAGATCAAGCGCCACATCATTGAGGTGTTCGGTTGAGACGCCGGGCGCCACAAGCACAGAGAGCTCATCGAGAATCTTCGACAAAATCACGCCGCCTGCGCGGAGCGACTCGATTTCGTCTGGTGTCTTCAGTCGTATCATGCCGGTACAGTACTAGAGAATTATGCGTTTGGCGAGAGGCTGACCGCACGAAGGATCGCTTCATGTACCCCGTCAATGGTGTCGGTACCGTCGATATCGACGAGCTTCGTGCGAGATCGCGAACGATAAAATTCGATAACTGGAATCGTCTCCTCGCGATACCAGCGGAGCCGCTCTTCAATCGACGCGTCCGTATCGTCCGTCCGCGCGCGCGACTTCATGCGTGCACGCACAATTTCTTCAGGCGTATCGAGATTGATCACTGTGATCTCGGTGCGGTCATAGAATGAGAGGGCACTCTCGAGTACTTTCGCTTCATTAACGGTGCGCGGAAAGCCATCAATGAGTAGGTGGCAATCAGTATCGACGTGCTGAAGCATTGCATCACCCCAGAGCACCACCGAGAGAAAGAGCGGCTGCAATTGCCCGCTATCGAGTGTTTCAAAGACGTGCTTCTCGGTATAGTTTTCCTGCTTTTGTGCGAGCGCACGAAAGCGGCGACCCGTCTGAATATCAACGACCCGGCGCATCGGATCCGCTGCACGGAGCGCAGCATCGAGCTTTGTTATCTGCGTTCCCTTTCCGCTTCCCTGCGGACCGATAAAAATAATTGTGTGCGGTTTCATGCAGTGATTGTGTGATTGATAGTCTCAACAAATTGCTGGAGCTCACGCTTTGCATCCTCAAGACGATTTTCGCTGTTCTCAATCACCTTATCGGCAAACGCCTTTGCCTTTGACTCTTCGAGATAGCGCAATCGACGAAGCTCGAGCTGTTCATCAGTGATCGGCGCGCGCGCAAGAATGCGTCTGCAGAGTACATCCCACTCACCCGCTTCGATATAGACAACCGTGTAGTGTTCGCGAGGAATAATCTCACGGAGCGCAAGAATGCCTTGCAGCTCTACTTCACGGATCACGAGCGCACCCGTCTCAAGCGGCGGAAGGATTTCTGACTTCAGCGTGCCATACAGATCGCCGCCGAACTCAGCCCACTCAAGAAAAAGTCCGTCCTTGATCCGCTGTTCAAAATCCTCGCGGGTTACGAAGTAATACATTTCTCCCTCTTTCTCACCCGGCCGCATTGCGCGCGTCGTACACGAGACCGGAAAATGCGCATTCGGTACAGTCTCGCGCAGGTGTTTAATGAGGAGACCTTTGCCGCTTCCAGACGGCGCCATAATGAGAACAAGATGGCCGGTAATCGGTTTCGTAAGCATAACTACTTCAGAATACCAGTTGCGAGTCGATACGCCAAAACCAGCGTTCTAGTACTGACGGAGAGAGATTTGCGAATCAATGCGTCGGATAAGGTCGAGCACCACCGAAACGACAATGAGGAGTGCGGTACCACCGACAGCAAGCGCCGCGAAACCAGTCACGTACTGCATCGCAAGTGGCAAGACTGCCACCGCACCGAGAAACGTCGCACCGACGAGCGTGAGGCGTGTAATGAGCTTCCCAAGATACTCTGCTGTATGAACGCCTGGTCGAACGCCCGGAATAAATGCGCCGGTTCGTTGAAGATTCTTCGAGATTGCATCAGGATCAAACGTCACTGCTGTGTAGAAATACGTGAAGAGGAATACGAGCACGAAATACGTGATGCCGTAGTAGACCTGATTGGCAAGAAACCCGAGTACTGCGTTTGATGCGGTCGTGAGCCACGGCGCATTTACATTGACGAGCAAGTTGAGGATCATTTGCGGGAAGAGCAAAATCGAGAGCGCAAAGATGATTGGGATCACACCAGCCTGATTGAGGCGGAGTGGAAGGTATGAAGAAACGCCACCGTACGTCTGTCCCCCACGGACCTGCTTTGCATGCGTAATTGGGACGGGACGCTCTGCTTCAGTCATTACAACCACTCCATAAATAACGATGAGCGTTGCAACGAGGAAGCCGACGTAGAGCGGAATCTGCGCAGTATCAAAGGTGAAGAGCAATTGGCCGAGTGTTGCAGGAAGCCCCGCAACGATACCAGCAAAGATAATGATCGACACACCGTTCCCGATACCGAATTCAGTCACAAGCTCGCCAATCCACATGAGAAGCATTGAGCCGGCAACAATGACAATGAGGCTGGTAATGAAACCGAATGTTGAGAGCCCCTGAATAATGCCTTGGCTCTGGAGGAGCATGAGGAAGCCGTATCCTTGTAGTGCGCCAAACGGAAGCGAGAGCTGGCGCGTGATCTGAGTGAACTTATGTCGGCCGGTCTCCCCCTCTTCAGAGTAGAGCGACTTGAGTTTTGCCGACATCACGGTCAACAGCTGCATCGTGATAGATGCCGTAATGTATGGACTCACGCCGAGCATGACGATCGAAAGATTTGCAAGACCACCGCCTGAAAAGATATTGAAGAAGCCGAGCAGCTGGTTGTTCTGGAAAAATTGCTCGAGTTGGAACGTATTGACGCCCGGCACCGGTACTGCGGCGAGTGCACGGAAAAGCGCGAGTGCACCGAGCACAAAGAGGACACGATTACGAATAGCAGAGTCGGTAACGATAAGTTTCAGCTTCTGAAAAAAGGTATCCATAGTAGTCACATTCTACCCTACTCTGAGGCGATGCGCGCCTCCCTCCCCGTTAAGAAATCGAACCGCCTGCAGCCTCAATCTTTGTGCGCGCAGCCTGCGAAACTTCGCATGAAGAAAATGCGAGCTTCTTTGTCACCTCGCCATTTGCGAGCACCTTCACCGTCGGTGCGCGTCGGCTCTGTGATCGAATAACACCACGGGCAACGAGCGATGCTGGATTTACGGCTTCTCCTGCAACAAATACTGCATCGATTGCACCAACATTCACCACGACCGGACGAACACGCTCGTTATTGACACCGCGCGCGCGGTTCTTTCCGTGACCACGGAGTTTTGGAAGCTTCTTGATGAACTCACGCATTTCAGGTCGCGTACTATTTCCCGTACGAGCTGTCTGACCTTTCATACCGCGACCTGACGTCTTACCACGCTTACCGCCGCGGCCAATACGCTTGGCGGTCTTTCGTGCGGTCTTTGGTTTTAGTTGATGAATCTGCATATAAAAATGTTACCGAGATTATGCGCGAAGCGTCTTGAGTGCCTTGATTGCAGCACGCGCATTATTGAGCTTATTCTTGCTGCGTGAGAACACCTTCGCTGTTACGTCCTTTACGCCAGCAAGCTCGAGGACCGTGCGCACCGAACTACCTGCTACGACTCCACGGCCAGGAGCAGGCATAATCATAATGCGGCTTGACGCATACTTCGTCTCAACATCATGCGGAATGCGCTGATCTTCATTCATTGGCACATCGATCATGTTCTTGCGAGCAGCTCGAAAAGCCTTCTCGATTGCAAGCTGTGTGTCACCCGCTTTGCCGATACCCACGCCCACACGACCTTTCTTGTTGCCTGCAACCATTGCAACCGAGAAACTGAAGCGACGACCTCCTGCCATCACACGCGTCACGCGACGGATGCTGATGATCTTCTGCTCGAACTCAGGGCGCGCGCGTTCCTCGCGGCGGCCTGGACGGCGCTGACGACGCGGATTGCGACGACGATCACCGCCTTCGCGTGCACCTCGTTCCTGAGGCACTGCAGCCGCAGCTTCAACCGGAGCTTGTTCAGCTGCTGTCGTTGTGATGTCTGTTGTCGTTTCTTCAGTCATAAATAATCAAATATTAAAATACAAGTCCTGCAGCACGAGCGCTGTCGGCAAGCGTTGCGATCACCCCTTGGTATTGGAAACCTCCGCGGTCAAAGACAACCTTCTCAACCCCCTTTCCTTTTGCGAGCGTTGCAATCGTTGTACCAACTGCAGCAGAACGATCACGAAGTGTCGCTCCTTTCTCTGCGCGCGTATCAGCAGCGGCAATCGTTACACCACGCTCATCATCAATGAGCTGCGCATAGACTGCACGATTGCTGCGGAAAATCGCAAGGCGAGGGCGCGCTGCGGTACCCGTAACACGCGCGCGGATGCGTGCATGTCGTCGAGTTCGCTTGTAGTTTTTGAGTGCTGTCTTTTCCATGGTCGTACGAGATTATGCAGTTGCGCGCTTACCTTGCTTGCGAAGAATATATTCGCCCTGGTAACGAATACCCTTACCCTTGTACGGCTCCGGCTTCTTCGTTGCGCGAATGTTTGCCGCAAACTGACCGACAACATCCTTATCGATGCCTGAGACCGTAATGACGTTCTTCTCAACAACAGCAGTCACGCCATCGGGAATCGGAAGGAGTACCTGGTGTGAGAAGCCAACTGAAAGCGCGATAGACGATCCTTTGATTTCAGCACGGTAACCCACACCTTCAATCTCAAGCTTCTTCGTAAAGCCTTCGGTGACACCGAGAAGCATGTTGTGAATGTGTGCAGCATAGGTTCCCCAGAGTGCGCGTGCAAAATCGCTATCGCGGCCGGGTGCAAGCGTAATCTCATTACCTGAGACCGTCACCGTCACATCTTCAGTGAACTGGCGCGAGATACTTCCCTTTGGCCCCTTCATGGTGAAGACACCTTTTTCAAGCGTGGCGGTCACGCCTGCTGGAAGAATAACTGGTTGTTTGCCGAGACGACTCATAGTGAAAAAATTACCAGATGATGAAAAGCTGCTCGCCACCCACATTCTGCTTGCGCGCTTCCTCACCCGTCAGAACGCCGGCAGGTGTTGAAAGGATCATCTTGCCCTTACCGAACTTCACGCGGTGAATATCCTGCGCACCTGCGTACATGCGGCGACCAGGCTTTGAAATGCGCTTCACGCCGCGGACCATATGTTCGCCGTCAGTGTAGATGAGCTCGATATCGAGCGTCTTCTTTACTTTCTTGCCGCGCTTCACAGCGCTCTTGATAAAGCCTGACTCCACGAGCTTCTCAGCAATCGCGTGCTTGAGCTTTGAGTACGGCACAGAAACAGACTCCTTGCGGACTGCACCCGCATTCACAATCTGTACAATAAAATCTCCGATCGGGTCTCCTACCATGATGATTTCTTAATACCTGGAATCTGTCCTTCGTTTGCCATCTCACGGAAGCAAATACGGCACAGGTCGAAGTCGCGCATGTAACCGCGCTTGCGGCCGCAGGCGAAGCAACGGCGAACGACCCGACTTTTGAATTTCGGTGTTCGTGTTGCGCGTACTTTGACTGATGTCTTTGCCATGTTTTGTGTGTTTCCGTTGGACTTTTTATTGGGTGAAAATAAAACTCCTGTGTCGGAGCTGTAGAACACCGGCATACTAGCAACTACGCATTCCGATGTCAAACATACGGCGCGTCGCTCTTTTTGCTAGCTCTGCGAGGTCTCTACTTCCCTTCCTCCGCAACGAGCGGGAGCCCGATGTGGCGAAGCAATGCCTCCGCTGCCTCCTTGCTCTTCGCCGAGGTCACAATCGTAATGGCGATGCCGAAGACATTGCGGAGCTCCTCGTCCGAGCATTCAGGGAAAATGGTGTTTTCCTTGATGCCGAGGGTGTAATTACCCATCTCATCGACAGCCGTGACCTTGAGACCGCGGAAGTCTCGCGTGCGCGGCAATGCCACGTGAATAAGCTTGTCGAGGAAATGTCGCATGCGCTCACCGCGGAGCGTCACCTGATAGCCCACCACATCGCCCTGACGAAGCTTGAACGACGCAATTGATTTCTTTGCGCCGCGAGGAGCTGCCTTCTGGCCCGTAATGCGCGCGAGACGATCTGCAATGAGTGCACGCTTCTGCTTATCGTCAATTTTACCGATACCCGTTGAGATCACGATCTTTTCGATACGTGGTGTCTCCATAATATTCGTATACCCGAGCGCACCCTTGAGAGCTTCAAATGTGTTCGCGAGGATTGTGTGTGATGTTGCTTTTGCCATATGTCGTAGATGAAATGACTATACCTTCGAGCCAGAGGCCTTCGTAACACGAACTTTCTTATCTCCGTCAATCATGTAGCCGACTCGTGATGCCTTCTTCGTCTTTGCATCCTTAAGTGCAACATTCGAAGCATGAATTGGCATTGCGCGTTCGATAATCTGTCCTGCCTGGCCGCGGCGAAGTCCGCGCTGGTGCTTCTTTACGATACCGACGCCCTCAACGAGTACGAGATCTTTCTTTGGGTACGCCGCGAGAACCGTTCCGCTCTTGCCGCGGTCCTTTCCGGAAATCACTACTACATTGTCGCCTTTCTTGATTTTCATACGATAAAAACTATACGACTTCAGGTGCGAGCGAGACGATTTTCTGATAGCCGACTTCAGCGATCTCACGAGGAATCGGACCGAAGACACGGTTTGCGCGCGGCTCCATCTTCGCCTTCTCGACAATGACGACTGCATTATCGTCGAAGCTCACATACGATCCATCCTTGCGGCGGAACGGCTTGCGCTGGCGGACGACAATCGCCGTAACCACATCTTTCTTCTTCGTCTGCTTGCGCGGCTCTGCTGTCTGCACTGAAAGCACGACGAGATCGCCGATCTCAGCCGTGCGCTTCTTTGATCCGCCGAGAATCTTGAACACACGTCCGATTTTTGCGCCGGAGTTGTCCGTGATATTCACTAATGTTTGTGGCTGAATCATATGCTTATGCTACTTCAAAATGCTTGCGCTTTGAGATCGGCTTCACCTCGCGAATCGTCACGACCTCACCCTCCTTCGCAGTGTTACCTGGATTGTGCGCCAAGAACTTCTTCGTGCGGCGAATGAACTTCTTGTACTTCGGGTGCTGTACGTAGCGCTCGACTGCGACCGTCACCGTATCTTTCATCTTCGTCGAAACCACTGTTCCGCGAAATGTGCGGCCCTTGTTTTCTGCTGTGTTTGTTGGGTTGGTTTCCATACTAGTATTTAAAAACTATGCAGCGCGGCGCTTATTCATCTCAGTGAGCACGCGAGCGACCGTCTTCTTGTTTTCACGCACAGCGCGAACATCGCGATTGACCGTACCGAAGCGGAACGTACGAATCTCCTCGCGCTTCTCCGTGAGAAACGTTTCGAGTTCTGCGTCCTTCTTTTGTGCGATATCTTTCATGTTCATATGCGTGTGATTGCAAGAGACTTATACACTATTGGAGTCGCTCTTGTCTACTCGCCGCTCTCGCGGGCTGCAAACTTACTCTTTACCGGAAGCTTTGCGGTCGCCTTACGGAAGGCTTCACGCGCGACCTCGCGTGAGACGCCGTCTACCTCAAAAAGGATGCGGCCCGGAAGCACCTCAAAGATGAAGTGATCTGGGTCGCCCTTACCCTTACCCATGCCCACCTCCGCTGGTTTCTTCGTCACTGGACGGTCTGGAAAAATGCGGATCCAGAGACGACCCGACTTGCCGAGCGTACGAGAGATCACGCGGCGCGCTGCCTCGATCTGATTAGACTTCACGCGAGCCTGCGACATCGCTCGGAGACCATACGAGCCAAATGACACTTCGAGACCGCGCGTGTCAGGCGTGTACTTCGCTGGATTTGTGCGGCCAGTCTGCCACTTTCGGTGTTTTACTTTTTTAGGAAACAACATAAGCCAGAATATAGATATTAGCGCGCATCAGTTTCAGCTGCATGTGCCTTGCGCTCTGCAAAGACATCGCCGCGGTAGATCCACACCTTCACGCCGATCACACCGTACGGAAGGATTGCCTTCTCGCGCGCGAAGTCAATGTCTGCGCGAAGCGTCTGAAGCGGGATGCGTCCGCGCTTCAATTCTTCCGTGCGTCCCATTTCTGCGCCGCCGAGTCGACCCGAGAGGATCACGCGAACACCCTGTACATCGCGATTTGCGATCACCTTCTCAACCGTCTGCTTCATCACGCGGCGAAACGGCATACGCTTCTCGAGACCTTCGACAATCATCTGACCGACAATTGATGCATTCGATTCCGGTACGCGAATCTCCTCAACATCGAGCTTGATCTCTGGCTTTTCAGAGAGCTTGAGCGTGCGCACGAGGAGATCGATCTCCTTCTTGAGCTTCACGGCACCCTCACCTGAACGACCGATGATGAGACCTGGGCGCGATGTGCGGATGATGATGCGCACCGCCTTTTCATCACGCTCAATGTCGATCGCTGCAACGTACATGCCGCGGAGCTTCTTCTCGAGAAATGCACGGATCTTCTTGTCGGTGCGGAGGTACTCGCGGTACTTCTTTGGATCAGGAGAAAACCATCGTGACTTCCAGTCGCGGAGAATGCCGAGTCGCTGTGCGTATGGATGAACGATGTGTGTCATATAAGTATGAAAATAATATTACGCCTTTTTCTTTGAAACCTTCTTCGCTGATGGAGCGCGCTCACCGAGCTCGATCATGATGTGGCTTGAACGGCGGTTGATCGGAGACGCAGAACCTCGTGCGCGCGGCATGAAGCGCGTAAGCACGATACCTTTGTCGACTGCAACCGACTTCACGAAAAGTGTTCCCTCTTCCTTTCCGGCAGCCTTCGCATTTGCGATTGCTGACTTCAATACTTTTGCAAACGGATCCGCTGCGCGCTTGTTTGCAAAATCGAGTACTGCAACGGCCTTTGCGACATCCTTGCCGCGCACGAGATCAGCGAGCAAGCGAACCTTGCGCGGTGACTGACGATAGTTTTTGAGAAAGGCTTTCATACGAGTGCACTACTATGCTGCTTTTGCGGCCTTTGCAGCAGCAATTTCAGCCTCCTTCTTCTTTGTTTCGAGCTCCTTCTGCATCTTACCGCCATGTCGGAGGAACTTCTTCGTTGGAGAAAATTCACCGAGACGATGACCCACCATTTCCTCGGTCACGAACACATCAATATGGGTCTTGCCATTATGAACGCCAAAGGTAAAACCCACCATCTCTGGAGAGATTTGTGATGAGCGAGCCCACGTCTTAATAGTCCCCGTACTCTGGGGTTTCTTATCAGCTATTTTCTTCAATAGCTTTTCATCGACGTAGGGTCCTTTGTAGAGTGATCGTGCCATAGGGGCGTGCTAAATAAAAAAGCCCGAACGAGCTTTGTGCGAGCATAGTACGCGAATTGTCCCCCACTGTCAACAATCCGTGGCTCTAATGGTCGAGATTACGAGAATCCTGCATTGCGCGAGCTTTTTTGACTGCTTCAAGGGGTGAAATTGCACCTTTTTCGAGCATTTTGAGGAGTATCGAGAGGTCAGATC
This sequence comes from uncultured Candidatus Saccharibacteria bacterium, assembly GCA_964494235.1. Classification (GTDB taxonomy): domain Bacteria; phylum Patescibacteriota; class Minisyncoccia; order Phycocordibacterales; family UBA918; genus JACQKD01. Next base: position 9,465 of record CAZBQV010000015.1, read on the forward strand.
GCTCACTGTCGACCGCCCCAGTAGGGCTTATTTCAGCCATAATTCCATGAATAGTAGCTACCGCCTCGCTTATTGAGAACGATCGCTCGCCGCCCGATGCTTTCCCTTCATAAAGTCCTTCCATACGCTTATAAGGGTAGCACACGATGGCAGGAACGTCCGTAAAGTGATACCCTCTAGCAGGATTACGAGGAGGTTTCAATGCCGAGACTCAAAACGACAGACCCATGGAAGCTCGCGCAAGGACGCGTCAGGCGTGGAGTGGAATTCCTCACCAAGTATGCACCGCTCGACTGGGAACGACGCATGTTCCATGTTGACGGCAAACACGCCTGCATCCGCGCACGATGCGATCGCGATACAGAATGTCACCTCGCACTCGCGTTCTGTGTCGATTCATCGGTTGCGCGGTCGGAGGATGGACGCGTCACCTGCGCGAGCGTGGCTCACGCCCATGGTCTTTCCCCCAGAAAACTCCTCGCGCTCGGTTTCGACATCTCCGGACATCAGTACGAGGATCCCAAAAAGCTGTACCAGGTGATGCTCGACGAAGCGTGGAAGGTCGCGCTCATGACCTACGCGAAGCCCAAGCTCACGCCACCGGTGCACTACATGCGCCCTACTCACGAAGCACACTCAACACCGCTCTTTGAGCACCCCGTGTGAAGGAGGACACGCCCCGACCAGAAGCCGCCTCGGCTTCGGTCGGGGCGGTTTTTGTTTTCGCCACCGGTCGCTAGACAGAATCTTTGCTTGCGTCACGGATTACTAAGTGAAATATTCGCAGAGCGAATATTTCACTAAGTATCCTTGACCACGTCTCGCGGCTCGTCGCTCTTTTAGAGAGCTCCTCACAACGCTCCGACTCGGGAAACGCACCGCATGCGCCGCAGGGCGCATGCTAAAGAAAAAACCACTTGCATATGCAAGTGGTTTTTTCTTTAGCGTTTCCCGCCCATGATCTTGCCGGGTTTGCGGCGAGATACGATGTTTCGGTTTGAATATTTCTTTGGCTTTCGTGTCTTCTGTCCCTTTCCTGTTGGGCGACCCTGCGCGGTGCGCTGGCGTCGGTGACCACGAGGGCTGCGTCCTTCACCTCCGCCGTGTGGGTGGTCTACTGCGTTCTTCGCAGAACCACGTGTCTTTGGACGAAGACCTCGGTAGCGAGCGCGTCCCGCCTTTCCGAGATTCACGAGACGGTACTCTTCGTTTGAAACCTGTCCGATTGATGCCCACGCTCCGCTCGGTACGCGACGGATTTCGCTTGAGGGCATCTTAAGCTGTGTGGTACCGCCGTCATGTGCAACCACTTCAACGTAGCTACCCGCAGAACGTGCAAGACGTGCTCCGGCTCCCGGCTTGAGCTCAACGTTGTACACAAAGGTACCAACGGGAATGTTCGAAAGAACCGTGCGATTACCCACCTTTGCACGCGCAGTTTCTGAAACAATCATTTCGTCTCCCGCCTTCATGTTCTGTGGCGCGAGTACGTAGCGACGCTCACCATCCTTGTAGAGGACGAGGGCAATAAATCCTGATCGGTAGGGATCGTATTCAATGCTTTCAACACGCGCGGGGATGTCCTTCTTGTTGTATACGAAATCAACCTCACGGTACGTGCGCTTGACGCCTCCGCCGCGGTACCACGTCGTCGTACGACCCTGGCTGTTGCGTCCGCCCGTTGAACGACCACCACGCGTGAGATTCTTGCGAGGAGCATTCTTTGTCGTCGTGAGCACCTTTCGGTACGACACTACGGTCATGCCACGACGTCCTGCTGATGTTGGTTTATAGGCTTTCATACAAAAATGTTATACAAGATCGATACGGTCACCCTTCTTGAGGTGAATGTATGCCTTCTTGAGACCAGACACCGTGCGACGACGATTGGTCGATACTGAGCGCGTCGTGCGTGCAGCCTGATTGACGATGCGAATCTTCGTAGGCGTCACCTTGAAGAGCGCCTTCACCGCATCACGCACTTCAAATTTCGTTGCATCATTGCGCACCACGAACACGTAGACGTTCTGATCGCTTAGGTTCGCTGCCTTCTCAGTGATGCGAGGGCGCATCAAGACCGATGAGAGGTCGCGGGTTGCCGAGAGCTTAATCTCGCCTGATGCTTTCTTTTTTTCTGTTTTTCGTCCGAAGAGTGCCATACGATTGATTATGCTTTAGCGGTCTTCTTTGCTGCAGGCTTCTTTGGAGAAGCTTTTGGCTTTTTCTCTGCAACTGGTGCGACCTCGACAGTCTTCTTCTGTGCACGTGTTGCAACGCGTGCTGCAAAGACGTCGATCGCTGCCTCTGCATCTGCGACGATCACATACTTATGCGAGAGGATCTCAACAGGGTTGATGTCTTTTGCCTGTCCGAGAACTACGTTGCCGAAGTTGCGGAAACTCTTTTCTGCAGTTTCATTGCGAGCTGGAACAACAACGAGTGCTGCATTCGTGCGCTTTGTTGCGAGCGCCTCCATACCCTTGATACCTGAAAGTGCGAGGAGCGCCTCCTTTGCCTGCTTTGCCTTTGGCGCCGCAAATGAAAGCGTATCAAGGAAGATCATCTCGCCGTCACGGAGCTTCTGTGAAAGCACCACCGCGAGTGCCTTGGCACGTGTGTTGCGATTGAGCTTGCGTGAGTAGTCTTTCTCAGCGCGCGGACCAAACGCAATACCTCCACCCTTCCAAATCGGAGAACGACGTGAGCCGTGGCGAGCGCGGCCAGTACCCTTCTGCTTCCATGGCTTCTTACCGCCACCGCGTACTTCGCCGCGGTTCTTGGTGTGTGCAGTACCAGCACGCGCATTACCGCGCATTACCTGTACGACATCGTAGACGAGGTCAGCATTCCATGGCTGATTGAAGATTGCGTCAGGAAGCTCCACCTTTCCGGCGTCCTTTCCTTGCATGTTGTAAATCGGTGCTTGCATAGTATGAAAATTATGAGCCACGGACTTCGACCACCGTACCTGTTCGACCCGGAACAGCGCCTCCGATGAGGAGGATGTTCTCAGCAGGATTCACGGCAAGAACCTTGAGGTTCTTTACGGTGATGCGCTCACCGCCCATGCGGCCGGCCATGCGCATACCCTTGATTACGCGACCGCCAGCGCGACCGCCGCCGCCGATAGAACCTGGAGCGCGCGCTGAGTGCTTGCGGCCATGCGAAGCCTTATCACCGCCGAAGCCATGGCGCTTCACCACACCCTGGAAGCCCTTACCCTTTGAGAGCGCTGATACTTCAACGACATCGCCGACCGCAAAGAGACTTGCATCGATCGCTGCGCCCTTTTCGAGACCGTCGATGGTCTCACCTTTCTTCTTTGGGCGAAACTCCTTCACAATCGCGTATGCGCCACCGAGGTGACCCATCTGTGCCTTATTCATGTGCGACTCCTTCTTGGTACCGAGCGCGAGCTGTACCGCAGCATAGCCGTCCTTCTCAGTTGTCTTCACCTGAGAAATGATTCCGGGCTCTACACGGAGAATAGTAGCTGGGTACGCAATACCAGCCTCGTCGAAGACTTGGGTCATGCGCTCTTTTGTTCCAAGGATGAATTTCATGAGTGTGAGTTGGCTTGAGGAACCATACGAAACCGCGACTGCGGGCAAAAGCCCGCAGTCGCGGTTTCTGCCCATTGGTCTCCCCGCCGAAGCAGGGGTACGTAGGTCTTCTCAAAGCTCACGGCATTATACAGATGTTCGAAAAGATTGCAACAATTACAAAACCCCCGCGGCCGAAGGCCGCGGGGGTTTTGTTCTTTGTGTCAGAAACTAGAGCTACATCATCTTCACATCAATGTTGACGCCTGAAGGAAGTGAGAGGTTGGTCAACGCCTCGATTACCTTGGGAGGTGGATTGAGGATGTCGATCACTCGCTTGTGTACGCGCATCTCGAATTGTTCTCGCGCATCCTTGTACACGAATGAGGCTCGGTTGACCGTGTACTTCTTGATCTCCGTTGGAAGTGGAATCGGACCAACCACCTTCGCATCAAAGCGAAGTGCAGTGTCCATGATCTGCTTCACCGAAGCATCAAGAATCTTGTGCTCGTAGGCGCGAACGCGAATGCGGAGCTTCTGGATATCTCCCGAAGCAGCATCCGTTTTCTTAGCCGCACGTGGTGCACGCTTTTTCACGGTCTTCTTTCCTTCAGTTTTTGCTGCAGCTTTAGTTGTCATGGTACGTGTGTAAGTACGGGTGGTATGCGCCCTATATAAGCGCACTTTCCTCGATTATGCAACAATCTTGGTTACCACGCCGGCACCAACCGTCTTGCCTCCTTCGCGGATCGCGAAGCGTGTCTGCTCTTCAAGAGCAACTGGCGCAACGAGTTTTACCTTGAAAGTAACGGTGTCTCCTGGCATAACCATCTCCGTTCCCTCTGCGAGTGTTACGTCGCCCGTTACGTCCGTTGTGCGGATGTAGAACTGTGGCTTGTAACCAGAGAAGAATGGTGTGTGGCGGCCTCCTTCATCCTTCGAGAGAACGTATACTTCAGCCTCGAATTCTGTATGTGGAGTTACTGAACCCTTTGCTGCAAGCACCTGACCGCGGTGTACATCATCCTTGGCAACACCTCGGAGGAGTACGCCTGCGTTGTCGCCGGCCTGCGCAGCATCGAGCTGCTTGTTGAACATTTCAACGCCCGTAACCGTCGTCTTTGTCGTGTCCTTGATACCAACAATTTCGATTTCCTCACCTACCTTTACTGAACCGCGCTCTACGCGACCAGTCACTACCGTACCGCGTCCTTCAATTGAGAAGATGTCCTCAACAGGCATAAGGAACGGCTTGTCGAGCTGACGCTCTGGCAATGGGAAGTATGTGTCCATTGCATCAACGAGTTCGAGGACCTTCTTGCCCCAATCGCCTGTTGGCTCTTCGAGGGCCTTGAGACCTGAACCCTTGATAATAGGTGCGTTCTTTCCATCGAAGCCGTGCTTGTCGAGGAGCTCACGGAGCTCTTCTTCAACGAGCATCACCATTTCCTCGTCATCAACCATGTCGGTCTTGTTGAGGAAGACGATGATCTTTGGTACGCCCACCTGCTTTGCGAGAAGTACGTGCTCACGTGTCTGTGGCATCGCACCATCAGTAGCTGCTACCACGAGTACGGCGCCGTCCATCTGGGCAGCACCCGTAATCATGTTCTTGATGTAGTCAGCGTGTCCCGGAGCGTCAATGTGTGCGTAGTGACGATTTGGCGTCTCGTACTCAGAGTGCGAGAGCGAAATAGTAATACCGCGAGCCTTTTCTTCAGGCGCCTTGTCAATTTCATCAACTGCCTTCATGTTCGCAGCGTATCCATCACCTCGAGCGTGGAGTACGGCGAGAATCGCAGCCGTCAAGGTCGTCTTTCCGTGGTCAACGTGACCAATGGTACCGACGTTGATGTGTGGCTTTGATCGGTCGAATGTTCCTGCCATAGTGTTATGTTGTAAAAGTAATAAAACGCATCCGTCTCTCGTGACCCACGGCGCCCGAAGGTATAAGCGATGAGTAGCGAAGGCGCGAGAACAGTGCCTCGCCACCTACCACTCCATACCTCCGAGCGCTTTTTGGTACGCGGAGTGGGAGTCTTCCCAACCACACACAAAAAGCGCGTTTGCGATGTCCCAAATAGTAGCGTACCCCCTAGGGCACGTCAAGAAAAAATGGAATGAGAGGCATACAGAAGGCCAGCGGCCTGATCTTCTTCCACATAAGAACCTCCCCACTCACGAGAACTTCACCGCGTACTTGGCACACTATAGCTATTACCCTTAAAAAGGCAACGCCGTCGCCAGAAAGCAGCTGCCTTGCCAAATGGGCAAAAAATATGCATTATGTGGCCAGTTCGGACCATTACTAAAGGTTAAGAACG
>CAZBQV010000016.1:0-15045 GCA_964494235.1 uncultured Candidatus Saccharibacteria bacterium
ATTTCAGTTGACGCCACCAAGATTTCAAAATCACTCGGCAACAGCATCACCCTTCGCCAAGTTCGCGACCGCGGCTATCCACCCCTCGCCTACCGCTACTGGCTCCTCACTGGCCATTATCGCTCGCCAATGAATTTCACCTTCGAGGCCCTCGGCGGCGCGCGGCAGGCACTCTTCCGACTCCGCCGGTTTATTGTTGAAGAATGCAAAAATGCGACCGGTACTGTGATTGAAGAGTATCGCACCACATTCCACAAAGCGATCAACGATGATCTCGATACGCCGCGGGCACTTGCGCTCGCATGGGAGCTCACCAAAGATGAAACATATTCACTCGGCGATCGCGCTGAGACACTCCGTCACTTCGATGCGATACTCGGCCTCGGTCTCTCTGATCCACTCGATGACCAAGAAACATCGCTCGGCGTCATCGAAATAAGCGATCTTCCAGAGGAAGTCCAAGAGCTTCTCTCAAAACGAGAACTCGCTCGTAAACAAAAGAAATGGGGCGAGGCAGACTCGTTCCGTAGCGCGATCAACCTCAAGGGCTACCTCGTTGAAGACACCCCTCACGGCGTCCGCGTCACCAAGGCGTAGACACTTTCTATTACCCATATCTCCGCGATTTTTTGAGCGTCCGCGGGCTTTGTTGCAGCCACCTTCAATAACAAACGTCGGAGCGTGCGAAAAAAGTCGCGGGGATATGGGTCTGGATAACCCTGTTCCTAACCCTATGCGCGAACGACAGGCGTGCTCCTCGGCCTGCGTGATACAATGCACCCACTATGGACGAGCGGAACGGTAACAACCCAGCAACGCGCAAGACACTCCGCGTACCGCCAAACAACCTCGACGCAGAGCGCGCGCTCCTCGGAGCAATCATGCTGAAGCCCGACAGCATGCATGATGTCTCGGTGTCGGTGTATCCTGAATCATTCTATGCCGACAAACATCGCCAAATCTTTTCGGCGATGCTCGATATCTTCACGAAAGGAAATCCTATCGATCTCCTTTCCGTCACCCACAAACTGAAAGACGTGGGCGCACTCGATCGTATCGGTGGCGCAAGCTACCTCACTGAACTCATTGAGAATGTCCCCGCCGCATCAAACGCAAACTACTATGCGGAAGTCGTACAAAATAAATCCGTCTTGCGCGGCCTCATCACCGCGGCGGACGAGATCGCTGAAATCGGGTTCTCAAATCCCGAGGATGTAAACGAAGCGCTCGACAGCGCTGAGAAAAAAGTCTACCAAGTCACGCAGTCGCCGACCGCACAAAAATTTAAGCCCATTAAAAATTCCCTCACCGAAGCATGGGAGCGCCTTGATCACCTCCACAATACCCAAGATGAGATCCGCGGTGTGCAGACCGGATTCACGGCGCTCGACAATCTTCTCGCTGGCCTGCAAAAATCAGACCTCATCATCCTCGCTGCACGTCCATCGGTCGGTAAGACGGCATTTGCGCTCGACATTGCGCGCAATGCTGCGTGCCGATACGGTACGCCCGTCGGCATCTTCTCGCTTGAAATGGCCGACCAACAGCTCGTCGATCGTATGCTTGCTGCAGAAGCAAAAGTGGATGCGTGGAAGCTCCGCACCGGAAAGCTCACGACCGATGAAGAATTCGCGCTCGTGCAAGAAGCGATGGGACGACTTTCTGCGGCACCGATCCATATCGACGACCAGCCCGGCAACAACATTATCAAGATGCGTTCTGCTGCGCGGCGCCTCAAGAACGAGCACGGTCTCGGCCTTATCGTCGTCGACTATCTTCAGCTCATGATGCCATCCGGTAATCGCCACCACGACTCAATGGTCCAGCAGGTCACCGAGATCTCGCGATCGCTGAAGCTCATGGCGCGCGAGCTCGACGTACCCGTCCTCGCACTCTCACAGCTCTCGCGCGCCGTCGAGCAGCGCGGCGGCAAACCACGCCTCTCTGACCTCCGCGACTCAGGCTCGATCGAGCAGGATGCCGACGTCGTGATGTTCATCCATCGCGATGACAAGACCAATGAAAACTCCGATCGACCGAATATCGCCGAGATTCTCGTTGAGAAGCACCGCAACGGCCCCGTCGGCGCCGTTGAGCTCTTCTACGACGCAAAGCGTACGACCTTCCTTTCACTCGATACAAGCCGTGCAAGCCAAGCTGCTGGCGCCGATGATGATTTTTAACCCATGACCTCGCTCGATCAACTTGCAAAACATTTTGAACGCTTCCCGGGCATTGGTCCGCGCCAAGCGCGTCGTTTTGTGTATCACCTCCTCCAAGAGAATCCTGAAAGTATCGCGGCACTCGCACAAGCCATCAGTGATATCCGCGCAAAAGTCACCGAGTGCGCCCACTGCTTCCGTTTCTTCGCGCAGGATAATAGCTCGACGCTGTGCGACATTTGTGCCGATGGCGAACGCAACCACAAGCTCCTCATGGTCGTCGAGCGCGACTCCGATATCACCCCCATCGAACGTTCAGGCACCTACGACGGCTACTATTTTGTCCTTGGCGGTTCTGTTCCTCTGTTTAATCCAGAAGAAAATATCACCCTGCGCGGCGGAGCTCTCAAGAGTATCGTGACGATGCGCTTAGAGCACGGACTCGAAGAAATCATTCTTGCCTTCTCCGTAAATCCTGATGGAGAAAATACCGCGCGGTACGTTGCCACGCTTTTGCGACCCTTTGTTGAATCACACAACCTTTCAATCAGTATGCTCGGCCGCGGCCTTTCGACCGGATCAGAGCTCGAGTATGCCGACCCCGAGACCATCAAGAATGCACTGCGAAATAGGACAAAGGAACAGCGATAAACAAAAAAGCCCCTGACGGGGCTTTTTTGTTTATCCGAGTGACTTGATCTTCACGCGGTCGTAGTGCTGGCGATGACCGATCTTGCGGTCACGGTTTGACTTTGCCTTGTAGCGAACGATCGTAATCTTTGGAGCCTTTCGGAGGCCTTCATACGTCGCAGTTACTTTTGCACCTGAAATATACGGCGTGCCGATAGTTGCATCCTTTCCATTATCAACGAGAAGTACTTTATCGAAAAAAACTTCGTCTCCCTTCTCATACGTAGCACCCATGAGCTCAACATCAAGAATGTCGCCTACCGAAACAACGTGCTGTTTGCCGCCCGCCTCGATAATAGCGAATTCATCGCTCTTTTTTGCTACTTTTGTCGTCGCCTTCTTTTCAGCCATAGTGCGGAAATACTACAAGAAATACCACAAAAACACAAGCCTCCCCGCTCAATCCCTACAGGGATGTGTTGATTATATCCATAATATATGTTGTAATCCGCTTTAGGAGGTACACGATGCAAAAGATACCAAAGGCGGTCCTTGAGGCGCTTGAGAAGTGGCGAAAAGAACACGAATTCAGTCACACTGTGATCTCACGCCTCGCTGAGTCGGAACCGACCGCGTCCAGCGTCTACGACGCGGCAATGAGGGAATTCCGAATCCTTCGACGACTACTCCTGAAGCACGAACTCAATCCTGATATACTCCCTCTTCAAGAGGGCGAACAGGAGCGCTATCGGTCGTACCTGAAAGAATTTCGCGCCGGTAAGGGAACGGGTATCCTGAGGAGGAAGAGATGAGCATCCCAAAGGAAGTCCTCGATGCGCTCGAGGAGTGGCGAAGCGCTCACAAAGCAGCTCAAGAAGTGATTGCGCAAATCATGGATGGTAAACGCACCGGAGGTGCACTTAGTCACACCCGAAAAGCAAATGAGGCAATCCTTAAGCTCTCGAACGCTATCGAGAAGCATAAAGTCTCTCTCATCGACCTCTTTCCCGAAAGAGAGGGGCGTGATCAATATAAGCGATTCCTGTTCGTCGGAAAATTCTACGAACAGAGAGTTCTGAAAAAAGAATAGTTTTCTGGTCTCAACTAACCCTCGGCCTCGCGCCGAGGGAAATTTTTATTTCCCCACCCTACTCATCTTTTACATTCGGCTTCTCGAGCGCAAGCTGTTCGACATCCATCGAGACGCCCGTGATGCGTAGCACATCCTTATCTACCTTACCGAGCTCTTTTTGTGCAGCGTTGTAGTGGTTGACCGTAGTGCCGAGTGAATTCCCCACTTTCTTAAAATAGTCGTCGTACGCTTTGAGATGACGCGAAAGGTCTTCGACGTGCTTTCCAATTTGCTTTGCTGACTCCTCTATTTTAAATGCACGGAAACCATAGAGTACCGACTGGAGATACGCCGCAAACGTCGTAGGAGAAACAATGATCACGTTCTTATCTTTGTACGCATAGTCAATCAGCGAACGTGTATTCACTTTCACCGCACCCACTTCATTGACGAGAAGGTCATAGTAGATCGCTTCGGCTGGAATATACATGAATGCAAACGGGAGTGTGCCGTCTTTGGGGCGAATGTATTTTGCGGTTTCGTCGATGCGTTTCTTGAGATCGCTCGTAAATTCTTTTTCAAGTGCTTCGCGGCGTGTTTCATCGGTCTCATCGACGAGTCGACGGTAGTTGTCGAGTGAAAACTTCGCATCGATACAGATCATGCCATCTTTTGTCTCGATGACGGCATCGACGATGTCACCTCCGGGAAACTGATGCTGCAGATGATACGCGCCGGCTGGCAGCATATTTTCAAGCGCAAGCTGGAGCGATGCTTCGCCGAGATTGCCGCGCTGCTTCTGATGCTTCAAGACCTTCTCCAGATTTTGGAGCTGCTCTGCGACTGTAAACACCTGCTTTGATGACTCCGAGACCTGTGTCACTCCTTTTACGACATTGATAAGCTGCTCATTGACCTCTTTATTGATGTCGCGAATAAGCTTTTGCGATTCAGAAAATTGCGTCTGCACCGACTGATGCATCGTGCGCGTCGTCTCCCCCATTTTTGCATCGAGCGTCCGCGCGAGATTTTGCATCTGCTGTTGAAGCAAGAGTACTCCATCATTTTTATCATCTTTCCTATTCGTAAGACTCTGTGAAAGCTGATACAAAAAGAAACCAAGGCCGATCACAGCGGCAACCAACACAATCACAAGCACCAGGAGGACTGTTTCCATACGCACATTTTAGCATGTACCCCAAGGAGCCTAAAAATGCTAAAGTATGGCCATATGGCAATGCATGAATCGATCAAGGGAGAACTCAAAGAAGCGCTCCGCGCAAAGGATGAGGTACGCCTCCGCACCGTACGCAATATGCTCACCGCGTTTACCAACGAACTCGTCGCGACCGGAAAGAAGCCGCAAGACACACTGGACGATGCGGGCGTCCTCACCGTCATCAAGCGACTCTCAAAGCAGCGCAAAGATTCAATCGAGCAATTTAAAAAAGGAGGACGTGAGGATCTTGCAGTGGAGGAAGAGAAAGAACTCGCGGTACTCGATGCATACCTTCCCCAGATGATGTCACAAGACGAGATCCGCCCTATCGCAGAACGCAAAATTGCAGAACTCGGTGTGACTGACAAATCAAAAATGGGGCAGCTTATGGGCGCCATCATGAAAGAGTGTGGCGGGCGCGCTGACGGCAACGATGTAAAGGCCGTAGTGGAATCACTTCTCTAAACTATGTCAAAGCATTTGAAACTGAATGCAGAGAGTCCGCTTGCTTCAGGTGCTACACATTCACCTGAAGCACAAGATTCGGGCTTGTCCGAGGCCGAGCTTAGAAACATGATTGCCGCAAACAGAAGTAGCGATCCTGAATTCGCTCGAGAACTGGAAGCTATCCTCGAAAAGAAAATAGCTAACCAGGGGTAGATCCCAGCTGAATCACCTTCCCGCGCCGCACGAATGTGCGGCGCAACTCGTTTCGGTACTGTTTGAAATCGGGGCACACTTCCGCAACCCGCGCCCAAAATGCCGGTGAATGATTGAGATGCGCGAGATGACAGAGCTCATGGACGATCACGTAGTCTGCGAGATGTGGCGGCAAAAAGACGAGCTTGTAGTTGAAATTAAGATTGCCGTTTTGTGAACAGCTCCCCCAGCATGATTTCTGGTTTTTAATGGCGACACGCTTGTATGTGAGCTGGTAGTGCGTATTGAAATACTCGAGGCGTCCATGAATAAAGACGCGCGCGCGTTCTTTGTGCGTTGTGTAGTGTACACTCGGCGCCTTCCGCTTTTTCTTTTTACGAAACAACCAACGCATTTCTTCGTGCGTACTAACTAAAAATCATGATGAGCGCGCGCATATGACGAATCTCATCATATGAGTACTTCCCTTTAAGATGCTCGAAAATCGGCTTAAGTTTCTCGTCTCCTACTGCTTCAATCGCTGCTGCAACTGCCTCATATATTTTCTTCTCCGACACGGACGACGGCTGCAAGTGCTTCACCTGATCCGCTTCGAGTAAGCCTCTCGTCGCGAGCTCTTCGAGATGGCCGCAGATAGTGGAGGTGCTCATGCCACGTGCTTTTGCGACCTCATCGACCGATCGACCATCACAGAGCAGCAGGCGCGTTTTTTCATACGTGGATGTCTTATCAGCCTCACGAAGCGGTTTTGTCGATACTTCTTTGCGCTCGAGCGTACCACCGCTCGCAAGAATGAAATCCTTCTGCATCTTCTCCTTTTCCGCATCGTCCATATCATCAAATGCGTCCTGTGCGGCGTCTGACTGCTCGCGGAAAAGCGCATCGTGCTTCATCACACTCGGATGCACCTCGAGTGCGCGCTGATTGCAGCCGCGCAAGAGAAGGCCTCCGAGCGAACGCACACGCGAGAGTGCCACATACCCCTGTCCATACTCAAACGCGTTTGAGAGATCGATCTCCGCAGCATCAAGCGACATTCCCTGACTTTTATGTACCGTGATCGCCCATGCGAGACGAAGCGGCACCTGCGTCACTTCAGCGAGCACGGAGTCACCCTCTGAGACCGACCAACTTGCAGGAGGGATCACAAACTCTTCACCATCGAGCGTGGTGATGACTGGGTATCCCGTCTTTTCTTCAAAACGGACCACTTGTCCGAGCGTGCCGTTGACGTACCCGACATCAAAATTATTTTTCGTACAGATAACCATCGCACCAATCTTGAGCTCAAGCTGCTCCGGTGAAAGACAGCTTTTTTTCAAACCCTCAATAAGCTGACGAGCACCGCGCCCCTCCATTGCAAAAACACGTTTCTCTCCCGCAAGCGTTGCAAGTCGTTCATTATTAATACGATCGACGTCAGCATTGTGCGTGTAGAGGCGCGTCGGCTCGATACCATCGGAGAATGATGTTTCTTTGCACGACTCAAGCACATCAAATACCGACTCATCGACTTCCCCACTTCGAAGCGATGCGAGTAGGCTCTGGAGCGAGCTATCATCTTGGCGAAATTGTTCGTGGAGATAGCAGACAAGCAGCCCCAGCTCGTGCCAAACTTTTGCATCGTAGGCAAATTGAATATTCTCGCCGCGGCGGCCGATCGGCGGGAGCTGAAAGAAGTCTCCGACGAGCACGACCTGGAGACCGCCAAATGGTTCTCTACTTCTACGGACCGTACGGAGCACCTGATCGACCATCGTGAGAACGCGCGCATCAAGCATCGAAATTTCATCAATCACGAGCACCTTCGCACTGTTCATACGCTTGACCGCGCGCTCGCGTGTCGCGATTTGCTCAAGATCGTACGGCGTGAGCTCATCTTTGATGCCGATACCTGACCACGCATGAATCGTCATGCCGCCGATGTGCGTCGCTGCAATACCCGTCGATGCAGTAATCGCCACATCGATGCTGTGCTCGCGGAGATAAGTGATGTATCGATTGAGCGTATGGGTCTTACCTGCCCCAGGTTCTCCGGTGAGGAATACGTTTGCACCCGTCTTCAAAATATCGAGCGCCGCTTCTTGAGTCATAGGTATCCATTATACATGTTAGGAACAAACCCTTGACTCCAATATATTTCGTAGCACAATGCAGGCAGCATGATCTTAATAGGAGAAAGCCAATGGCATTCTTCACCGATACGGAGATCGAAACGGCGATCAAGAAAAAGGCACCCGGAATCGACCTCGACTTCGCTCGCCAATTCCTTCACAGTGTCGAGCGACTGCGAGCCACTTACTCCTTTCCCCTCGTCTACCGGCATGCACTGAATGCCTGCAAGGTCTGGAATGAGGAGACTCGCAAAAAGCTCTGCTCAATCGCAGGCACGCTTTACGGCACCCGCGGCACTCGCGTAGCGCGGAAAAACAAAGCTTCCGGCAGGAAGCGAACGACCGTCAAGCCCGTCCCGCAGGTGAAGATCGTCCTGCGCGGAAAACAATACGAGCTGGTCATCTGACGAAAGCGCGCGCCCTTCTGGGCGCGCGCATCTGCTTTTTATTTCCTCTAAATCTTATCCGAGCTTCACCGCAGTACCGTACGCGAGAATCTCTGCCGAGCCACTCATGATGGTTGCACTTGTAAAACGCACGCCAACGATTGCATCGGCACCCATTTTTTCTGCCTCCTCAATCATGCGCTTCTCTGCTTCGTCACGTGCATCGTTCATCGCTTTCACGTAGCCTTTGATCTCTCCGCCAACAAGTGACTTAAGCCCTGCACCGATGTCGCTTCCGACATGGCGTGCGCGAATGGTATTCCCCTTCACCAGTCCGAGTGTCTCCACAATATTTTTTCCAACAATTGTTTCAGTCGTAGTGATGATCATACTAGCGATAGTTAGTTGACAATACCCTTTTATTATACCATAGTATCATCGGTTCAAAGCACCTTAGCGAGGGGGACGAGATGAAAGTAGAAATGGCTGACATTTTGCCAGATGGGACCATCAGGGTTAATCTCACCGTTGATGTCGAGGTTATCAACGGTGAGGCGACCTGCGTCACCAATCGCATCGAGGTCCGGAGTAATCACTTACTCAATTACGATCTTCGCAGAGCAGTCATCCGTCTAGCAACAGATGCGCTCCATGAACATCAGCACAAACTGATCATGGAGCGCACGGCACGCGCTCTCATCGTGATCGAACATTCAACGAAGGATTCCGTTCTTATCTCCATTACCGAGGAAGATGACAAAGATCGCCGTCTTTCGAGGAAGGAGCTCCAGTTCGAGCAGCGCGCCGACGGCATGGTGATCTGCCGAAATGATCTGGGTGTGATCCCGCAGATCGTCGCTCGGGCGCGTGACCTCGCGCGCCAACATTTCTCCAAATAACCACATCCGCCCTCATGCGCGACCCTCGGGTCGCGCTTTCTTTTTATTAAGTAGATTGACATATTTAGTTTTTTATATTATAAAAAAAGTCTCACTCATTACGAGAAGGAGGAAGATCTTTTACACATCTTCTGAAACTAGAAGCGAGGAGGAGTAATGGGCAAGGCGTTAAGCCGGATCCCATTCAATCTCGGACGCGTGCTCAATAGCACTGCGCGCGGGGTCGTTTTGGGGATCTATGGCGAGGGAAAAAGACGGTATGTGGTGACGACCCCTGTCAGGGAGTCAGTACCTCATGACTTTCCCCTCGACGATACCATCACGTTTGGAGCATCTACGTGGTCAGGAGACGGCGAGCCGCAACGCGGTCAGATCGTCGAACTTCACCACGTCGAACTGTTCGAGCGTGGATGGCGAGCTCGATCGGCATGCCCGATCTTGCTCGACAACATCTAGAAACAAGAACGACGAGGTTCAAATGGAGAAGTTCTATTTTAAGGGAACGCAAGCAGCGTGCCTCGCGCACTACGCTTCGTCCACCTTCAACGAGGATCCACGAATGGGCCTCGCGCTATTCACTGGCACCACCGTGCACCCTACCGTCCATCGTTGGTTGCGCGGCACTGCGGTGCCCATCGGCGAGAACGCGATCGGCGTTCGGTACTATCTCGAGCTTTTGGGCTACGAGATCAGCGAGAATCCTCGCGATCCCGTCCTTCAAGAAATAGGGCGGATGGTCGCGTACGACATCGCCACGGTCGAAGACCTCTGTAAAGAAGTCGGGGCTGTGACCGATTATGGGCGCAACCTGATGTTGGCAGCTCTGCTCGGCAGAGCACCAATCTCAGACGACCGTCTTGCAGTACTCGAATCGTTCGCTCTATCGTTTCGTGACATCATCGATGAGAAGAAGCGCGAGATCATCGCGCAACTACCTCATCGGATGTCGCAGACGAAGCCTGCCGAACCGATCGCCCAGCGGCCCACACCGTCACCCATCTTGGTGACGACGACGCCTTCCTCCGACAAACTGAGCGTGTCCCTCGTGACATCGCTCGCGCACCTTGTCCAGGCTGCGATTCCCCTTGCGGAAATCGTCAACTCGGACAAGTGCTCGCCAGAGGATCGGAAGAAGCTCCGTGATCTGGCGGGCGGCAACGGAGTCTTCCGTCTCGCCAACCTGCTGAACCGACTCTGCGGCGAAAAAGCCCGGAGCCAGCTCTAGAAACCAGAAGCAGAAAGGTACAGAATATGAACCAGCAAGGTATGGAGGAAGACTCTGGCAAAAGCCAGGTCAACTTCAACCAGGGAGAGGCATTGCTGCGCATCGCAGCAACCTACCCCACCATCTTCGAGGTGGTCATGGAGGGTATCCAGAACGCGATCGATGTCAATGCGACGCGTATCGATATCTTCTGGGATCGTCAGCGGCGCGCCATCACCATCACCGACAACGGTGATGGGGTCAGCCGCGAGGATTTCGAGCGGGCGCTCGGATCGGTTTGTTCTTCCGTGAAGCAGCAGGGCAAGCTCGGCCGCTACGGCATCGGGCTCATATCGCCGCTCGGGAAGTGCGAGTCGTTCACGTTCACCTCGTGTCCTCGCACGACGACGATCGGCTACACCGAATGGCGTTTCGTAAGCAACGACATTCGGAACCAAGCTGATCGAATCGTGGTGCCGCACACACCCCGGCCCAACTATCAGTACAGTCGTCAGAAATCGGGGAACGGAAAAAAGAACAATGTCCCCTGGCGTACGAAGATCTCGATTCAGGGCTATACCCAGGATCGGATCATCGCGCGCCTCAAGGACATGAACGCCCTTGCGGATGGCATCCTCGATCGTTACAGCGCCGCAATGCGCCGTCACGACGTCAAGGTGTCTATCCGCCTGATCAACGATGACGGTACGGAGGAGAAGCGGGAGGAGATCTCGGCGAAAAAGTTTGCAGGAAAGCGCCTCGACGAGGTGAAATCCAGCGACAATGACGCCGGAGATATCGTCTTCCGCCTGTTCCTCGCGAGAAAGACGACCAAGGGGTTCGCTGGCAAGGTACTCGTCGGCGAGCTTCGGGACGACTTTCGATTCGGATTCGACTTGTTCTGCCGCAACGCCTCCGAATACCTCTCAAACGAGGTCATGCAGGCGCTGCGGTCAGGCATCTTCGAGGGCGAAATCCTCGCGTCTCGAATCAAGTTGCATCCGAATCGTCGAAGCTTCGAGCAGAACGAGGCGTTTGTCGGCTTCTGCATCGCGATCGACTCGTGGTATGCAGCGCACGGCAAGCAGCACATGAAGCAGGTTCAGGAAGCGCGGAGCGATCAGCGCTATCAGGATCTCGGGCTTCGTTCGCTGCAGACGATCGCAGAAATGCTGAAGAATCCGGCATTCGCTGCGGTCGCCAACGTCCTCAACACCTTCTCGCAGGGCTCGGTCGGCGAAGGGCACACCAAGCCGGCTCGGAGTGAGCAAACCGGTATCCAGAAGGATGGTTCGGTCAGCACGTCCGGCGGTAAGCGGTCCGGCGCGAGCGCCGACACCTCAGTGTCTCGCGATCGTGCCGAACCTGTGCAGGAGAAGAAAGGGCACAACCCCTTCACGGTCGCAGGACCGAAGGGAGACCGTCGGACGATGGTGCGGAGCGGGAGTATGGGGCTTCAGTTCTCACACATAGCCATGGAGGGCTCGGACAAGTTGTGGGAGCTGGATGTCAACCACGGCATCCTCCACTTCAACATCCGCCACCCACTGTGGGTCTCATGTGAAGACAGCGACCGACAGGTGATGCAGCTCCAGGAGCTCATCGCCATCCAAGCGCTGACTTTGCACGGGATGCCGGAGGACTGGCAGGAAACGTCGAGGATCGCACTCGACGAAGTCCTGAACCCCTTCGTCTTCCTCATCAAGAACAGTATGTCTTATTCTCCGACTGCGCGCCTCAAGAAGAAGGACGTAGAGGAGTAGGATTCAACAGAACACACTTAGACTCGCCCCAGCGCACGTGCGCTGGGGTTTCTTTTTATCTCACGTTTGATGTATAGACGCCGCGCTCAGTCCCCTGTGTCACCAAGGTCGGCTCCCACCAGTACACATGCGCGCCAAGCTCAAGCAATATGAGTTCAAGCTCCCAATCGATCGGCTGTGTGAACGTCTGGTAATTCGCTACAATCTTCTCGAGTAACGACTTTTTATAAATAATAGAGTCCGCGCAGCGTGTCACCTCACGCTCGCGTCGATATGCGACCTGATTTTCAATAAGCGGCCGATGATGCATGTTGCATCCATCTCCCAGAAATATTGCCTCCCAATCTTCCGGCGTGCGTGTAAGAAAATGATTAAACCACTCAAAGTTTGGATTAAGGAGTACATCGTCTTCAAGAATGAGGCACGTCGTATCTATCTCCGCAATCGCCTTTTTAAATATCTCAAAATGCGAGATCGTCGCAGCGATCCCTCCTTCGTTCATACGTGGAAGAAAATCCCGCTGATGCCGCGCCGCGCGACGTGCCCCTGCCTCATCATGCGTATAGTATCGATCAATGAGCTCCGGCGTGAGCTCACTGCGGCGTGGATATGAGCAAAACTCTACCTCGTTCCCAAGCTGAAGAAGGAGTGGTTCAAGATATGCACGCCGATCAAGATTTTTCTCGTAATGAACGACGTATATTTTGTCGACGTTAAGCTTTTCCATATGCACGCATCTTCTCGCGTACCATATCGAGAAGTTTTATCTTATTCGCGACATTCGTCGTAAAGTTTGCATGATGCGAAACGATCGTCTCGGGACAGTCAAAATCCTCACCATTCCAGACCGCGCCTTGCGTCCAGTTTCCCACCGTCCAGTATTTCTCCTTCGGAAGCATACTCGCATGCACTGTCGGAGACGACTCTCGGAGCATCTCGTTGATGATCATCTGATCGTCGGTGCGCATGCCAATGCGCGACGCGAGCGTATCACGCGCCTGATTGAAGAACCGGTGTGTGCGCTCATTTTGTTTTGCCACAAAAAATCCTGCGCAGACATTGCCGGGATAGAAATCTTGCTGGAAGAGCACATCATACTCACCGAGCTCATACTGCATCGGTGCAAAAAACTGTACATCGCAGTCTGAAAACATAAAATCTTCTCCACTCGTCTCGATGGTGGATGCAATGAAATCAATCTTCTGGAGCATCACTTCGTCGAAACGAAATGATGCGAAATCGCCGGTCGGGGATATTTGGTCGACCTTCTTTGGGATCAGGACAAAATCATCCGCAAGATACCGCTCGTACGTCGGTAGAAAATACTTCGCGTAGAGTATTTCGTGAGAATCGGAGTAAAACGTCAGAAGCTTTTTCATACCGGAGCTGTGGCCTGTATAGTACCACCAGATTGTGACCGACGCTTCCCTAGCCTATACTCTACCTAGACAAAAGAGAGGGACCGATGGAGGCTGACCTGAAATCAGAATCCGGCCGTGCAAGCCGGTATCTTGCCGTACGCTACACAGGAAAAGGACTCAACTGGAGCACGACACTCGCGCTCGTTTGGTGGCTCGGAGAGATATGGATGTGGTACATCTTTGCAGTCACCATCCTGATCGAGTACTGCTTTGACTTCTGGACACAAAAGCTCTGGGCGTTTCGTGATCCGCGGGAGGGACTGCGAGTGTTGCTCATGCAATTCCGTTTCTACCTCCTCGTGCGCGCCTCAATCGCAGCGCTCACTGGCGCGGTCGTCTACCTTATACTGATCGCTCTACCAATCGCTCCTGTCGCAGCACTCGTGTGCGCAATGCTCATCGTCTGGCCGCTTTCTTTCGCCATCTGTCGCAAGCTCTTCTTCGGCGGAGAATGGAATGATCTCCCCAAGCTCGTTAAAAAGAGCGTGCGCAGATGGCGTCGCACAAAAACTTAAAGCCCGCCTAACGGCGGGCTTCTTCTTTTCCTTTACGCTCGATGTTCATCTATCTTTGCGGCCATGATGAAATCATTGTTTGTTAGGCCTTTTGCTGCATGCGTCGAAAGTGTGATTTCAACATTGTTGTAATTGGTGAGATGGATATTGGGATGATGTCCCTCAGATTCTGCGATCTCGCCGATAATATTAATAAATGCAAGTGCCTCCTTAAAATCCTTGAACACATACTTCTTGGTGATGCTCTTCGCATCATCCGCAAGCACCCACGTCGGAACTTGCTTGATAAGTACCTCAGATTCTTCTCGGACAAATGGCGCCGTATTCCCCTCGCACGCCACGCACTTTTGCTCAGATAATTTCATCTGCTTATTTTACCACTAGATGCGGATCTCTTCGAAATTGACGACGCGATCTTTCTCGTCAATCTTAATTCCCTCTTTCTTATAGAGCTTCATTCGCTGTACTCGGTATTCATCATTAACCCAGATTTTCCCTCCTGCGTACACAATCCGATGAAACGGAATATCTCTGACGCCGCTTTCGTACGCGCGGGAAAGAATGCTAGTGATACTCTGAGAGGCCATAGGGCCCGCGCCTGCGGCGCGGGCCAGATCTCCGTACGTCGTCACCCTTCCCGGAGGAATACTCCGCGCGAGTTCCACCACCCGCTCCTTAAATGACTTCATCGGCATATTGAACATCATTATACATTCGAGAAAAGCTCTTGCAGAATCAAGCACACTTAGCGAGAATGTATGTGACGTATGGCAACCAGAAAAACGACTCCCAAAAAATCGAGCGGAGTTACCCACCGCATAAACACAAAAGCGCTCCAGCTTCTCAAGCGCAATCCAAACGGTTTGCGCTGGTCTGAACTGATTGAAAAAATACAAGCATCAGACCCCACTTTCCATCCAAAGACGATCAACGGCTGTGTCTGGAAACTTGTCGAAAAATTTCCCGATCAGGTGTACAAACCCGCAAAAGGCCTCTTCCG
>CAZBQV010000017.1:0-1669 GCA_964494235.1 uncultured Candidatus Saccharibacteria bacterium
CCCTTCTCAACTTTTGCGTACGGCGTCTCGATGATGCCGAACTTGTTGATGCGTGAGTACATCGCAAGACGAAGGATGAGACCGATGTTCGGGCCTTCTGGCGTATGGATCGGACAAAGGCGTCCGTAGTGCGAGGTATGCACGTCGCGAACGTCAAAGCCTGCGCGCTCACGCGTGAGACCTCCCGGACCGAGCGCTGAGACTGTGCGGAGCTGTTCGAGCTCAGCAAGCACGTTCTGCTGCGGCATAAACTGCGCGAGCTGGTTTGTTGTATAAAATTCTTTAATAGCAGCCTGGAGCGGACGTGGGTTGATGAGCTGGATCGGAAGTGATGTCTCCGACTCAATCGTCGACATACGGTCCTGGATGTTGCGCTTCATGCGCGTCATACCCACACGCACACGCTGAAGAATCATCTCACCAAAGTAGCGCACGCGGCGGAAGCCAAGGTGATCGATATCATCTGGCAATGCACCTGGTGTGTGGTTTTGCACCATGATGTTGCCGAGGATCGTCACGAAGTCATCAAGATTGACGGTCTTGCGCGCAACATCTTTTGCAGACACTGAACGATTGAAGCGATTGTTGAAGTGGTAGCGACCGATTTCAGAAAGGTCATAGCGCTCTTCACTGAAAATCGACTCGACGAACTCACGCGCATTCTCAACCGTCGCAAGGTCACCGTCGCGCAGACGCTTGTAGATCTCAATATATGAGTCATCAACGCTCTCAGCAGGATCCTTCGCGAGCGTTGCTGCGATATATTCTTTGCCATGCGGCACATTCGCAAAGAGCGAGAGCATGTCCTTTTCCGACTTCGCGCCGAGTACGCGGAGAAGCGACGTCACTGGAAACTTTCGCTTGCGATCAATCTTTACGTAGATTGCGCCATCAGATTCTGATTCGATCTCTACCCACGCGCCACGCGCAGGAATGACCTTGGCACCAAAGTATGTCTTTCCTTTTGACTCCGATGCTGTAAAGAAGACACCGTACGAACGAGCGAGCTGCGGCACGATCACGCGCTCAACACCATTGATCACGAACGTGCCGTGCTCAGTCATCACCGGAATGTCAGCTAGGAAAATCTCCTGTTCCTTCTCGCCGCCGAACGTCTTGTTCTTGAGCACCACCGTTGCGCGAAGCGGCGCATCGTAGGTCAGCTTGTTCTCCTTTGCATGCTCTGGCGTACACTTTGGAGCACCCATCTCATACTTCTTAAAATGCAATTCAAACTTTTTGTCTGAATAGTCGGTGATCGGCGAAAATTCTTTAAAGACTTCCTTGAGTCCATGCTCAACGAGCCATGCGAATGATTCGCGTTGCGGCTCAATGAGATCAGGGAGATCAACTTTCGGCGCGCGATACTTCTTGAAGTATTTTTTTGGAAGCGCCTGTGATGTTGAATTGTGTGATGCTTTCATAATGTGGCGTTTTCTCTTAAATGGTTTGATTGCGTTCGTCAATCAAAGTTATTAACAGTACGATGAGACACGAAAAAGCCCGCGCATATGCGCGTACTAGCCGAAACCCACCCTACCGAGTTTGTAATATCATCACCCCAAAACGTGATTATGCACCTTGTATTAAAACCCCGAAGTCAGAACTCAATCGGTACGGTGTTATGGTGCCAGTAGAGTACCAGAGCCGCACTAAGCCGTCAAATCCC
>CAZBQV010000017.1:1769-7160 GCA_964494235.1 uncultured Candidatus Saccharibacteria bacterium
GCCGCGGCCTTCCTTCTGTCAAAGTACCTTCACACCCGCAATTCCAGCCATAAATGCAGTGGCCATACACCCAAAAAAAGGTACGGGTGCCGGCACCACATAGAGACAGACGCCGTTTGCGATCGTGAGGTACATAACAAGGCCTGCAAGGGTCATGACTACCCTCCCGACTCTTATTGTCCTGCGTACAAGCGTACGCTACCCTTTCTTTTTTCGCCACTCCTCTATCTCTTTATGATTGCCTCCGCGAAGCACCTTTGGCACGACATATTTTTTTCCTTTATGGAGGAAAATTTCAGGTCGCGTGTACATCTCGCCACTTGCAACGCGCGTATCTTCAAGTGATTCACCGGTACCGAGTACTCCCTCAATATTGCGCGCAACCGCATCAATGATCGTGAGTGCAGGCAGCTCCCCTCCCGTGAGTACATACGGACCAACCGATACCTCTTCCGCTTTCAAAATCTTCTTCACCCGCGCGTCGATGCCTTCATAGCGACCTGCAATGAGTACGATGTCGCTATAGTTCTTTGCGAGCTTTTTTGCATACGCCTGATCAAATACCTTCCCGCGCGGCGACATGAGGAGAATCTTCTTTTTCTTGGGAGTCTTTTTAAGCGCTTTTTCGACCGCAGTGACAATGGGCTCAACCTGCATCACCATGCCCGGACCGCCGCCATACGGACGCTCGTCCACTTTCTTGTGCTTATCCTTTGAAAAATCGCGAGGATTAAGATATGAGACATCTATTTTCTTCGCGTTCTGTGCACGTCCCAAAATAGACGCACTCGTGTACGCTTCACACACCTCTGGAAAAAGTGTTACGACATGAAATCTCATAACGGGAGTATGCCACAAATGCAAAAACCCCGCACTGGTGCGGGGTTTTTGTCTAGATCTTCAAATCATCGATCGCCTCATCGAGACTCTTCATCGTCTGCGGCTCATCAGCACCAACCGATACACCCCGCCCGCCCTCAGGCTCATTGATCTTGAGGTTCACGCGTGCATTATTTTTCATACCAACGACACGGAGCAGCGTTCGAATTGCCTTTGCGGTGTTTCCCGAACGTCCAATGATCTTCCCCATATCGTCTGCATGCACATCCATCGTCAGAAGGACGCCCATTTCGTCGACCGTTCGGTTTATTTTCACATCTTCAGGGTGGTCAACGAGCGCCTTCACCACGTATTCCAGAAATTGATGATCCTGTTCCATAGCTATGTAGTTCTCAAGAACTAATCTGTTAAGCGGCAGTACACCCAAGAGTTACCAGTCATATCTGCCTTTGGTACTCACTCATAGTACGAGGGCTCTGTATATGCGTCAACAGAAAAATCCGCATAAGTGCGGATTTTTCTCACTTTCAGTATTAGAAAACTACGCAGTAGCCTCTGCAGGAGCTTCTTCTGCAGCAGGCGCATCTGCGACCTCAGCAGGAGCTGCCGGTGCTTCTTCTGCAGGCTTTTCTGAAACGATAGGCGTCTTGCGTGGGAGCACATTGATTTTCTTTCCCTCAATAATCTTGTGCGTCACGAGGAGGTTGTGAACAGTTGGTGACACCTGAACGCCTTTTGCAATCCATGTGCGCGCCTTCTCACCATCAAGTACTGTGTTGTCTACCTTCGGATCATGTGAACCAATGATGTCGACATACGTACCACTCTTTGGACCCTGGCGGGAATCGACAACGAGCACCCGGTACGTCGGGTTATTTTTGCGGCCAATTCGCTGTAATCGCATCTTCAACATATGTGGTCAGAGAGTACCAGAAAAGGTATTCACGGTCAATGGCAGAGGCCAAATAAGCCGTATTCTGCTATACTAGGGCCGACATATGACTGAAACTATAAAGACAAGTGAAGCGCCTCTCCAAGGCGTCATTGCAGTTCGCGGCCGCGGCACAGGCTTTGTAAACATCCCGGATTTTGAGGAAGACATCATGATTCCTCCAGAAGCAATCGGTTTTGCACTCGACAGCGACGTGGTCGAGATCACGCTTGACGCCCCAAAAAAAGACGAGCGCCGTACCGGAAAGGTCGTCCGTGTCATCGAACGCGCCCACAAGGAATACATCGGCATGGTCGAAATGCGCGGCATCACGTACCGTCTCCGTCCCGATAATCGCCGCATTCATCACCAATTCCTTCTCCCCGACGCTGGTCCCGATATGCTCGGCATGAAGGTTGCGGTCACGCTCCGTGAGTGGACCGACCCTACGATTGCGCCCGCCGCAGACATCATTGATGTACTCGGCAAAGCAGGCGACCACGAGACAGAGATGCGCGCCATCATCCGCAGCGGCGGATTTGCAACCGGCTTCCCACAAGCCGTAGATGAGGCTGCAAAAGCGCTCCACGAAAATCAGGCGCAAATATTCAAAGATGCACTCGCCGATCCGAAGCGTCGTGATTTCCGCAGCGTCGCAACCTGTACCATCGACCCTGTCGATGCAAAAGATTTTGACGATGCGCTTTCCTTTCAAGTGCTCCCAAACGGCAACTACGAGATCGGCATCCACATCGCCGATGTCTCTCACTATGTCCGCGAAGAAGATGCGATCGACAAAGAAGCACAAAAGCGCGGCACCTCTATCTACCTCGTCGACCGCGTAATCCCGATGCTTCCGGAAGTACTCTCAAACGACCTCTGTTCGCTCCGTCCAAACGAGGATCGACTCGCCTTTGCCGCCGTCTTTGAAATGACGCCGGATGCGCGCGTCGTCGGCGAGTGGTATGGCCAGACCATCATCCATTCCGACAAGCGTTTTTCATATCAAGAAGCGCAGGAAGTGATTGAGAAAAATGACGGACCACTCAAAGACGAGCTCTCCACACTCATGAAGCTTTCCCGCATCCTGCGAAACGAGCGGTATAAGAAGGGCGCAATCGCATTCGAACAGCCAGAAGTTAAATTTGAGCTCGATGAGAAAGGTAAGCCACTCCGCGTCATCATTAAAGAACGCATCGAGAGCATGCTCATGATCGAGGATTTCATGCTGCTCGCAAACCAGAAGGTTGCCGAACACATCGACGCGATCAGCAAGAAAATTGGCAAGGAAATGGCGTTTATCTACCGCATCCACGACGCACCAAAAGCAGAAAAGATCGAAGATCTTTCTATTTTCCTCCATGCACTCGGCTACGAATTCCGTTCTCATAACGGCATCGTCGAAGCAGTCGAGATCAATTCCCTCCTGAAAGAAATCGACGGAAAGCCCGAAGCAAACCTCATCCGCACCGCCACCATCCGCTCAATGGCAAAAGCGATATATTCTACAAAGAACATCGGGCACTTCGGTCTTGCGTTCAAGTTCTACACGCATTTCACGTCGCCGATCCGCCGCTACCCTGACCTCATGGTGCACCGGCTTCTCCGCAAGCATCTTGACGGGATCAATGTCAGCGCCACCGATCGTGCGCACTATGAGCGTCTCGCCGTGCAGTGTTCGGAACGCGAAATGGAAGCGGTCTCTGCCGAGCGTGACTCAATCAAGTTTAAGCAGGTTGAGTTTATGATGGATAAAGTCGGCATGGAATTTGATGCAGTTGTCACTGGCGTTGCTGAGTGGGGCATCTATGTCGAAGAGAAAGAAAGTAAGTCAGAAGGCATGGTGAAACTCGCAAGTATCAAGGGCGACTACTTCAACTACGACCCGAAGAATTATCGTGTGAAGGGAGATCGTACCGGAAAGAGCTACCAGCTCGGCGACGAGGTCCGTGTCAAACTCATGAGTGCCAACCCCCAAGACCGCCAACTCGATTTCGCACTACTCTAGCCACCATATGCAAAACACCCGCGGCCTCCGGCCGCGGGTGTTTTGATATCTGAAAGAAACTCTTCTTCAGTGCGTCTTCACGAACATGAAGCATACATACCGCCAACTGAATACCGAAATGAAGCGCTTTTGTGATGCGCTTATTGCTGGCGCTTCCGTGCCAGCGTACGCACTCGTATTCAGCCGCGGTCGCAGACTTCCTTCCCTTCGGACAAAATATTTCTCCAAAGATACGGAATAGAGACACCTCTCTCACTACCCTTCGCCCTCGGCTGGATTACCCGCGAGGGCATTTTTGATCCAGCATGTACCTTGAAAGGAGCATCTCTATGACTAAGCGTATCAGCGTAACAACTCGTTCCGCGTTTCCGAAGGCGCGAGTCGATCTCATCATCCTCAACGAAACGGACGTAAAACCGACGCTCCGTTACATGAACGATTTCGACGTAACAAACACACTTGGCAGCGACAAGATTCACACGCCTGAATCACAGCGCGAATGGCTAAAGAACGCGTACGCCAGTGACGACAAATTTCCGCTCGGCATCTGGCTCGCACGGAAAAAGCGTCTTATTGGCACGACTGGTCTTCATCACATCAGTCACGTGGACGGCACCGCCATCTTCGGCATCAACATCGGCGACAAGAGCGAGTGGGATAAGGGCTACGGCACCGAGACGCTCATGCAAATCCTCCACTTCGCGTTCATCCGGAGGAATCTGCGAAAGGTTTCGCTCGTCGTCTTTTCGCACAATCCACGTGCTAAGCGTTGCTACGAGAAATGCGGATTCAAGGTGGTGGGTGTCCAAGAACGACACGACTTCCGCAACGGCGCGTATCGCGACCGCATCATCATGGAGATCTTCCGCGAGGAATGGGAGCCGTACTTCATCGACGGTGTCGTACAAGACACCTGGACGAAAGCTCCTCGTTCATAGCAATCCACCCGCGGCCTCCGGCCGCGGGTGTTTTTCTTTAGATGCGATATAATCAAAATTAGCAGAAAGGAGGACGCCGATGGCAAAGCAAATCATGCTGACCCTGGCCAACACTCCCGAGGCACTCGGACGAGTGCTCGCCCTCATCAATCGGCACGGAGGCATCTACCTCACGGTCGAAGCGCGGAGGGAAGCTGGCTTCAGCCAGGCACTCATCGAGGTCGTGGGACCTCTTGAGACGATCGAGGCAGCACTCAGGAAGAGCCGCCACGTCATCTCTATCTTCGAGGTCTCCGACGTAACAGAGGGAGAACATCATGCGGCCGACAGCGTCGAGTAACGACCACTATCGCAACGAGCCGGCAGTCACGTGCGTTTATCGCGCACGGACTGCCGGCTCAACTATTTTTAAAAAATTATTTCGCAACCGCGACCGCCTCCTCGAGTTTGACTGAGAGCAATTTTGATACACCATCACTTCCCATCGTCACGCCATAGAGTACGCCTGCGCGACTCATTGTCTCGCGATTGTGCGTGATGAGAATAAGCTGTGATTTCTTTGCGAGCGATTCGATCATATCGCCATAGCGACGGCTGTTTGCCTCATCAAGTGCCGCATCAGTCTCGTCAAGAATCACAAAGAGCGGCGGGTTGACCTGACTCATTGCAAAGAT
>CAZBQV010000017.1:7260-8741 GCA_964494235.1 uncultured Candidatus Saccharibacteria bacterium
TCGAGCGTCACGACCGACTGCTCCATATCGGCAATCTCACGCGTAAGAAATGCATCACGCTCACTCACTTCTTTATACTCTCTCATCACTTCTTCGCTTCCACTGCCGCCAAGCTCCTCAAGGCGTATTTTCATCTTCTCAAGTTCACGACGGCGTCCATGCTGTACGGAACGATCTTCTTTTGCGATTTCGCTTATCTGAAGCGCGCGTCCATCGCTATCAGTTGTCCGATCCTTATACGCAGCTGTCTCACGACCAACGAGCACGATCGCTTCCTGTACTTCACGTAAAAAATCTTCCTTGTCACGCGCAAGCATTTCGCTCTCACGCTCAATTGCATTCAACATATCTGCAATCTCCCGCTGGCGGCCCATGATGCGAAATACTTCATGCTCAGCCTGACGACTCTCGTGCGTCTCAGCCTCAATTGATGCTTTGAGCGCACTGTATTCTTCACCAAGGATACGCTCCTCTTTTTCTACTGCCGCAAGCATTTCGTCATTTTTTGTCTTCTCTTTCCTGAGCTCGAGAAGCTCGGTCTCGATGCGTTCGCGCTCTGCATCAAAGTGTTCGGTGCGCGCTGTTTCATTGAGGAATGAGCGGAGAGTCCGCATGATACCCTCGATCACTTTGCGCAGACCCACCACGTCCGCAATCGTCTCTGCTTTTTGCGCAGCCTCTTCGACCGAATCAATTGCGCGCTTCACATCAGCGTACGCGATCGGACCACGTTCCTCACGCTCACGCTTACGCGCATGTTCTGCCACTGAACGCTCAAGATACCCGAGCTGCCCTTCAACGCGCCCACTCTCACGGAGCACCTCCTGACGCTTTATGCGGAGCGTGGCAAGCTTCTCTTCGAGCGCCACGAGCGCATCACGCTTCTCGTCTTTCTCAGCTTTTGCGAGCACTTCCTTCGCGCGAGCAAGTTCACGTTCAAGCTGCGCACGCTCTGCCTCCGGATTTTTGCGTGCCTCTGCAAGTCGTGCTGCCGTATGTTCGAGATACACGTCCTCACGCTTCAAGTACACGACGTACTGCTCAGCGAGCGCATCACGGAGCTCGATCGACTTTTCTATCTTCTTTACCTGCTTTTCAAGAAAGCGAAGGTGTGGCTGTACTTCTTTTCGAAGCGACTCGACGTGCGCAATATTTTCCTTCGTCTTCTCAAGTTTCTTCTCGCTCTCTGATTTTTTGTATTGATAGATCTTCAGTCCGAGTGCGTCCTCAATCATTTCTCGACGCTCTTTTGGACTCGATGAAAGAATACGATCGGCCTCGCCTTGTGAAATGATGTGGTGCCCGGTCGGACCGATATTTGCTGCTGCAAGAAGCTCCTGCACATCTTTGAGGCGCACCCGCGACCCATTAATCGAGTATTCATTCACGCCGTCACGATGTACGACACGCTCCACCGTCACCTCATCAAAATCAACGGGGAACACGCGCTTCTCATTATCGAGCACAATCTTCACTGATCC
>CAZBQV010000017.1:8841-10570 GCA_964494235.1 uncultured Candidatus Saccharibacteria bacterium
TACCCCCACCCCTTCGCTGCCAATCCATTCTCCGCAGCTTTTTGCTCTGCTTCCTGCTTTGCACGCCCCTCGCCCTTTGCTACACATTCTTCGCCGAGAAAGACGCCGACCGTGAACGTACGATCATGGTCAGGACCGACTTCTTTCAGCGTCTGATACGCAGGCGTGATGCCGACCATCTCCTGCGCACGTTCCTGGAAGCGACTCTTTGCATCTTGCCAGAGGCGCTTCTCGACAATACGCTCAGTCTTTCCAAAAAGCTGCGAAGCAATGAAGTCGCGCGCGGCATCATAGCCCTGGTCGAGGTAGATAGCACCGACAATCGCCTCAAACGCATTGGCGAGAATATACTGCCGCGCACGCCCCACATCCTTTGACTCACCCTTTGAGAGCAAGAGATATTCATTGATACCGAGCGTCGTCGCGGTCTCTGCGAGCGTGTTGGTATTCACGAGCGCTGCACGAATCGCTGTCAGTTCTCCTTCTGCCTTCTGTGGATACTCTCGGAAAAGAAAATCGGTGACCGCAAGCTCGAGCACTGCGTCGCCGAGAAACTCGAGCCGCTCATTATGCTCCTGCACCGCGTCGCGATTTTCATTCAGAAATGAGCGGTGGGTAATCGCGGAAAGCAGGTAGTTTGTATCTGAAAACGAGACTCCGAGCAATTGCTCGAGTCTCTTAAGGGTGCCGGTATCTGTCATACAAATGGAGTCTACGATGTTCTGCCCCGTCCGACAAGCATCGTGACCGCCTTGGTCACAATCGGCAGGATATCCTCATAAAAATTGAGTTCGAGGATCTTGGCAATCTTGAACCACTGCGCATCGTCAAGACCCCCCTTCTTCTCGAGATTTATTTCCTCAAATTTCGCTTTCGCGAGGAAGTAGGTCACGTGTTTTCGCTTCTTTCCCTTCTCCGGATCAGATGCCACATACTCATTTTCACCGAGCTTCTGCTCGACAACAATATCGAGACCGAGTTCTGCCTTGATTTCACGCACCACCCCTGCCTCAAGATCATCGCCGTCTTCTACACCACCCTTCGGCAGCGTCCAGTGCCCGAAAATATCATGGACGAGTGCGAGATGCACATCGCCGCCGTCCTCTGCATACACCACCGCACCGACAAGGTGTTCAACTGGCATTTCTTCGTAGGGAACATTGCGCTGCTTACGCTTTGAGTTCTCTTCTTTACCCGGCTCACCGATTTCCTTGTAGACCGCGCCGAGTACGCCGTTCACGAATCGTCCTGAATTATCGCCGCCGAATTGCTTTGCAAGCTCAATCGCCTCGTTGATCGCCACTTTTGCCGGCACCTCTTTACGATCAGAAAAAAGAAGCTCGAAGAGGCCGAGACGGAGGATGTTGCGATCAACCGGTGAGATGCGGTCAATTGGCCATTCGGGTGCAGCTTTTTCTATCACGAGGTCGAGTTCTTTTTGCTTTTGCAGCACGCCATCAAGGAGTCGTTCCATGAACGGCATGTCAGATTTATTGGGTGCAAACTCAGAGACGTTTCGATCGAGGACGTCGCGTACGTCGCTCTTACCTACATTATTAAGATCCCATTCAAAGAGTGACTGGAGAACAATACTTCTCGAAAGGTGCCGGTTTGCCATACAGAATGCGTTTCGCTGGCTTTATCCTAGCACGCATAGAAAGAACAAAGCCCGCATATGCGGGCTTTGGTGTGGATTATCGCAAAATTATTTCTCTCCCTTCTCGCTTCC
>CAZBQV010000017.1:10670-11743 GCA_964494235.1 uncultured Candidatus Saccharibacteria bacterium
GCCGCCTTAAGCGCGTGGTGAGATCGGCGATTTGCGGTCTGAGACCGGTTGTGACGCATTCGTACTACCATAGTGGCAAGACTATAACAAAATAAGCGTTTATTGGCAATAGAGCCCCTATAAACAAAAAAGCCGCGGCTCGGGGGAGGTGTCCCCGAGCACACGACCGAACTTCAGGTCTGGTCTCCCGACAGAAGCGCTGAGATAATGAGCGCTTCTGCCCCTTCAGCGGTTTCTGCCGCGAGCGTGAACTCACGGCAGTACCCCTCGGAACGAGCTCCTGGACAGACGGCGGTGCCGCAATTGAGACACCACCGGCTCTCACAGAGCGAAGCCTCCCGTCCGCCTGCGCAGGAGAGAATCTCGAGGAGCACCCTCGGATCCCTATATGTAGCCAGCGCTTCCGCCGGCCCTACTTCGTGTACCATTTGTCCCCCATGAGGTGACTACCTCCCCTCGCTTCC
The DNA here is from genome assembly GCA_964494235.1 of uncultured Candidatus Saccharibacteria bacterium. Classification (GTDB taxonomy): domain Bacteria; phylum Patescibacteriota; class Minisyncoccia; order Phycocordibacterales; family UBA918; genus JACQKD01. Next base: position 11,135 of record CAZBQV010000017.1, read on the forward strand.
CCGCGCGAGAAGGCACTAGAAAAGACTTTACACCCGTCGTCAATCATTAGCAAACCGACAAAAGTATCGTCGGTGGATATCGGAGACTCCGTGCTCTTTAATATGCGTCCGATGCGCGAGCGTCCCGTACCCTTTATGAACCTCAAACGCATACGCTGGATATTTCTTCGCGAGCGCGACCATATGCCGATCACGCGTCACTTTTGCCATAATCGACGCAAGCGAAATCGCAGGCTCCGTTTGATCGCCACGGACAATTGTCTGCTGATGAAGATAGTGCGCCGGTGCGTGAAGCAAACCATCAAGACGCACCTCAACCACCTCAATGTCATGAGGAAGTTTCTTCAGTGCACGCGCTATTCCCATTCTGACCGCTGCCGTTATTCCCCTCCGATCAATGGTCGCCGCAGAAACGAGCGCAACTTTGTAGTCGAGCTTTCCTTCTTTTTGAAATGCGCGAGTGCGGAGAAATATTTCCTCGCGTTTCTTTTCTGAGAGCTGCTTTGAATCCTTCACACCTGGAATGAGTTTCCAATCAAAATCTCTCGGCACAAGCGCAACGCCAACCGCCACCGGCCCCGCAAGCGCCCCCCGCCCCGCCTCATCCAC
>CAZBQV010000017.1:11843-14145 GCA_964494235.1 uncultured Candidatus Saccharibacteria bacterium
CGCTATAATGTCTCCACATGAGCAATTTCGTCCACCTCCACACCCACAGCCACTACTCGCTCCTCAATGCCCTTCCCACCGTCGACGAGCTCGTCGCGGCAGCAAAAGCAGACGGCATGACCGCGCTCGCACTCACCGACAACGGCAATCTCTACGGAGCGGTTGATTTCTACCAAACGTGCGTCGACGAAGGTATCAAGCCGATCATCGGCATCGACGCGTACCTCGCACCACGCACGCGCTTCGATCGCGAAGCATCGATCGACAAGCCGCGCTCGCGCATCGTCCTCCTCGCAAAGACAACTGCCGGCTACAAAAATCTCATCAAGCTCGTGACCGAGTCCTATATCAACGGCTTCTATTACCGCCCTCGTCTCGATCGTGCACTCATCGAGCAATACAAAGATGACCTCATCTGCATTATTCCATCGTTTGCCGGTGAGCCGGTACAGTCGCTCAAGGCTGATGACAATGAGCGAGCCCACGCACACCTTGCATGGTACAAGTCTATTTTCGGCGATGACCTCTACCTTGAAATCACGCACCATCCTGAGATTCCCGGCCACACAGAGTTACAGCAAAAGATTATCGCCTTCGCAAAACACACCGATACGCCCCTCGTCGCCGCACACGATATCTACTACATCAAGCCCGAGGACCGACTGGCGCGGGAGACGATGGTGAAAATTCAAACCGGCGGCACCGTCGAGACCACCAACGAATTTGACGAACGTGACGAGGACTTTTCATTTATTACACAAGCGCAGGCGACAGAATATTTTAAAGACATTCCCGAAGCACTCGAGAATTCGGTGAAGATCGCCGAGCAATGCAACGTCGAAATTGAAATCGGCACCTGGTATTTCCCTGACTACATCATCGAAAGCGGCAAGACACCAGACGACGAACTTACCGACCTCGCATACAAGGGCATCACCTGGCGCGGGCTCGACCCCGAGGATCCAGTCATAAAAGAACGCGTCGCATACGAGCTCTCCGTCATCAAGATGAAAGGGTACGCGAAATACTTCCTCGTGGTAGGCGACCTCCTGCGAGAAGCGCGCGAACGCAAAATCCTTACGACCATCCGCGGTTCGGTCGCAGGATCGCTCGTCACCTACGTCCTCGGTATTACGAATGTAAATCCCATTGAGTACAAGCTTCCGTTCGAGCGATTCTTAAACCCCGAGCGCCCGTCCGCGCCGGACGTCGACATGGACTACGCCGACAACCGACGCGACGAGATTATCGAATACGCAAAAGAAAAATACGGCGCGGACAAAGTCGCACAGATCGGTACATTCGGTAAGATGCTCGCGCGCGCCGTCGTGCGCGATGTCGCGCGCGCACTTGGCTATCCATACGCCACCGGCGACCGTATTGCGAAACTCATCCCGATGGGTTCACAAGGCTTCCCGATGACCATCGCGCGCGCACTCGAAATCGAGCCCGATCTTGCGACGCTCTATAAAAAGGATGCCGAGACGAAAGAAGTGATTGATCTTGCAAAAAAGATCGAGGGGCGGGTGCGCCACGTGGGTGTACATGCGGCTGGCGTCGTGATCGCACCCGCCCCACTGACTGACTTCGTCCCGCTCCAACCCGATCCGAAAGCCGACAAAGAAGACGGCAGCGGCAAAATGATCACCCAGTACGACATGCGTTCGGTCGGCGAAGACGGCGTCGGTCTTCTGAAATTCGACTTCCTCGGCATCACCAACCTCTCGATTCTTGCCGACGCTGTAGCGCGCGTGCAAAAAATACGCGGCATCGATATCGATATTGAAAACGTACCACTCGACGATCAAAAAACATTCGAGATGCTCGCGCGCGGCGAGACACTCGGCCTCTTCCAATTGAACGGCTCCGGCATGACGCGCTTCCTTAAAGATCTTCGCCCCTCTTCTATTCACGACATCAACGCGATGGTTGCACTCTACCGCCCAGGCCCAATGGAATCGATCCCACAGTACATCGAACGCAAACACAACGCATCGCTCATCTCATACCTTGATCCACGACTCAAGACAATCCTTGATCGTTCGTACGGCGTTGTCACCTACCAGGACGACGTGCTCATGATTGCGCGCGAGCTCGCCGGTTACTCATGGCTCGAAGCCGACAAGCTCCGCAAAGCGATGGGAAAGAAAATTCCTGAAGTCATGGCCGCTGAAAAAGAGAAGCTGCTCAAAGGCTTCGTTGAGTATGGAAAACTCTCGCCCGCAACGGCCGAAAAACTCTGGAAGCTCATCGAGCCGTTTGCCGCGTACGGTTTCAACAAAGCGCACGCTGCAAGCTACGG
>CAZBQV010000018.1:0-2695 GCA_964494235.1 uncultured Candidatus Saccharibacteria bacterium
CTAGGCGCGAATGGAAACCGTGCCGATAGTGTAATGGCAAAAGCCAGCTTGACTGTAAGGCGTAGGTGCCGAGCAGATGCGAAAGCAGAGCATAGTGAACCGACGGTCCGCGTTAGATGCGGCCGGAGATTACCCGATATAAGTTACCCTGGGGATAACAGGCTAGTCGTGCCCAAGCGTCCATAGCGACGGCACGGTTCGGCACCTCGATGTCGGCTCATCTTATCCTGGGGCTGGAGCAGGTCCCAAGGGTATGGCTGTTCGCCATTTAAAAAGATACGCGAGCTGGGTTTAGACCGTTCAACTTCCGAATATTCGGAGAGTGAGCAGTCTAAATCCACTCTATACGACACAATCGAGCTTTTCGTCTAGTTCATTTCATGAGGATCTTCAAGAATCAAACTCATGAAATGAAAAGAATAGAACCAATCACATCACGGCGGTCATGTACGTATTCGTACATGATGAAGCTGACTAATATCGGTGGAACCCGAACGCGAAAGCGAGGGCGATACCGAGGGAATCAAGTGAAAGAGCGATGGCCCTGTATCAATCAGCCAAAACGGCGATTGATACGGACTCTTCGCTCGGAGATAAAGAGCAAGCATGCTTTCTCTTTCCTCCTCGCTCGAGCCCGTAGAGACTGAACGTCAGAAGCCCTGGATCACGTAAGTGATACAGGTGAAGCTACAGTCCAATGCACGGAGTAATTCGTGGAATCATGCGTGAGACAGGTTGGTCTCCTATCTACTGCAGGCGTCGATTCTTGAGGAGATTTGTCCCTAGTACGAGAGGACCGGGATGAACGAACCTCTGGTCTATCGGCTGTCGCGCCAGCGGCACTGCCGAGTAGCTATGTTCGGAATGGATAACCGCTGAAAGCATCTAAGCGGGAAGCCAACTCCAAGATAATGAATCATTAAGTTCCCTGAGAGATGATCAGGTTGATAGGCACTAGGTGGAAGTACAGTAATGTACGGAGCCGAGGTGTACTAATAGAACGTTAATTCCTGTAGGGAATGTTGGACGTCGCTTTACGTTTGTGTAACCTGTCGAAGAGAATATGTAGTCAATTCAATATCATGTTGAATTGAAGGTTTTAAGTTGGTGGTTCAGCAGGAGGGGTCCACCCGTTCCCATTCCGAACACGGAAGTTAAGCCTCCGCGCGCCGATGGTACTTTCTTTGAAGGGAGAGTAGGTCGCCGCCAACTTAAAGTCTTCAATACATTGCAATTTTCTTTGAGGGAAGTAGGTGTGAGAAAGCATGGGATGCTTTCGAACCACTTAAAGTCTTCAATCCTTCCTCTGTACTTTCTTAAGTAAATGCTCCACAAAACCAATTTTTGAAAAGCAACCCCTGACCGCAAGCCCTTTTCAAAAATTGTTTTGCTTCGCTTAAGTTGGAATAAAAATTTAATACACAGAAAAACGCTGCAATCATGCGGCGTTTTTCTTTTACCTGCTACAATGTCGTCATGCATCAAGATATTTTGTATATGGCATTGGGCGGGGCATTGGTGGGCGCAGCGTTCTTATTCATGATGGTATAAGGAAAGGGATGTTTGATGAACGGCCGATGCGCATGCGCATCGGCCGTTCTGATACAATATGAATCATGCATAGCAGAGCGTGGGCATTTTGGCGGCGTGTACAGTACATCGGTGGTGTTCTGATTGTGATCGTTGCATTTGCAACGATCGGGTATTTTGAGTTCATCTACGAAGCGCCGACTTGCTTTGATGGCCGTCAGAATGGCGATGAGCGTGGCGTTGACTGCGGTGGCGCATGCAGTCGCGTTTGTGCGTTTGATGTGACCGAACCAAACGTGCTGTGGGCGCAGGCGTTCCGTGTAACGGAAGGACAATACAACGCCGTTGCATATGTAGAAAATCGAAATCAAAATGTCGGCTCGCCGGAAGTGAAGTACACGTTCACCTTGTACGATGATCGCGGCGGCGTCATTACGACGCGATCAGGTGCGACTTTTTTGCCGCCGGACAGCGTGTATCCAATCTTCGAAGGCCGCATTCCGGTGGGGACAAAGGAGCCGGCACGTACCTTCCTCGAAATAGAGCCAGTTGAGGAATGGCAGACGGCAACAGCGGGGCGTGAGCAATTTGAGGTGCGGTCGCGTGTCTTGAAGAATGCCGACGTGCTTCCGCGTCTCGATACCGTGCTCTACAACACGTCACTTGAGGACGAAGAAGATGTCGAGGTGGTTGCGACGATCTTTAATGCGCGCGGCACAGCGCTTACCGCTTCGCAGAGCGTCGTACCGCGCTTCGATGGACGTGAAGAAAAACAGGTGGTGTTCACGTGGCCAGAGCCAATCGCAAAGACAGTGCGGAGCTGTGAAGTCCCGACCGATGTGGTGATCGCGATCGACCTTTCGGGAAGCATGAATAACGATGGCGGCACGCCGCCACAGCCAATTACGTCTGCGCTCGCCGCGGCATCATCTTTTGCAGGGCGTATGCGTGAGAAGGATCAGGTAAGTGTCGTCACGTACGCAACGAAGGCAACGGTTGCACAACCGCTGAATCTCAATCGCGCCGCAGCGCAGTCCCTCATTCGGAATTTGAAGATTGCACCTGAAGAAGAAACAGGAGAGACAAATACGGGAGACGGAATCATGCGTGCGCGTGAGGAGCTCCTTTCAACACGTCATAATCCTGATGCGCGGAAGATCATCGT
>CAZBQV010000018.1:2795-5080 GCA_964494235.1 uncultured Candidatus Saccharibacteria bacterium
ATTCTCGTGCTCGCAAAGTATTTTTCAAAGCGTCATATTGAAATCGCACACTTTAAACACATCTTCATTTCAGGGCTCTACGCAGGCCTCGTTTTCGTACTTGTTTTTGTGCAGCCGGACTTCGGATCGGCGATCATCATCTTCGGTATTTGGTTTGGTATGGTGCTTGTCTCAGGTATTTCATTTCGACATCTGGCGCTCGTCGGTTCGCTCGGTCTCATCGTCTTTTCGCTTTTATGGTCATTCGGGTTTCAAGATTATCAAAAGCAGCGAATTTTGACCTTCCTCAATCCGCTTGCAGACATTCAGGGCGCAGGATACAACGCGTACCAATCAATGATTGCAGTTGGTTCAGGGCAGGTGGTGGGGAAAGGCGTCGGCTTCGGTACACAATCAAAACTTCAGTTTCTGCCCGAGTATGAGACTGACTTTATTTTTGCAGCCTTTGCTGAGGAGTGGGGCATCATTGGTGTGCTTGTACTTTTTTCTCTATTCAGCGTTGTCATCTGGCGTCTGGTCTACCATGCGCTTTTAGGTGGAAGCAACTTCGAACGCTTTTTTGCGGTGGGAACTGCGGTACTTTTCATGAGTCACTTTTTTGTCCATGTCGGCATCAATATCGGTTTGCTTCCGGTGACGGGCACCACGATCCCATTCTTGAGTTACGGTGGGTCGCACCTTGTGACGGAGTTCCTCTGTCTCGGCATCGTCATGGGTATGCGCAAAAACCGCGCGCCAGCCATAATGGGTGGCGCGCGGTCTCGTGCTCAAAAAGACGACTAAAAGAAGACGAGGAAAATCGAGAGTGCAATCGCGACGACTGCAATAATGAGCATGACGGTGTTTGCCTGCCCGGGCTCTTTTGCGAGGCCGAGCTTCATGATCAAATTGGTCACTGCACCATGCGACTGCTGCTGCATCGGATTTGGTCGATTGTAATCCTGTTCATCAAATTGTACTGACATACCACTATGGTAGCACCCGCCACACGCTAGGCATCCTTAGGTTGTGTACATTCCTGATACAAGGTAAACGTCTCGTTTGCCATTGCTGCTTTTGTATGGAGTCGGCCAGCCTCAGCTTGCGCGTTGTTTGCGAGGGTAGTCCGATAGGGTTCATTTTCTGCGAGTTGAGCCATCGATGTTGCGAGTTCGGCAGAAGATTCAGATGCGACGAGGTGTCCAGACACTCCGTGTGCGATGACTTCAGGTATTCCTCCAACACGCGTTGCAATAACCGGAATACCGGTCATGAGCGCCTCAAGAATGGTGTAGGGGAGACCTTCTTTTACTGAAGAGGCTACATACATGTCGAATGCAGCATAGAGTGATGCGGCGTCAGGCACGAAACCTGCAAAAATGACCTTGTCTTGAAGGCCACGTTTCTCCACATCGAGCCGCAGTTCGTTTTCAAGTTCGCCACTTCCGATGAGGATGTATCGCGCGTCTGGATGCGTGCGCACAAGAGCACTGAATGCTTCCAGTGCGTACCGATGGCCTTTATTGGCAGTGAGCTCTGCGACTGTTCCTATCCAGAGATTGTCTTCACTGAGCTTTTCCCGGTTTTTCTGATCAAGGTGATCCCGAATACGCGCCCGTGCTTCAGTGGTGGGTAGGGCTGCGTGCTCTATGCCAAGTTGAATATGATGAACCTTCTTTTTTAAGAAGGGCTGTTTCTGAAGAATCTCTGCATCAGCTTTGGTGACTGTAATGACGCGGTGCGAGAGGATAGCGGTGAGCCAAGTGGCGAATGCAATTATTGTTCGCGACAAGAACGAACGTTTTTCTCGCTGGGGAAGACCGTGCACGGTAAATATGATGCACGCGCTGCCGTGAAGTCTCGCCGCAAGTGCTCCAATGCCGCCCGCCTTTGAGCTGTTGACGTGGACGAGGTCTGGTCGTTCGGCTTTGATAATCCGGAGTACGTCAAAAAAAGACTGAAGCTCCTTGACGAGATTAATATCTCGCTGAAATGCCGTAATAGAGGTGGTGCGGATATTTCGTTCGTGGAGCTTTGAGGTGAGTATGCCGTTTCCTCCACAGCCAACAATTGGTTCGTACCCGTGGGTTTTTGCTTCGCATGCCAAATCAAAGACATATCGCTGGGCGCCGCCCCAGTTTGATTTGGTGATTAGGAAGAGTATTTTTTGAGGAGTTTTCATGCCGTGTCTAGACCGCATCCTTTGGTAGTGTGTTACTGTTATACCATGTGTACTCGCGTAGAGAGCTTGCGGTTGCGCGGCTGATACGTATCATACCTGCTATGCAGCATCTCATACGAAGGAA
>CAZBQV010000018.1:5180-13550 GCA_964494235.1 uncultured Candidatus Saccharibacteria bacterium
TATTATCAGCTCACATTCCTACATTCAGATATTCGTTTTATGAGCGTACACGCGCTCTATGAGCAAGTCTTTCATCGTGTACCTCCGTCGCTCATTGGTGAGACCTGGTTTCTCGAGAATGTGACGACACAAGCGCCACACTACGCGTACGACTTTTTGAAGCGGAGTATGGATATCGTCGGCGCATCATTACTCCTCGTTCCGTGCTTGATTCTTTTTCCTCTCGTCGCCCTTGCTATTAAAATTCATGACCGCGGCCCGATACTCTATCGAGCACAGCGACTCGGACAATATAATCGTCCGATTTCTATCCTCAAATTTCGTACCATGAACGGGATGGATTCAGGCATGACGCTCGATACAAAGCTCGTGGTCACCCCGCTTGGCCGCGTACTGCGCGCGCTCCGCATCGATGAATTGCCACAGCTCTGGAATGTTTTCCGAGGCGATCTCTCATTTATTGGTCCGCGTCCCGAATTTCCTGCCCGTGCGCAGGTGTATGCTGAAAAAATTCCGTACTACAATATGCGTCATCTGATCAAGCCGGGTCTTTCAGGTTGGGCACAGATCAATAATTTTGAAGTGCCGCGTGGAGAAGTGGATGTTGAACGGACCGTTGCAAAACTTTCGTATGACCTTTTCTATCTCAAGCGTCGTTCCGTTCTTCTTGATATCGAGATTGTCCTCAAAACGATCAAGACGCTCGCGCTCCGCAGTGGGACCTAATCAATCATGTATATGTACGACCATACTGGAAAAACATACGTAGTAACGGGCGGCGCTGGTTTTATTGGTTCCCACCTCGTGCGCGCGCTTGTCAGCGCGGGTGCGCATGTGCGTGTGATCGATGATCTGCGTGCAGGAGAGCATACCAATCTTCCAGAATCTGTGGTTTTTGAGCGCATCTCTGTGGAGAATCCATTGTCAAAAGAAATATTTGTAGGTGCTGATGCGATATTTCATCTCGCTGCAATACCCGGTGTTCCGGTGTCGATTGAAGATCCGGTTGGTACACATAAAGTAAACCTTGATGGGACGCTGCACGTGCTCGAAGCGGCACGCGCGGCAGGTGTGCGCCGCGTAGTATTTTCTTCTTCGGCCGCAGTATATGGGATTCAGGATAGTGAAGTCTTTTATGAAGATATGGAGCCTCGACCGATGAGTCCTTATGCGTTCCATAAATATGCAGGCGAGTGCATGCTCGAGACATGGCGACGTGTGTATGGTATCGAGGGAGTCTCTCTCCGGTATTTTAATGTTTATGGCAGCGGCATGGATCCCCATGGTTCATATGCTGCGGTTATTGGAAAGTTTCTACAGCTGCGCGCAGAAGGAAAGCCGCTCACCGTAATGGGAGATGGGAGTCAGACGCGCGATTTTGTGCATGTTGATGACGTCGTCCAGGCAAATATTCGAGCAGTTGAATTAGGTGTTGTTCCCGAAAATGCAGTATTTAATGTAGGGACAGGAAAGGGTACTTCAGTTGCGACACTCGCACAGATGATTGGTGGTCCGGTAGAGTATCTTCCGTCCCGTCTTGAGATACGCCACGCTATTGCGGATGTTCAGAAAATCAGCACCGTACTTGGGTATACGCCGACTGTTTCTTTTGAGGAAGGGCTCGCAAAACTCGCAAGTGATTTTGGTGTAAAAAATATTTGAGTGCACATGCGCGTACAGGGTACACAGATTGCAAAGGACATTGAGGCGCGGGTACGTGCAGCTATTCTCGAGTACGACCAAAAACCGCGCCTCGCTATCCTGACCTGTGCTCCCAATCTTGCGACACAGAAATTTCTTTCGCTTAAGATTGCGTGTGCTGAACGCGTCGGCGCAGTGATCGACCTCCATTCGTGTTCACCTGAGCGTACAACTGAGGAGGTTGTTGAAACACTTACGCAATTATTGCCGACGTGTGATGGCATCATCGTGCAGCTGCCGTTTCCGCAGCACGTTGATGTTGCTGGAGTGCTGGCGGCGATTCCTGCTACGCATGATGTTGACGCGATCGGAGAAGAGGCAACAATGCTGCTTGAGCAGGATCAATCATTTGTCCTGCCACCAGTGGTTGCGGCAATTCGTGCGATCGCTGAAGCGTACAATGTTTCCTTTAAGGGGAAGCAGACGGTTGTTGTAGGAAGCGGTCGTCTTGTTGGGAAGCCTGCAGCAGTATGGGCTGCGCATCAAGGAGCACAGGTATTAATTGCAACGAAGGAGACGCATGATCTTGCAGACATGATACGAGAAGCAGATGTGGTGGTGCTTGGTGCGGGAGTTCCGGGGCTTATCACTCCTGACATGATCAAAAATGGCGTACTCATTTTTGATGCAGGTTCGTCTGAGGACGCGGGGAAGCTCGTTGGCGATGCTGATCCTCGGTGTGAAGAGAAAGCGGCCTTATTTACGCCGGTCCCAGGCGGCATCGGTCCCATTACCGTCTCCGCTATTTTTGAAAATCTCCTGACGCTCCGCGAGGCAAAGCAGGAAGGTTAGTGGACGCACTAGCCGAGCCTTGTTATAACAGGAGGGTATTATGACCGAACAACCAACAGAAAATACGCAGCGCACTCGATTTTTCCTTATCACTAAAGCACTCGTTGTTGTTATTTTTGGTATTGCACTCTCGTATTTTGTCTACGCAAATACGGTAAATCCGGAAGCGCGGTTTCCATTTAAACTCGGTCTCGATCTCGCTGGCGGAAGTCATCTCGTCTACCGTGCGGATGTGTCTGCGGTCGCTGAGGGTGAGGTTGACGGGGCGATGGCATCGCTTCGCGACGTGATCGAGCGACGAATCAATGTCTTTGGTGTTTCTGAACCGATTGTGCAGGTTGAGCGAGGAAGTGTTGTGGCAGGGGGTGAGCAGCGCCTGATTGTTGAACTTCCGGGGGTGACCGATATCAATGCGGCGGTCGATGCTATCGGCAAGACGCCGCTTCTTGAATTTAAGCTTGTCGATCCGAACGCGGTGAGTGCGGACGTGTTGAGTGGTATTTCTGCGCTCGTCGCGTCGAGTTCGTCAGGCGCAGTGCCGATCGACGTGACCGCGACGAGCGATCGATACATCGATACTGGTCTCACGGGCCGATATCTTGAGCGCGCGACGCTTCAATTCGGTCAAACAGCCGGCAGTGGGCTTTCAAATGAGCCGATCATCGTCATCACATTTAATGAAGAGGGCGCTCAACTTTTTGAGCAGATTACGACTGATCACATCGGCGAACAGCTCGCGATATTTCTCGACGGTGTTTCACTTTCAGAACCCGTCATTCGTGAGCCGATTGCGGGCGGCACCGCAACCATCTCGGGTAATTTTACTCCCGAAGAAGCCCGTGAACTCGTTCGCAATCTCAACTTTGGTGCACTGCCGGTGCCGATCGAGCTTGCGAGTTCGCAGACCATTGGTGCATCACTGGGCGACGAAGCACTTCGTGCAGGTGTATATGCAGGTGTCGTCGGCTTCATACTTCTCTCGATCTTTATGATTCTCTGGTACCGTTTGCCGGGTTTTGTCGCAGTGCTCGCGCTTTCACTCTATGTAGTCATGATGCTTGCGATTTTGAAGCTTGTACCGATTGTGATCACCGCTGCGGGTATTGCGGGATTCATCCTGTCAGTCGGTCTTGCGGTTGATGCCAATATTCTTATTGCAGAACGTCTGAAGGAAGAACTTGCTGCAGGGAAGAAGACTGATGAAGCGATCCGAGAAGGATTTGCGCGTGCATGGCTCGCAATTCGTGATTCAAACATCACGCACATTATTGCGAGTGTGATTCTGTTTTGGTTTGGTACAGCTTTGATTAAAGGATTTGCGCTCGTGTTTGCGATCGGTGTTGCCGTGTCGATGTTTTCGGCAATCACGGTGAGTCGCACGCTTTTGCTTGCAATCGGGCTTGATGCTGAAAAGCCGCTCGGTCGATTCTTACTTCACTCAGGCTTCAAATTCTGATCATATGAATATCATCACATACCAGAAATATTTCTTTATCATTCCTGCGATCTTCGTTGTGCTCTCAATCGGTGCGCTCGCGGTGTGGGGATTGAAACCGGGAATTGACCTCGCGGGAGGTTCGCTGCTCCAGGTTTCGTATCCTGAAGGACGCCCGCAAGTAGAGGAGGTGCATGCTGCACTTGAGCCGCTTTCATACGGAGAGATCCGCGTACAGCCATCGGGGGAGTATGATTACATGCTTCGTCAGCGGGAGCTTACACCCGAGGAGAAGACAGCGCTCATGGAATCTCTCTCAGGGCTTGGCGCCGTGACCGAAGTGCAGTTCAATTCGGTCGGACCGTCAATCGGCGCCGAGCTCTTCAGAAAGGCATGGATTGCAATCACACTTGTGACGCTCTCGATCATCATCTTTATTGCGTTTGCATTTCGCCACGTTTCGAAGCCGGTGGCGTCATGGAAGTACGGCCTCGTCGCGATCGTCACATTGATGCACGACATCATTATTCCCATGGGACTTTTTGCGTATTTGGGTTACGCGCGCGGCGCTGAAGCCGACGTCCTCTTTATCGTTGCGCTCCTCACCATCTTGGGTATTTCTATCAACGACACGATTGTGATCTTCGATCGTATCCGAGAGAATCTTCGACTCAATGAAGAAAAAAAGAAATTTGAAGAATTTAGCGATGTGGTAGGGAGAAGTGTTGCACAGACAATCACTCGATCGCTCAACACTTCCATTACGGTTATCATCGTACTCTTTGCACTCTTTTTCTTGGGTCCTGCTGCAACTAAAGACTTCTCGCTCACGCTCATTGTGGGTATGATTGCCGGTACCTATTCATCCATTTTCCTCGCATCACCACTCCTCGTTCAGATTGCAAATTGGCAGCGTCGTCCTAAGAAAAAAGGAGCATGATCATCGGGGTGACCGGCACAGATGGAGCGGGAAAGGGAACTGTCGTCGAGTACCTCACTACACAGAAAGGGTTTACGCACTATCACGTTCGGGCACTCCTCATCGAAGAAATAAAGAAACAAGGTCGCGAACCTGATCGATCGGCGATGCGTGAGATTGGTAATCAGCTCCGGAGGGAACACGGCAATGATTTTTTGGTGACTGCATATATTGCGCGCGCACAGAGCGATGGGGTTACCCATGCGGTGATTGAATCAATTCGCGCACGTGCAGAAGCAGAAGCGCTCAAGAGCGCCGGCGGCATACTTATTGCGGTTGATGCAGATCCAAAGATCCGCTATGAGCGTATTGTCGCGCGCGCGTCCGAGAGCGATCGTGTTTCGTTTGATGAATTTATCGCGCACGAGGCGCTCGAGATGCACGATACTGATCCAAATGGCATGCAAAAAGCGGCGGTGATCGGCATGGCTGACTACACTATTCTGAATGACGGTACACGCGAAGACTTTGATAGAGAGATCGAGAGTGTGTGTAAAAGGCTCGGCCTCTAAACATATCCGCAGAGCATCATTGCGCTTGAGGGATGGTTGTTCATAATGAGGGTACGTTATGCCACTAAATTCCTTCGGAAATACGCCACCAATTGTCGATCCAGAAAAGCGAAAGATTGCTGCACAGAAGTCGACTTTGACGAGGCAGATTCATTCCCTTGAGATAGCAGTGCGTCAGTTGGAAACAACCGGTCCTGAAGCTGTTTCAGAAATTGAGAAGTTACAGAAGGAGCTCTGGCAAAAAAAAGTTGAAAGAAATGCACTTGACGGACTCCCCCCTCCGCCTGAGCCAATGATCAATGAAGTGTCCGAGAGAGCCTCGCCTCATTATGCTGTTGAGGATGCGGAAGAGGGTGTGCAGCGGCGTATCGGCACACAAAACAAGAAGAAGATGGATCCATATTCTGAAGCGATGAAAGAAATGGAGGATGAATATGATCGTGTAGAAGGGGCAAAACTCCAAGAGCAAGAAGAAGAGAAGATAGACGAGGCACTCGATCATTTGATTGGTGAGTATGAAAAGAAAGATAAGCGTTCTCGAGTAAAACCGAGTGTTTCTGTCAATAAAACATCTTCCATTCCCGAGGCACCGGTCGTTAACACAACTCCTCCAGAAGCGCCTGTTGCTGACGCCACCGCTCCTCAGACTCCAGAAGCAGTTGTGCAGGAGGATTCTATAGAACCTGACAAACCCCAAGAAGTTGAAGAGACACCTCTGCCTGTTCCTGATGAGCGAGTCGCAGAGATATCTGCTGATCGACCGACTGATCCTGTGCAATCTGCTGCGGAGACTGTAGATCAGATCGAGACTCCCGATCAAATACACACGGACGATACCGTCGCCGCAGATGCTTCGACGCAGAATGGTGGTAACATGATTGCGCAACTCCCGCTAAATACAGAATCGACTGAAGCATCTTCGATTCCTCAAATTAAAGACGTTACTAATTTTTCTGATCTCTTTAGAGCAATAGAGGGAACACACGGCATCAAGTCTGGATTTGCTCATTTTGAGATTGGGCAGCGTGGCCAGCATGGAAGCAAGGGTTTTCGATGGCTTATTGAAGAAGTTGGCGCAGGTAGAATGTCGCTTTCAGATATTCCTCCAGAGTATGGTATACGGGATAAAGTAACGGAGTTGATAGCGCAAGGGGAGCAGGTGCCGCCTCGGGAAACACCATCTGTAGATGGTGCGACTTCGGGTGGGACAGCAAGAGAGGCGATTGCTCAAAATGTCGCGGGATTATCACAAGATGCGGAAACCATTTCTGTTGGAGAGGCTTCCGAAGTTCGGGCAAATTATGATGCAGCAGTACGTGCGGTGCAAGAGGGTATGGCAGCAAGCGCACAGGCTGATCGTGCCCGTTCGTGGTGGGCGCGTGCGCCTCAAGCAACGCGTGACGCCGCACTGCTTTCTATTTTGAAAGCCGATGATTGGATGCGAAATCGATCGCGTTGGGGGAAAGTCGCGGTAGTGGGTGGTATCGCGGCAATTCTTGCATATATGTATATTGGGAAAAATTGGGATGGTGAACCAGACCTTGTGCAATATGTGCCGCAGAGAGGTACAGGATCTTCCGGTGAGCAGTCACGTTCTTTTTTCGATCAAGTACGTGAGTGGTTCCGAGGTACTACTGTGTCGCCAGATACAATGACTGTGGGGCCAGAGGTGTCTGTACCTGCTTCTGCTTCACCTGAAGTGGTGTCGGGAGTTTTTGAGCACGTGGTGAAGAAGGGGGATACCGTATGGAGTATCGTGCAGCATATGTTACCGGAAAAATTTCCCGCAAGTGTGTTTGCAAAACTCGGACCAGAGCAGGTCGCCTATATCACTGATGGGTTGAAGGATGCGCTCGAAAGAATGACACCGCAGCAGCTGAAAGAACTCGGTATTTCAAGCGGAAATATCGGCAAGATATTTCCGGGCGATACCATCAACTTCTCGAAACTTTTTGAAAATCAGACACTCTTGAATGATCTGCTCGAAAAAGCGCGCGGCCTTACCCAGGATCAGATACAAAACATTGCACGTAATATTCGCCTTGGGCGCATGTAATTATGGATAACGATATACAAAACGTTCTCGCAAAAGAACTTGGCATCGAGCACCTTCCAGCGGAAGAACAAGAGAAAGTGCGCTCAACAATCGGCGAGGCGATCATGGTAAAAATTGCTGCATCAATGCATAGCCAGCTTTCCGATGATGATCGCGCGACACTCGAATCGCTTACTGAAGAATCCGCTATTATTTCGTTTTTAAGTGAGCGTATCCCTGATCTCGATGCGCAGTCACGCGCGATCGCAAAAGAAGTAATTGATGCGTTCAAAAAAGCGGTGAGTGGCGCAGCTTAGCTGATCCGTGTTCCGATAAACGGCTCATTATTGAGATAGTGGGTGAGCTCGGCGAGCTTGTTTCCATTAATGAGTGCAACTTCGATATTGAGCCTTTCTGCTTCGCGCGCTGCGACGGGGTCAAAGGGTGACGAAAGGCCGGGATCCCATTCGGCTGGAATGATCTTCCTGAATTCCGCCCATGAGGTCGTTTCTATTTTTTCAGCATTCGGATTTTTGTTAGGGTCGTCGGTGTAGACGTAGTCGACATTTGAGAGGTTGATGATCTTTTTTGCATGCACTCGATCGGCAATCTGGATGGCGCGATAGTCGGTCGATGAGCCAGGGCGATAGCCTGAAGCGACGATGAGTTTTGCACTAGAGGGAACGTCGAGAATTTCGTCGGGGTTGGTGACCATGACGGGGTGTGCGATGTCACGAAAAACGGTGCGGACGAGGTGTCCATTGAGGCGTGTCGCGTGGATACCGAGCCAATCGAGATCGTCTGCGGCGAGCTCGCTCACCGAGCCGGCAGCTTCTTGGTAGCGGCGTGCGGTTTTTCCGCCGCCCGTGATGATGACAAATCGCCGCCCCGAGGCAGCGATTTCATCGGTCACGAG
>CAZBQV010000019.1:0-3597 GCA_964494235.1 uncultured Candidatus Saccharibacteria bacterium
CGAGTGAAAAAGTTCGGGTGCGCTTTCGTATTGACGGTATTCTTGTTACTTCGCTCGAGCTGCCGAAGAAGGTGCACTCGGCGATCGTTGCGCGTATCAAGATTCTCACCTCGATGCGGCTCGACGAGAAGCGTAAGCCGCAAGACGGCCGCTTTTCAGCATCATTTGATGAGCGCAAGATCGACTTTCGTGTGTCGACTTTTCCGACGTACTACGGCGAGAAGGTCGTCATGCGTATTCTTGATTCTGATAGTGGTGCGCGCTCGATAGAGGGCACGGGTATTTCTCAGTACAATCTTGAGATTGTCCGCAAAGCGCTCAAATCGCCGTACGGCATCATTCTCATTTCGGGTCCGACTGGTTCGGGTAAATCGACGACGCTGTACGGCATGTTGAATGAGATTGATCGCGTGAGTAAGAACGTCATCTCGCTTGAAGATCCGATTGAGTACAACATCGACGGTGTCTCACAGTCGCAAGTGCAGCCAGAGATAGGGTACACGTTCTCGTCCGGCCTCCGTTCGATCGTGCGTCAGAATCCCGATGTGATTATGGTGGGAGAGATTCGCGATAAGGAGACGGCACAGCTCGCCATTCAGGCGGCACTCACAGGCCACCTCGTGCTTTCAACAATCCATACCAACAATGCAATTGGCGTGATCCCACGCCTCATCGACATGGGGGTTGATCCCTATCTCATTGCACCAACGCTTCGCCTTGCAATGGCGCAGCGTCTCGTGCGCCGTATTTGTCCGGATTCGGGAAAAAAGTTGCCGATTGAAGGAAGTCTCAAGATGATGATTGATCATGAATTCAAGGACCTTCCTGATCAGGTGCGCTCGCTTATCCCGCAGGCCGACCACGTACTTGAAGCTGAACCGAGCGATACGTGTCCCTCGGGTACACGTGGCCGCGTCGCGGTGATGGAGATGCTTGAGGTAAACGATGAGATTGAGCGCCTCATTCTCAAGTCCGCGTCTGAAGAGGAGCTCTACAAAGCTGCGCGAAACAATGGCTTCATGTCGATGAAAGAAGACGCAATCTTCAAAGCGCTCGAGCATGTAATTCCATTTGAAGAGATTCATACGCTCGGCAATGCGATCCTTGAAGCCGATGCCGACGAAGCTGTCGATAAATCCACTCTGTCTCCTGCGCCAGAACCCGTATAATGTATTCATATGAAATTACTTCTGGCTGACGACGACACATTCTTGCTCGACATGTATTCGACGAAATTTACTGAGGCTGGCCATGAAGTGGTGGCGACCAAAAGCGGTGAACAAGCGCTTGCGACACTGCGACAGGGCGACACATTCGACGGCATCATCATGGATATGGTCATGCCGGGTATTACCGGGCTCGATCTCCTGAAGACCATCAAGGAAGAAAAACTCGGCGGCAAAGATTGCAAATGCATCGTCCTCTCAAATCAGGGGGAGCAAAGCGACATTAGTGCAGCAAAGGAGGCGGGTGCAGCGGGCTATATCGTCAAGGCAGAATCGATTCCAAGCAAAGTGGTAGAAAAAGTTATTCATATCTTATCGTAATTTTTATGGCGAATGTCGACTATAAGCGAGAACTGGAAGAGCTCATCGATGTGGTGGTGGGCGAGGGAGGTTCTGACATCCACTTCTCGGTAAAGTCGCATCCGACCATTCGTGTGTCAGGGTCGCTCATTCCGCTCCTTAAGAAGCCGATTCTCACGGTCGAAGATGTACTCGGTTTTCTCGGCGTACTGCTCGACGATAAGACAAAAGAAAAGGCATTTATCGCGCGCGAAAAGAAGGAGATCGATTTCTCGTATGCGCACAAAGATGGCGTGCGTTTCCGCGGAAGTGCATTCTTTCAGCGCGGTACGATCTCGATCGCACTTCGCCATATTCCCAACGTCATTCCATCACTCAAGGATCTTAATTTGCCGCCGATCCTTGAGAGTTTCGCGCAGCGACCGCAAGGATTCTTTCTTACCGTGGGTCCGGTGGGTGTAGGAAAGTCAACGACACTCGCGGCGATCATCGATCTTATCAATGAGACACGCGCTGAGCACATCGTGACGATTGAGGATCCGATCGAGTACATTTTTGAACCAAAGAAATCACTCATCGAGCAGCGCGAGGTGCGCGTCGATACTGATGACTTCCACACTGCGCTGTACTCGGTTTTCCGACAGGACGTCGACGTCATCATGGTGGGTGAGATGCGCGGACAGGAAACGATCTCGATGGCGGTGACTGCTGCTGAAACTGGCCACCTCGTGCTGTCGACGCTTCACACCAACAATGCCTCGCAGACAATCGACCGTATCATCGACACGTTTCCTGCGGGCCAGCAAGATCAGATCCGCGTACAGCTCGCCGGCTCGCTCGCGGGTATCTTTTCGCAGCGCCTCATTCCCCGCATTGCCGGTGGACTTGTACCAGCATACGAGCTTCTCATTAACACGAATGCTGTCGCAAACCTTATTCGCGAGCGCCGTACGCATGAGATCAACACCATTATTGAGACGGGAAGTGAGCATGGCATGATTGAGATGAATCGCTGTCTCGTTGATCTCGTGCATCGCGGTGAAATCACTATCGAGAATGCGTACGCGCACTCGGTCAATCCGAAAGGTCTCGAACGACTTTTGTAACATATGCTTTTTCACTACCGAGCTGTTGATTCTGGAAATACGCCTCGCGAAGGTACGATCGAGGCGGTGACGATGGATGTTGCGATTAACTCGCTCCAGCATCGCGGCTATGTGGTGTCTTCGATCGAGCCGCTTGCAGAAAAAGGATCGGTATTCAACATAAAAATCACGTGGTTTGAACGTGTCTCAAACAAGGATGTGGTTATATTTTCCCGTCAGATCGCAACGCTCTTTGAGGCGCAAGTCTCAGCGCTCCGTGTGTTTCGATTGCTCGCCACCGAGACAGAAAATCCTGTGCTCCAGCGTATTCTCACTGACATTGCAGATGATCTGCAGGGAGGTAGTTCGATTTCAAATGCGCTCGCGCAGCACCAAGACGTCTTCTCGCCATTCTATGTCAGCATGGTGAAGGCGGGTGAGGAGTCGGGAAAGCTCGACGACGCATTCAATTTTCTCGCAGATTACCTCGATCGAACGTACGAAGTGATGCTCAAAGCGCGCAACGCGCTCGTGTATCCGATTTTCGTTATTTCCACGTTTATCGCCGTGATGGTGCTTATGCTTACGATGGTGATTCCGCGCGTGACGGAGATCATCATTAGCTCAGGGCAAGAAGTGCCGATCTATACCAAGATCGTGATTGCGGTATCGTCGTTCATGACGAACTACATCACCTTCATTCTCTTCTTCCTTGCGGCGGCCGGCGTCATTCTCTGGCGATTCAAACAGACAGCAGTCGGCCGCCGCGCATTTGATGAGTTGAAGCTTGCAATTCCATATGTCGGCAACCTCTACGAAAAACTCTACCTCTCGCGCATTGCAGACAACCTTTCGACCATGCTTGCATCAGGTATTTCGATGGTGCAGGCGCTTGAGATCACTGCTGAGGTGGTGGATAACGAAGTCTATAAAGAGATTCTCGACAATACGATCGCCGAGGTGAAGGGAGGAAAGTCGTTTTCTGA
>CAZBQV010000019.1:3697-12634 GCA_964494235.1 uncultured Candidatus Saccharibacteria bacterium
ATTGCAATCATCGGTCTTCTTGCATCGGTCGTGCTCGCGTCCCTCAATAGTGCGCGCGACAAGGGTGCGGTGGCTTCGATTAAGGCAAATCTTAACAACGCGCGCGTGCAGGCAGAACTCTTTTATGACAACAACCAAAATCGGTATTTTGTATCTGCCACTGATCAGGTCTGTGCAGTCGGAACTCCCGATGATCCCGGCATCATGAATATGGTGAATGCAGCAGATCTCTCAAACGGTGCAGGTACTGTGTCCTGCAACTCAAGTGCTGGAGCATGGGCTGCCGAAGCACAGCTTGTCCCACTTACACCCGTGCAGTATTACTGCGTGGATAGTCGGGGAATTGGTGAAGTAAATACAACTTCGAAGGGTACTGCTACCGCGTGTCCGTAATTTGAATGTATGATGAAAAACACATCGAACATAGTTCGATGTGTTTTTTGTTTGTCCACACAACGAAATAAAAAATGCGCAAGGCGTCGTATACTAAAAGGAACCACATATTACAACGTGGACATTAATTAATCAGTTTTATTTCAAAGAAAGTCTTCTATGACTATTAATACAAATAATCGAGGCTTTACCCTCATTGAAATCCTCGTTGTGATCGCGATCATCGGTATTCTCGCATCGGTCGTGCTCGCATCACTCAACAGCGCACGCGACAAGGGAGCAGATGCGGCTATTAAGTCAAGCATCAACAACGCTCGCGCACAGGCAGAGCTGTTCTATGATGATAATAGCTCTTCGTACGACGGACTTTGTGTGGATGAGACTATTACAAATATTGAAACGAGTGTAGAAGGTGCAGGCGGTACATTTTCTTGTGATGATGGAGATGGTAGTGCATATCGTATATCATCACCACTTCAGACAAATGCAGCCCTTCACTATTGTGTCGACAGTACCGGTGTTGCGGTTACGTCAAGTTCAACACCTTCTGGTGATGAGTGTCCATAGGTTTTAATCTAGTGAAAACAAAAAACCTCCGCTATGGAGGTTTTTTGTTTTGTAAATGCGCTACAATATCTGTAATGGATACGGTGGTACCTATATGGTTTTTCCTTCTCGGGACAGTCTTTGGAAGCTTTTTTAATGTGGTTATTTATCGCTTTAACACCGGAAAGTCGCTTGGAGGTAGGTCGCACTGTCTCTCATGTGGAAAGACACTCTCGTGGTATGAGCTCTTGCCGGTTATCTCGTACCTTGCGCAGCGGGGAAAGTGTCGGCATTGCAGTGCGCACATCACTGGCCGTTACCTTGCTGTTGAATTATTTACAGGCGCGTTGTTTCTCCTTGTTGCACAGACGTTTTTCTTCGATCCGGTGCTTCTTGCGCTTAATCTCATCATCGTTTCACTCCTCGTGATCATTGTGGTATATGATTTGCGCCACATGATTATTCCCGATGCGCTCGTGCTCTTTCTACTTGCACCCGCAATCGCGTATGTGCTCTGGGATCCCCTCACGCACGCACTTGCACTTCCGCCGGTCATGGCGATTCTTGGCGCACTTATTCCCGCAGCGCTGTTTGCGGGACTGTGGCTCGTCTCGCGTGGCGCGTGGATTGGTCTTGGGGACGCGAAGCTCGCTATCCCGCTCGGGCTCATTGTAGGTGCATGGGAGAGTATTTCGATGTTCATACTTTCATTTTGGATCGGTGCGGTGGTTGCTGTTGGACTTTTGCTCTTGCAACGCATCTTTGCAACGCTGAAGCGTCGTCGGGGGGGACAACTCTTCTTACGATTTCTCAAGCGTCCGCTTACAATAAAAAGCGAAGTACCCTTCGCGCCGTTTCTCGTCGTTGCATTTTTGCTCGTACACTTCGCGCACACAGATGCATTTTTACTTGTCGAGAGCGTAAGGGTCTGGCTGTTTGGTTAATCATGCGCCGCATTTCATCACGTATACGACGCCATTCTTCACGAGGCTTCTCGCTCATCGAGCTCCTCGTATCTATCGCGATTATCGCGCTCATTTCCGCGGTCGTGCTCATGCAGTACGGCTCATTCAACAGCGTGATTCTCCTTAAGAGTCTCGCGTATGAGATCGCTCTTACGGTACGCGAAGCGCAGACGTTTGGCGTATCAGTGCGTAGCGATGCGGGTACGTTCCAGTCTGCCTATGGTGTGCATTTTGATGCAGCGCTTCCAAAATCCTATACGCTCTTTATCGATCGGAATGCAAATAATCGCTATGACACAGGGGAAGCCGTGACGACCTACCAGATCGGGCAAGGGAACCAGATCTTTGATTTGTGCGTGAATACAACGTGCGATCGCGATATGCTCGATATTGTATTTCGTCGCCCAGAGCCCGACGCAATCTTTGGTGTTACACCTGTCGTTGCGAATCCAACGACGGCTCGGGTGATCGTGGGTTATCCTGAAGTTGCAAAGACGCGGACGGTGCGGGTGTGGAGCACTGGGCAAATTGCCGTTGAGTAAAATATGCATTTCCTTTCACAAAAAAGAAATAAAAGAGTACACGGTGGTTTCTCACTCATTGAGCTTCTGGTCGCGGTCGCGCTCTTTACAGTTGTGATGACGGTTGCGGTCGGCACCTTCCTTGCAATTATTGATGCAAACAGAAAGTCGCAGAGCCTCAAGTCAGTCATCAACAATCTTAATTTCGGCGTCGATAGCATGGCGCGTACGATTCGTACGGGTGTTGATTATTACTGTGGGAATTCAATACCTTCTCGTGCATGGGATAAGAGTGCTTCAAATAATGTGGGGAGCTGTGCCAGCGGGGCACGAGCGATCGTTGTGACCGATGACCGTAATCGCCGTGTTGGTTTTAGATTCAACACCGCGTGTCCTGCTGCGGAGTCTGGACAACCAACGTATCGATGTATTGAACGAAGTATTGAAAATCGTGGTTGGCAGCCATTTACTGCTCCCGAGGTAATGATCGACGAAATGCTTTTTTACGTCACCGGTACTACACAGGGTGATGTATCGCAACCGACTGCAACAATCAGTATTCGAGGGCGCGCGGGCGGCAATGATGCAATTACTGATTCGGAATTCAATCTTCAGACGACGGTCACGCAGCGTATACTTGATGAATAATATGCATCTGCGCGCACATAAAAACCAAAAAGGATTCACGCTCGTTGAGACGCTCGTCGGTATTACGGTGCTGCTCGTGGCGATTGTGGGACCAATGACAATGGCGGCGCGCGGTTTGCAGTCGGCATTTCATGCGCGTGATCAGATCACGGCGGTGTATCTTGGACAAGAAGCAATCGAGATCATCCGTGCACAGCGCGACCAAAATGCACTCACGCGCGCGAGCTGGCTTTCGGGTATTTCGGCCGCATGCGACCGAAATAATACTGCTGGTTGCGGAGTCTCAGCTCGTGCGCCCTCAACATATCTCAATTGCGCGACAAGTTTGAATACGTGTGTTGTCAACGACTCGGGTTCGGTCGGAAGTCAGCGTGGCTTTTACATTCACGGAGGATCTGGCACGCCGACCCCTTTTACGCGCCGTATCTGGGTCGAAGAGATCAGTGGAGGGCGAGAGGCAGAAGTGACGGTGGATGTGTCGTGGCAGAGCGGACTTTTTGCGAATATTCGCACCGTGCGTCTTCAATCACGTATTTTCAATCACTATGATTTCTTGGATTAACAAAAAAAGAAAAGAGCAGCGCGGCTTCACGCTCCTTATTGCAGTGTTACTTTCGACAGTCGTACTCGCAATCGGACTTTCCATCCTCAATATCACGCTTAAGGAATTTATTCTTTCGACTATCGCGCGCGAGTCGGCAGTATCACTCAATGCCGCAGACGCGGGTCTTGAGTGTGCGTTTTATTGGGATCGCTCGATACAGGGAAATAAGTTTGATGTTGCAGCACCTTTCTTTGATATCAGTTGTATGGGACAGAATATCAGGGTTGGCGGCGGATCTTCGGGTGTCCAACAGCCGGTAGAGATTCAATGGGGAACTCCGCCCGTGTGTGCGCGTGTGTATATCACCAAATACTATAGTCAGACGACGCCACAGCCGATGGGCGGAAATCCCCCACGTACCTGTCCTGCGGGAGTGGAGTGTACCCGCGTTGTTTCGTATGGTTACAATAACGCCTGCACAGAGCTCGATAAGCGCAATACGGTAGAGCGCGCTCTCCGTGCGCTCTACTAGAAAAGAGCCTCTAATGCCGGTATGATGAACGGGTAATTTACTCGGCGTTGTATGGCACTCCCTCCAAAAAAAGCACAGGCGCGGGCAGCAAAACTCCAGGAGCTCGTGCGCTACCACCAGAAGCGGTACCACGAAGATGATGCACCAGAGATCAGCGATGAAGCGTATGATTCGCTGGTTTCTGAGCTTGCTGCACTCGAGCAGGAATTTCCAGAATTGAAAGAGGTACAAACGCCGACAGAACTCGTGGGTGGTGCGCCGAGCGATGCGTTCAAAAAAGTGCCACACCGCGTGCGGCAGTGGTCGTTTGATAACATCTTTTCACACGAAGAGCTTGAAGCGTGGATTGCGCGCATCACGCGGCATCTCCTCGCTGACGGTATCGAGAATCCAAAGCTTTCGTATGTGTGCGAACATAAAATCGATGGACTCAAAGTGATTTTTGAATATGAGCGCGGTGTGCTCGTGCGCGCATCGACGCGCGGCGACGGAGTGACGGGCGAAGATATTACGCATACAGCGCGCACAATTCGTGATGTGCCGCACACGCTCAAGGCGCCTGTTTCTATCATTGTGGTAGGAGAGGTGTGGCTCTCGAAAAAAGAGTTTGCGCGTATTAACAAGGAGCGCGAAAAGGAAGGTGAGGCCCTCTTTGCGAATCCACGTAATGCCGCGGCGGGTTCATTGCGGCAGCTTGATGCGCGCGTGACTGAAAAGCGCGCACTCGAATCGTACATATATGACATTGATTTTGTTGATATGCATGGAGAAGGCGGGGCTCCAGAGACGCAGGCGGAAGAGCTTGCGCTTATCAAGAAACTTGGATTCCATGCGAATCCTCATGCAAAAGTGTGTCGAACGATCGATGATATAGCTCTGTACTACAAAGCGTGGGCACCAAAAAAAGAGAAAGAAGAATACGGCATGGATGGCGTCGTGGTAAAGGTAAACGAGATCGTGTATCAGCGATCACTTGGGCATACTGCGAAGGCGCCGCGCTTCGGTATTGCGTACAAGTTTCCTGCAGAACAGTCGACGACCGTGATTGAAGATATTGCACTTCAGGTCGGACGTACGGGCGTGGTGACTCCGGTGGCGCATTTGCGACCGGTGCGCATCGCAGGGTCGGTCGTGTCGCGTGCGACGCTCCATAACGAAGATCAGATCAAGCGCCTCGACGTACGCATCGGTGATACGGTTGTCTTACAAAAAGCGGGTGATGTGATTCCTGAGATTGTCTCAGTGATTACTGATCTTCGTCCGAAGTCTGCGAAGCCGTACGTGTTTCCGAAGGTGGTATCTGAGTGCGGCGGCGATGGCCGGATTGAGCGTATTCCGGGCGAAGCTGCGTATCGATGCGTGGAGCGTAACTCCGCGATACAGCATCGCCGCCGCCTCTATCACTTCGTTTCAAAACAAGCACTCAGCATCGACGGTTGCGGGCCAAAGACGATCGACCTTCTCCTTGATCAAAAACTCATCAATACGTATGCCGATATTTTTACGCTCACCCGCGGCGATCTTGAGGGGCTGCCTGGTTTTCAAGAAAAGTCGATAGATAACCTCCTCGAATCAGTCGATCGTGCACGGCACGTGCCGCTCCATCGCCTGCTCATCGGCCTCTCGATTGATCATGTGGGCGCTGAGACTGCACGTATCATTGCCGAGCATTTCAACACGATCGAAAAGATCCGACGCGCGACACGTGAAGAGCTTGTGGCAATCGACGGTGTCGGTGATATTGTTGCTGACTCGCTCCAAGCGTGGCTTAAAGATAAAGCGCATGCGCATACACTCGATGAGCTCCTCAAATATTTAAAGATTGAGGCCCCGGAGAAGCGAGCGGAGACTGCGCTTTCTGGCAAGATGTTTGTGTTCACGGGTACGCTCATTGATTTTTCACGCGAATCTGCTGCAGATGCAGTGCGGTCACTTGGTGCGCACGTCGTAAATTCTGTGTCGAAGAAGACTGATTATGTCGTTGTTGGTTCTGACCCCGGATCAAAGGCAGAGAAAGCCCACGAGCTCGGTGTGACTGTGCTCGACGAGCCGGCATTTAAGCGATTGCTCAAAAATTAGCCTGCACCTCCCGAAAAATGGGAGATATGCTACCATGACCCCATGACGGTAGAAGAAATACGACATCTTGCCACGCTTGCGCGCATTGCAGTGACCGATGAGGAGGCTCTGCATCTCGCAGAGGAATTTGAAAGTATCCTTGGATATGTTGCGCAGGTGACTGACGTGGCTGCAGAGACGGGATCCGCTCCGCAGACGGGTGTTCTCAAAAATGTCATGCGGAAAGATGTGGTGACGAATGAGCCAGGCGAGTATACCGAGGCACTTCTTGCGGCTGCTCCGGCGCGCGAAGGGCGATATGTGCGCGTTAAGAAGATTTTAGGAAACAATAATGCCGGATAAGCCACGCACAATTGGTGACTTCGTGCGCCTCTATAAAGAGGGTGCTGATCCTCGTGTCGTGATTGCTGATGTCATGACTGATATCAAGGCGCACAATAAAGAAGTCAATGCGTACATCGATATTTTTGATGATATTGAAGACCAGATTGTTGCGCTTGAGGCACGCGGCAACAAGGACACACTCCCGCTGTATGGCGTCCCGATAGCGATGAAGAGCAACATCCTGATCAAAGGAAAGCGCGCGACCGCATCATCAAAAATGCTTGAGCAGTATGTTGCGCCGTACGACGCGACGGTGACGACTCGTTTGCGCGACGCGGGTGCGATCTTTGTCGGTACGACCAACATGGATGAATTCGCGATGGGTTCGTCGACTGAAAATTCTGCCTTCGGCGTGACAAAAAACCCCGTTGATCTATCGCGCGTACCCGGAGGATCTTCAGGCGGTTCGGCAGCTGCGGTCGCGATGGGAGAAAAGGGTGGTGTGCCGGTTGCACTCGGTACCGACACCGGCGGTTCAATTCGTTTGCCGGCAAGTTTTTGTGGACTCGTCGGGCTCAAGCCAACGTATGGCGCAGTCTCACGCTATGGTCTCATTGCGATGGGTTCCTCACTCGATCAAGCTGGTCCACTCACACATACCGTCCACGACACCGAACTTATTTTTAAGGTCATTCACGGCACTGACGGATACGATGGCACGGCATATCCAGAAGGCACGTATCCTGCGGTACAGAAAAAGGAAACATACCGCATCGGTGTGCCACGCGCATTCATGCGCGAGGGAATTGATGCGGATGTGCTCGCACAATTTGAATCATCGCTCGAGATACTCAAGGCGCAGGGTCACGAAATCGTCGACATCGATCTTCCATACATGGAGAAAGGCCTGGCGGCATACTACATCGTGATGCCTGCAGAAGTATCGTCGAATCTTGCACGGTACGACGGTGTTCGTTTTGGTCTTCATGTCGATGGAAAAGATCTACTTGATGATTACAAAGAGACACGTCGGGCGGGCTTTGGCGCTGAAGTACGCCGCCGTATTCTTCTCGGCACCTACGTACTCTCGTCTGGGTACTACGATGCGTATTATGGCAAAGCTGAACAGGTGCGTGAGCTCATGCGCGCCGAACTTCGTGACGCATTTGCCAACGTCGATATCATCGCAACACCGACAGCGCCGACTCCTGCGTTTAAGATTGGAGAAAAGAGCGATCCGCTTTCAATGTATCTCGCAGATATTTTTACGGTGCCCGCAAACCTCACAGGTGTACCCGCACTCTCTGTACCCAGTGGCAGCGTCGATCGTGAAGGACATTCACTGCCGGTTGGTATACAATTTACAGGACCGCACGCAGGAGAAGACATACTCTTTGATATTGGAAAACGACTGCTCGGCGAGTAACACACATGTTTACCGAGATTACGGAAGACGAGATCATCTACCAGTCATACGGTATTGATTTTATTGCGGTCGTTCGATGGTTCTATGATTTTTTTGCAGGAAGTGAGGGGAATTTTGATGCGTGGCTTGAGACTGCAGCGATGTGGTGGTATCTCTTTTCCATCTTGTCGTTTATGGTGTCGGTCATTTTGCTCGTTGGTATTGTGTATTCAACCATTCGCGCATCACAGCTTTCTGAAATAGAGGACAAGCAGCTTGCGGAAGCGGAGCGAACGTTCCGTCATGCACAGGGGACGATTAGTGAGAATACGAAATGGCAGCAGATACTCGCGCACGCTTCAAGTGATAGTCCGAGTGAGTGGCGACTTGCGATTATCGAAGCAGACATCATGTTGGGAGAAATGCTTGACGGACTCGGGTATGTCGGGAGCTCAATTGGTGAACAGCTCAAACAAGCGCACCCAGAGACGTTTCGCACAGTGCAGGATGCATGGGATGCGCATAAAGTGCGTAACGAGATTGCGCACCGCGGTAGCGACTTTGTACTGACAAAGAAAATTGCACAAGCGACCATTACTCAATACGAGCGTGTCTTTCGAGAATTTAAGTTTCTCTAGGGTTGCGAGGTCTGTGTTTCTGGGGTATGGTCTTAAGTGTCAGATTTTCTGCTATTGGCCGTCTGTATCTGTACGTAGCAACATAGCGGGGTAGAGGAGAGGTACCTCGGGAGGCTCATAACCTCCAGACCCTGGTTCGATTCCAGGCCCCGCAACAAGCAATACAAAAGACCGGATTTTGGCCGGTCTTTTGTATTGCTTAAGGGGGAGAATCGAACGGCCGCAGACGCGCCTGTGTAAACAGGAAGAAGCGTCGAGGCGGGGTCGAGAGTGCTTAATATTTTAGGAAAACTTGGACTAAAATATTTAGCAACTTGTGACTCGATTCCAGGCCCCGCAACA
>CAZBQV010000020.1:0-4050 GCA_964494235.1 uncultured Candidatus Saccharibacteria bacterium
CCAGCACTCACGGTGACAGAAGGGTACCCGCCAACAAGGACCCATCAAAATGCATGCCATACAAATGGAACGTGTACTGATATTGTTTTTACTGATCGTAATTTTACGACAGAACGGATTCAGGCTTTTTCAGCTGCAGCGCAAGCGGCAGGTTTGCGGGCAGTATATGAGCCGCCTCAGGGTGTGGCATGTCCGACAGGAGTTTCGTGTCAGCCGTATAGCGTGACGAGATCGACTGGCCATCACTTCTCGCTGTACAAAAATTAGCGTGTTTGACCGCATGGAGGCTTTCACCTATCATGCAGTCGTACGGGGCGATTAGTTTAGTGGTAGAACATCGGTCTCCAAAACCGATAGCGGGGGTTCGATTCCTCCATCGCCCGCAGTGAACGTAGTGAACGAGGACGATGGGGGAATCGAACCGACTGTGCGGGGCACAGTCGCGCCGAGGGACGAGGTCGATTCCATCGCCCGCAGATGTCCGCGAAAGACGCGGAGCGTTTTGAGTGGAAACAACTGCGTGGCGATATGAGGAATCAAAAGGTGAAATACAGATGCTGGGTGGAGCACCTGTATTTCATCGGGGTCGCGTGTACTTACTATTTTTGGAATAAAATGGACAAAAATAATTAGTACACGTGACCGATTCCTCAAAGAATCTTCGTGACTATATTTTTGAGAGGCGGCGGACGAGTCGATTTATTTTTCCAAAAACTTGCGTACCAACTCTGCAGCTTTTTCTTTTTCTCCAACTCCAATCCATTGAACAGTATCCATACGCTTGAGCCACGTCCGTTGACGCTTGGCATATTGCCAAACCTTATTGATAAGTTTTTCTTTCAATGTTTCTTCCGTAAGAAAACCATCGAGATATTCAAGCACGATTCGATATTCAAGCCCGATTTCATTGAGACGCTCTCGTGATACGCCGCTGAGAAGAAGTTTTTTTGTTTCCTCAATAAGTCCTTTCGAGAGTGTTTCCTCGAGGCGCTGCGTGATGCGCGTGCGGAGCGTATCTCGGTCAACGTCAATACCGATGATGAGTGCGTCATACCTTTCTTTCGGAACGCAATCGGGAACAGAACCTTTTGCATCTATTATTTCGAGTGCGCGGACGAGCCGTCGCGGGTTTGATCTGTCGATCTGTGCTGCAAAAGCAGGATCTTTCTCAAGGAGTTCTGCATAGAGATCTTCGTTTGTACGCTGCTCAAGATCAGTGCGCAGCGCTCTGTTTGGCGGAACCTCAGCGAGTGAGAAATTTCCAAGGAGGGAATCGACATAAAAAAGTGTTCCACCTGCGACGATAGGGAGTTTGTTGCGGGTTGAAATATCATTGATTGCGCCATCAGCATCGCGGACAAAATCGGAGGCAGAGTAGATGGTATCAGGGTCTACGATGTCGATAAGGTGGTGCGGAATACTTGCCATCTCCTCATGAGTGATCTTTTCGGTGCCAATATCGAGTGTTCGGTAGACCTGGCGGGAGTCGGCAGAAACAACCTCGCCACTAAAAAGGGAAGCAAGATGCACGGCAAGGGAAGACTTGCCCGAGGCAGTTGGACCGACGATGACGACGATTTTTTTGAGCGGCTCTTGCATATGGAAAAAGTATGTGTCGCTATGGTATCATAGCAGTCTCATTAGAAACATAATTTGACACCATTTATGAACGACGAAATCTACGAAGATGTGTGGTCGCCACTGACGGTGGGCGATATGGTACCGGAAGGCTTGAGCTTCGAGGTGTACCAAAACGAAGAGATTAAGAAGATGAGCTTCAAGGATCTCCGCGGAAAGTGGACAGTCCTCTTCTTTTATCCGGCTGATTTCACCTTCGTCTGCCCGACAGAACTCGGCGAGATGGCTGACCTCTATGAGCAGTTCAAGAAAGAGGGTGCAGAGATTGTGTCAGTCTCGACTGATACGGTCTTCGTCCACAAGGCATGGCACGATGAATCAGAGACGATTAAAAAGATTACGTTCCCGATGGCAGCTGATCCTGCGCACGACATGGCTGACCTCTTTGGCGTCTTGATCGAAGACAAGGGTGTAACGCATCGCGGAACCTTCATCATCAATCCTGATGGCGTCATCAAGGGCGTTGAGGTGACCGATGATGCAATTGGCCGCTCGGCAAAGGAAACGCTTCGCAAGCTCAAGGCGGCGAAGTATGTGAATGAGCATCCAGGAAATGTATGTCCTGCAAGTTGGGATGAGGGAGGCGATACGCTCGCACCAGGTCTTGATCTTGTTGGAAAGATCTAATCCTTTCATTTGTGACGATAACAAAAAACGGCCAATCGGCCGTTTTTTGTTATCCCTTGTAGATTTTCAGTTTTTTGGTAGTGTGCGCGACAGCGTGTTCACAAAAGTTTGAGGGGAGGTCGAAATGACAATCGATGTAGATTGCTGTCCGACGACGTCGCTCGATGGTATGCGTAGAAATGTCGCTGCGGCGATTGCGACAAGTGGTGTCATTCAGACTGGCGAAAAGCGCGCACGAGGAGGACTCAATCTTCCCGGCATGTGGATCAACCTGTCGTTACTCTCGAGTGTACCGTGCGCGCTTCGAGCGGTTCACTGCGGACTCGACCGACTCTTCACCCGACGCTTTCTCGTCGGCGCTCCACAACACGGCTATACGTTTGCTGCGGTGATGACGGGTGGAGCAATCTTCACCACACACCTTGGCGATCGGTACGGTCGGCCGTATGGGTTTGTCCACAAAGATGGTGTGGTCGAGCTGCAAAAACAGGTCCTTGAGGGCTGTCGGGTCATTCTCGTCGAAGACGTAGTGACTGAGGCTGGATCACTCATGCGCGCCGGAGAAATGATTCAAGCATGTGGTGGTGAAGTCGTTGGTGCACTCGCCATCGTGGAGTATGGCCTGCGAAGCGCGGAAGAGAATCTTCGTCGGGCTGGTATCGTGTGTCATGCAGTGACAACTGTTGCGCAGATTGCGTCTGCAGCACATGCGCGCGGTATCCTTTCGGACGAACAGGTTCTTCGCGTATCGCGGTGGATCGACAATCCACAGTGAAGCTTCTACCTTATCGCGGCGCCTATGGCGCCGCGAATTTTTTATAAAAAATGCGGCCGGAGCGGAGCTCCGGCCGAGTTTCTTTCGTGTACTAATCAGCAAATGCGAGTCGCCGATACGCGCGATCGACTGCGTCTTTGATCTCGGCGAGGTGTTCGATTGCTTGTCGGGTGGCCTCATGATAGGAGAGACCATCCTGAAAGCACTTGGTAACCGAACGGCCGACAACGATGTAGTCGGCACCGTTGTAGATTGCGTCGCCGGGAGTCATTGTGTGTACATGATCGTCGATCGGGTCGTCCGGCAAACGAATGCCGGGCGTGATGATCTTGATGTTTCCCATCCACGACTTCCGGCGAAGCATGCGGAGATCACGTCCAGCGCACACGATGGCACCCGCACCTGCGCGCACTGCCATTTCAGCGAAGTGTACGACAAGGTCTTCTCTTGAATGTCGGTAGATTTCGAGGCATTCCTTATCGGACATTGAGGTCATGACGGTGACCGCAGCAATCACTGCTTTGGGTGCACCGCGTCGTGCGGCTTGGATGCCGCGTATTCCTGCACTTGCTTGCACAGTGATGATCGACGCTGACTGGAATGCCGCCGCTTCCGCCTCCATCACGTCCGGCGTGTTGTGGAACTTGCGGTCCACCATCACGGGTGCGTGTCGTGTTGCGATGCAGCCCGCGGCGCCAGGGAGCTTGTCGAGGACCGCTCCCAGCTTGAAGCCGTACACGTACGACTTCAAGTCTGCTGCAATGCTGATGATCGCGTCCATGTGTGGAGGATGCAGATCGAGTGCGAGAATGATGTTATTTCCCAACGCCCCCTCCTGTTTCCGGTGAACTTTCCTGGGTACGAGCATAGCAGGTTTTGAGGGGATGATAAATAAAACAGTGGGGAGGGAGTTACGCGGAGTCGATCACAGATAATGGCAACAAAAAAACGGCCAGAAGCCGCATTTTTATTTGTTAAACTTTTGTGACCATACAAGCACAAAAAGTTTC
>CAZBQV010000020.1:4150-12270 GCA_964494235.1 uncultured Candidatus Saccharibacteria bacterium
ACTTTTTGTGGGCGTGGAGGGAGTCGAACCCTCATCCCTTGCGAGATGCGATTTTGAGTCGCACGCGTATACCAATTCCGCCACACGCCCGTGTGGATGTCATGAGTGTAGCAGTATTCACTCTATGGCTCAAATGCCATGATACAATACACCGCATGGCATACCAGAACAATTCTATTTTCTGGGTTGAGGTGCAAAAAATCGTCCCCAATCCATACCAACCGCGTCGTGAATTTGATGAGGCAAAACTCAAAGAGCTCGCAGAGTCAATTCGCATGTACGGGCTTTTGCAACCGATCACGGTGACTCGAAAAGAGATTCCGCTTGAGGATGGTGCGTTTAAAACAGAGTATGAACTTATTGCGGGCGAGCGTCGTCTGCGTGCGTCAAAGCTCGCGGGGCTTGAACAAATTCCGGTTATCATCCGTACCGGTGAAGAGACAGATCTCATGAAGCTTGAGCTCGCAATCATTGAAAATCTCCAGCGAGAAGATCTCAATCCAATTGATCGCGCAAAAGCATTCAAACAGCTCGCAGATCAATTTAAGCTCTCCCATGCGCAAGTTGCACAGAAAGTTGGTCGTAGCCGCGAGTATGTTTCAAACACGATCCGCATTCTTGCGCTTCCTGAGGAGATTCTTGAGGCAATTCAAAAAGGTGAACTGAGCGAAGGTCATGGTCGCACGCTCCTCATGCTTGCAGATCGCCCCGAAGAAATGAAGACGCTCTTTCGTGAGATTCTCCTCAAGAAGCTCTCGGTGCGTGAGGTTGAACGTATTTCACGAAAGATTGCGGTTGAACGCGTTCGAAATAAGAATGGCGTGGACCCTGAGCTTATAGAGATGGAGAAGCAGTTTACTGAATCACTCGGTACGCGCGTGCAGATCGAACGAAAGGACTTTGGTGGTAAACTCGTGATTGATTACTTTTCTCCTGAGGATCTTCGAAAGATTCTCGCGCTCGTGAGCCCGACTGCTGCGATTTCTCATACCGACGAAGTCCATATAGACATGACGGGCGATGCGCCGCTCACTGAAGCAGGGCCTGCGCTCGATGATCGCTCAAAACAAGAGCAAGATGACGCTGATCTCTACGCACTTAAGAATTTCTCTCTTTAGACTGTCCTACTGCTGCGCGGATGTGCCGTTGCGCAAGCGATGTTTTTGCGAATGAGAGCCATTTCGTAGTTGGTTTGCTTGCCGGTTTGGTGATGATTTCAACGATGTCACCGTTTCTCAATTCAGTGTCGAATTGGACCATTTTGTTGTTTACTTTCGCACCTGCTGCGTGATTGCCAATGTCAGAGTGAATAGCATATGCAAAATCAATGGGACTTGCGCCGATAGGGAGGTCGACGACGTCGCCATCAGGGGTAAAGATGAAGATGCGGTGACTGAAAAAATCCTGGCGGAGCTCAGCGACAAATTCATCAGTATCAATGGCGTCCTTGTGTGCTTCGGCAATTTCTTGAATCCACATCGGAACACGTTCTTTGTTGTCTTGTTTTGAGTTCGTGACAGGTTCACTCTGCTTATTTTTTCTCCAAGAAAATGGAAAAAAGAGCGATGGGATGAGGCTGGTGACCCACGTACGATATTGGGAAGCGGCTGATTTTTCTCCGCTCTGCTCTTCTTTATAAATGAGATGCGATGCAACACCGAATTCCGCCTCGCGGTGCATGTCTTCAGTGCGGATTTGTATTTCAAGAATGACGCGGTCATGCGCAATGACGGTCGTGTGGAGCGACTGGTAGCCGTTGGGCTTCGGAAATGCAATAAAATCTTTAACACGCTGAGGAAGTGGTCGCCACAGCTCATGGATAATACCGAGCGTGTGGTAGCACTCCTCGATCGTCGGCACAATCACACGAATTGCGAGAAGGTCGTAGATAGCGTCAATGTCCCATTCGCGGCGCTCGAGTTTGCGGAAGAGACTGTACATACCTTTCACGCGACCGCTCGTCTTAAAGTCTTTGATCTTCATCTCTGCGAGTCGCTTTTGAAGTGTCTTGCGAGCTTTTTCGAGCGTTTCGTCGGCACGTTTGAGTACTGGACCTGCTATCTTCTGCACCTTCTTATATTCGTCAGGGTAGACGTAGGGAAACGCCAAATCCTCGAGCTCTTTGCGAAGACGGCCCATGCCGAGGCGGTGTGCGACCGGTACGTAGACTTCGAGTGTTTCTTGCGCGATGCGCTTCTGCTTTTCTTTTGGAACGAAATTGAGCGTCTGCATGTTGTGCAGACGATCGGTGAGCTTCACCATCAGGACGCGCACGTCCTGCGAAGTTGCGACGAAAAGTTTCCGGAGGCTCTCATTGTGTCGATCGGCACCGTGGTAGCGGACCGAGCCGAGCTTCGTCACACCCTCGACGAGGAAAAGTATCTCGTCGCCGAATTCAGTACGGATATCGTCGCGAGTAACTTTGGTATCTTCGACAATGTCGTGGAGAAGTCCTGCAGCGATCGTCTTCGGTCCCATACCCATTTCAGCAAGCATGCGGCCGACGGCTACGAGGTGTGTGAGATAGGGCTCGCCTGAATATCGAACGTGTCCTTCGTGGGCAATTTTTGCGCGTTCATACGCACGCGTAATGAGTTCACGATCATCGGCGGCCGTTGAAGAGAAAGCGGTGAGAATGCTTTGGAGTTCGGTCATATGCTCATTCTAGTCTCGATAGTATGTGAAAACAAGATTGAGCATCCATACAGCTATTGCTTCAGAAGCTCAAGCGCGTCATCAATCGTGAATGTATCTATGTTGACTGAATCGGGGATTGAGATGCGTTTGAATCCCTTTCGCAAAAATTTTCCAGATTTTGACTCCAAGACGCGGACTGGCTTTCGGGTGCGCGGATGCGGTCCGAGGTCCTTGACGACCTTCTCGCCCTTTCGTCCCTTCTTTTCCTCTTTAAGGATTTCGAGTGCGCGATTGAGTGTGACATCGTACGGATTATCTTTGCCTTTTAGTGATCGAAAGTCGCCGTCATGGACGACAAACGGACCGAAGCGCCCGATACCTGCCGTGATGTCACTGCCGGTTTCTGGATGCTGCCCGAGGATGCGCGGGAGAGAGAGGTAGTGAACGGCATCAGCGACCGTCACGTCTTCGGGGCGCTTATCTTTTGGAAGGCTTGCGCGACGTGGTGTCTCGACTTTTGGAGCACCTTTTTTTGCACGCCCTTTTGGTTTTTCAGGCGTTTTACCGAGCTGTACGTATGGGCCAAAACGTCCGGCGAGTACATAGATATCTTCGCCTGTTTCCGGATGTGTACCGATCGGCGTATCAGCTTGAATCTCGCTCCCATCGATCATGCGTGCACCATCGCACTCTGGGAAGCGTGCGCATGAAAGGAACTTACCGCCACGTCCGAGCTTGATAACCATTTCACTTTTACACTTTGGACATGGAAATTCTTTTGGTGCATCACCGAGTGTGGTGAGCTTTTCAATATTTTCTTTTGCTGCGACCGCTTTTGTGAATGGCGTGTAAAATTCTCGAAGTGTCTTCTCATATGCACGGTCGCCCTCGGCGATTTCATCGAGCTCGTTTTCCATTTCGCTCGTAAAGGTGTCGCTGATGTATTCGCCAAAATGCTCTTCAAGGAAACTTGAGACAACGTCGCCCATGTCTGTCGGAATGAGTGTACGTCCTTCCTTAAGAACGTATCCGCGATCAATGATCGTCTTCATGATGGACGCGTATGTCGATGGTCGGCCAATGCCACGTTTCTCAAGCTCCTTGATGAGACCCGCTTCCGTGTAGCGACTCGGTGGTTGAGTTTGTTTTGCGAGCGCCGAAAGATCGACGAGTGTAAGTGTCTCTCCCGCAGAAACCTTTGGTACTTCGGTATCTTCGCTACGGGCCCGTGTATCAACCTTGAGCCAGCCGTCAAACATGACTCGAGATCCGGTGGTTGTAAAATCGGGGATATCGTGCGCTTCTGTATTTGCGACAATTTTTGTGCGCTTGATCTGTGCATCTGCCATTTGTGAGGCGACGGCGCGCTCCCAGATGAGTTTGTAGAGCTGCTTTTGATCATCGGTCGCGCCGACTGAGTGTTTTGCAAAATTAGTAGGGCGGACGGCCTCGTGCGCTTCTTGCGCAGATTTGCTCTTCGTTTTGTAGGTGCGCGGCTGGACATACTCTTTTCCAAAATCAGCATGCACGAGAGCGATGATTTGTTTTTGTGCAATATCGCTCATTGAAGTACTGTCTGTTCGCATGTAGGTGATGTGGCCGGCTTCGTAGAGTTTCTGTGCCGCGCCCATGGTACGCGCGGGTGAGAAACCAAGTCGGGTCGACGCAGACTGCTGGAGTGTGGAGGTTGTAAACGGGGGGCGCGGCACGCGCTTCTGCTCCGTTTCCTTTACATCAGTGACAATCCACGATCCTTTTTTACCTTTCTCTAAAATATCGTTGACAATATTTTCTTCGCGCGGTTCTTCGACACACGTGAGCGCGAGTGGAACGTTCGCGCTGCTTTTTGTCGCAGCTGTAATAACCCAAAAGTCTTCGGGAATGAATGCGCGAATCTCGCGCTCGCGCTCCATGATGATGCGGAGTGCGGGTGATTGGACGCGGCCGGCAGAAAGTCCGTACCGCACTTTCTTCCAAATGAGGCCTGAGAGGTCGTATCCGACGAGACGATCGAGCACACGGCGCGCTTCCTGCGCTTCGCGGAGATGCTGGTCAATTGCGCGCGGATGCTCAATCGCTTCTCTGACCGCTGGCTCGGTGATCTCATGAAAGACCACGCGCTTGATGTTTTTATTCTCCTTTTTTATGAGCTCAGCAACATGCCATGCAATTGCTTCTCCCTCGCGGTCGGGGTCGGTTGCAAGCAGGACCTCATCAGCTTTTTTTGCTTCCTTGCGAAGATCTTCAATAACCGCCTCTTTTCCGCGAGAGACGACATAGCGCGGTACAAAACCGCCCTCGATGTCGACGGCATCTTTGTTGCTTTTTGGCAAATCACGCACGTGTCCGACTGATGCTTTGACGCGGTAGCCTTTACCCAAATATTTTTCTATCGTCTTCGCTTTTGCGGGAGACTCAACAATAACTAATGTGGCCATGTATGTCACAACAAATACTAGGGAAGTGAGAATATGTCAAATAAGAGCTTAAAAATAGGTAGCGGCAGAGCCCTCTTTTTTGGTCATAATGACGCGCGAGTGAAGATACTGTTTTTTTCGATGAGGTGGCCGCGGAGGACCATGAGCATGAGATGTGCATTTATTTCTTCGGCGGGCATACCGAGTGAAGCAATAATTGCGTCCCGACTCTGAGGTGAAGCAAGGAAGTCGTAGATTTTATGCTCTTGTGGTGAGAGATCGAGCTTCTTCTGAGCTGTGCGTTCGGGTGAGAAGCCGAGGGCTTCAATGAGGTCATGTGCAGAAGTAATGGGCGTTGCACCGATCTTCATAAAGAGGTGCGGGCCTTTGCTATTTTCAGAAAAGATTGAACCGGGAACGACAAGGAGGTCGCGGTTATAGTCGGCAGCAAGCCGTGCGGTAATGAGTGTACCCGATTTTTCAGTTGCTTCGATGACAAGCGTTGCGCGCGCAATACCGGCCATAATGCGGTTGCGTTGTGGAAAGGACCAGTGCGTTGCACGGAAATCAGGATCAAACTCTGAGAGGAGCGCGCCGCCGGCTTTGAGAATCTCCACACCGAGACTTTTATTTTGCCGCGGGTAGAGTGCAGCGTCACTGATGCCCGACCCAGGTACAGCAATTGTATTGATGCGGTGCGTGAGTGCCGTTTTGTGCGCGAGTGCGTCGATGCCGATTGCAAGTCCCGAGACGATTGTGATGGGGTATCCAGAAAGTCCGCCGATGAGTGACTCAACGGCCTGTCGACCATAAGTGCTGTAAGCGCGCGAGCCGACGACCGCGAGAAGTGCATGCTCGCTCGGAGGAAGTGCGCCGCGTATATAGAGTTTTTTCGGAGGATCGGGAATTTCCGTGAGTGCCCCCGGAAATCTCTCAGGACCCACTTCATAGAGAGGATAGTCCATTCATTGTATTTTCCCACCAAACGAGCGGCTTGTGGACGAGTCCTGTGCACGGACGCTTCTCCATATTATGTATGTGGTATAGTATCCGGTACGTATGCTCGATATAAAATTCATTCGAGAAAATCTCGAGATTGTAAAGGCGGGTGCCCAGAAAAAACACATCACCGTTGATCTTGACGGCCTCGTGTCACTTGATGACAGGCGTCGCGAATTGACGCAGGTCCTTGAAACCAAGAAAGCAGAGCAAAATAAGATCTCGCGCGATGTGGGAGCAGCTGATGAAGCATCGCGCCCTGCGCTCATTGCAAGTGTCGGCACCTTAAAAGAAGATATTCAGAAACTCGAAGAAGAGCTTCGCACGGTGCTGACTGATTGGCGGGCGCTTATGGTGCAGGTGCCGAATGTGCCTGATATTTCAGTTCCTGAAGGAGATGATGACGCGGGAAATGTTGAGGCACGCACATGGGGTGAGAAGACGAAATTCGATTTTGAGCCGAAGAGTCATGTTGAGCTCGTCGCGATGCATGATATGGCTGATTTTGAGCGCGGCGCAAAGGTGGCGGGCTTCCGTGGTTATTTTTTGAAAGGCATGGGCGTTCGTCTCAACTACGCGCTCTGGAACTTTGTATTTGATTTCATCACAAAGCGTGATCCATCTTTTGTCCCGCTCCTTGTGCCGTCGCTCATTCGCCGTGAACCATTCATCGGTACGGGCTATTTGCCGCAGAGCGAAGAAGATCTATATAAGACACAAGATGGCGATTATCTCGCGGGTACTGCAGAGGTGGGTGCGATGGGTTTTTACATGGACGAGGTGCTTGAGCGCAGCATGTTGCCGGTTAAATTTTTTGGCTTTTCGCCGTGTTTTCGTCGCGAGGCAGGTAGTCATGGGAAAGATACGAAAGGCCTCATGCGTGTCCATGAGTTCTTCAAATTTGAACAGGTGATACTTTGTGAAGCGAGCCACGAGCAGTCGGTTGCATTTCATGAAGCGTTGACCGAAAATGCGGAGGCGATCATGCAGGCGCTCCAGATCCCGTACCACGTGGTGACCAACTGCGGTGGTGATCTTGGACTCGGACAAGTGAAAAAATACGATATCGAAGCATGGGTGCCGAGCGAAAACACCTATCGCGAGACACACTCATCTTCATATTTCCATGATTTCCAGACGCGACGGCTAAACATTCGGTACCGCGATGTGGACGGCACGATGCGATTTGCGCACTCGCTCAATAACACTGCTGCCGCAACACCGCGCCTTCTTATTCCTATTATTGAAAATTATCAGCAAGCAGACGGCACGATCCGCGTACCTGAGGTGCTTGTACCATACATGGGCGGAACGACCGTAATTGGTCAGTCGTAGTATGGCTTTGTGGGGACGCACGCCAAAAAAGAATTTTAGGAGTAAGAATGCGCACGAACGCTTCAGGCGCGCGATGATCATTCGTCGGATCATTTCGCTCCTCGTGGTGCTTTTGATCGGGGTTGGGTTGTGGTACGTGGTGCGTCTCGATGCATTTACGATACGTACGGTGACCGTCGAAGGTGGCGATACGATCAATCAGGAGGATATCAGGATGCGTGCACAGGTACTGCTCGATGGCACGTATGGCTTTTTTATACCGCGCCGCTTTACGTACATGTATCCGCATGAAGACATTGAACAGATGGTAAAAAATACGCCGCGCGTCTCACGTGCGCAGGTATCGCTTGCTTCAAATAACGAACTCTTCATATCTATCAATGAACACGTACCGCACGCGTTATGGTGTACGGAGGCTCCGGAGGAGGGCGCAGCTGATTGCCTCTTTGTTTCATCTGCGGGGTTCCCCTTTGCGGAGGCGCCGTCGCTCAGCGGCTCAACGTTTTTGCGATACGTGACGGAGGGGCGTCAGCCGGAAATCGGTGCGCCTTTCATGTCGGTTGAGTATCTGCGCGTGAGCGAGGAATTTTCTCGAGTACTAGCACGGGAGTACGGCATGCATGTTTATGCGATATATGAGACAAGGCAAGGAGATGTGCACTACCGCATTCGCGGCGGCGGTGAGATACTCGTGCCACGCGTTGCCGACATGCAGAAAATTTTTGAAAACCT
>CAZBQV010000021.1:0-3827 GCA_964494235.1 uncultured Candidatus Saccharibacteria bacterium
AAGCGCAGGATGAGGAGGTATATGCAGCACTGGTGGGTGAGGAGGAGCGGGAGATGAAAGGACTTGAACTCATTCCGAGTGAAAATTATGTGTCGCGCGCAGTGCGTGAGGCAAACGGCTCGGTGTTGACGAATAAATATTCAGAAGGGTATCCGGGAAGACGCTACTATGGCGGGCAGACATTTACTGATCAGGTAGAGACGCTTGCGATTGAGCGCGCGAAGAAGCTTTTTAATTGTGAGTTTGCAAACGTGCAGCCGCTTTCGGGCGCGCCGGCAAACGTCGCGATGTATTTTGCGTTGCTTGAGCCGGGTGACACCGTGCTTGGTATGGATCTCTCACACGGCGGGCACCTCACGCATGGACATCCGACCACCGAGATCAATCGCATCTTCAAATTTGTCCGCTATAAGATGAAAAATGTCGAGACGGGTGAGATCGACTACGATGAGCTGCGCGAAACGGCGCTCCGTGAGAAGCCAAAGATCATCCTTGCAGGTTTTTCTGCATACAGTCGCGAGCTCGAGTATGCGAAGTTTGTGGAGATTGCGCGCGAAGTTGGTGCATACACGGTTGCTGATATGGCGCACATTGCAGGCCTCATTGCGGGAGGCGCCGCTCGCAATCCATTTGATGATGGATTTGACGTCATTACAACAACGACCCACAAGACGCTCCGCGGTCCCCGCGGCGGCATGATCCTTACGCGTGAAAATAAAGATCTTGCAAAGCGCATCAATAAAGCGGTCTTTCCGGGCATGCAAGGTGGTCCGCACATGAACAACATCGCCGCAAAAGCGATCGCGTTTGGCGAAGCGCAAAGCCCGAAGTTTAAGGAGTATGCCGCACAGATTTTGAAGAATGCGAAAGCAATGGAAGAAGTCTTCAAAAAGGAGGGAGTTCGCATGATTGGCGGCGGGACATCAAACCATCTCATTCTCGCTGATGTGTACGGAAGTCTCGGCGTGACAGGGCAAGAAGCAGAAGTGGTGCTCGACGAGGTCGGCATGACGCTCAACAAAAATATGATTGCGGACGAGACGCGCACGGCAATGGATCCCTCAGGTATTCGTTTTGGCACTCCGGCGATGACGACGCGCGGTATGAAGGAAGGGGAAGCGACACAGGTTGCTGAAATGATGATCGAAACACTTCGCAATCGAAATGATGAAGCAAAGAAAAAGGAAATTCGTGAACGAGTTGAGACGCTCTGCACCTCGTTTCCCGTACCTGACAGCTTTGTGTAATTAGGGAAGGCGAGTGCGCTACAATGATCGTATGAGTTTTTACGATCGACTTCGGCATAAGTATCCACTCCTCGAACGCATCCCTGTGCAGCACTTGAAACGTCACTGGCTGACGGTCTCGTTCTTTGTCGGCTTCATTGTCGACAACCTCACGCTCAATCGCGTCGATCAACTTTTTGATAACGTGGTGCTTGCCTCGTATGTGATACTTGCGATGGCAAGTCTCTTCGTGCTATATGCGGCGACGGCAGGGCGCGTACCTGAACAGTATGAGCCATACGTGCGCGCATGGGCGCCGCTCGCGAC
The DNA here is from genome assembly GCA_964494235.1 of uncultured Candidatus Saccharibacteria bacterium. Taxonomy (GTDB): domain Bacteria; phylum Patescibacteriota; class Minisyncoccia; order Phycocordibacterales; family UBA918; genus JACQKD01. Next base: position 1,554 of record CAZBQV010000021.1, read on the forward strand.
GCAGTTTGCTTTCGGTGGCCTCCTCTCGGGTATGCTCATTTTCTATGGCCGGAGTGGTTCGTGGTTTTCAAGCTGGCCGTTTTTGCTCGTGATGTTCGCCGTCATTTACGGCAATGAAACGATTACGCAGCGCGCACAGCGCCTCCTCTTCAATCTCGTCATCCTTTTTGTGGGGGTCTTTCTGTACGTCGTGCTCATTGTGCCGGTGCTCACGGGCTACATGGGCGCGTGGGTGTTTGTTGCGTCCGGGGTGGTAGCGCTTGCGGTGATGTATGGATTTATCGCGCTCTTGAAGCTTGTCGTGCCGAACTTCATGCGCGCGAACACACGTCTTGCTGTTTTTGCGATTGGTATCGCGTATGCCGGCATGAACTTCCTCTACTTTGCCAACATCATTCCGCCGATTCCGCTCTCGCTGAAAGAGCTCGGCATTTACCATCTTGTGGAGAAAGTCGATGAAAATACGTACTCACTCACGTATGAGAAGGGGAAATGGTACGAACCATTCAAGGATTCGGACAAGACGTTCCACTATCAGGTGGGTGATACGGTCTATTGTTTTGCATCAGTGTTTGCGCCAACGCGTCTGCATACCGAGATATTTCATCGCTGGGAATACTATGTGCCGGAAGACAAGGAATGGCGTACGCACGGGCGATTTTCATATTCTATCGGCGGTGGGCGCGGCGAAGGTTTTCGTGGCTACACGCTCATTGAGAGTGTGACCGAAGGTACGTGGCGCTGCACAGTAGAGACCGCACGCAAGCAGATTCTCGGCCGCGAGACGTTTGAGATCACGCGCAGCGGCACGCCGGGTGAATTGGTCAAAGAGCTCCGTTAGTGGCGGACTTGGCTCTTTTTTCGTATGCTTTCGATATGAAAGGAAATATTCGTGCGGCAATCATGGAGGCGCTTGCAAGACTCGGCATGTCGCCGGTTGATTTTGTCGTCGAGCACCCTGCAGATCTTGCGCACGGAGACTACGCGACGAATGTCGCGATGGCTGCCGCAAAAGTGGCGGGCATGAATCCTCGTGAGCTCGCTGAACGGATTGTAAGTGAGCTTCGCTCGCAGAATATCCCTTATGTTGCAGCAATCGAGGTTGCGGGCCCGGGCTTCATTAATCTTGCGCTCACGCGAGAATTCTTCACTGAGCAGATTCAGCGCGTACTTTCTCTAAAAGATGCGTGGGGAAAGAGTGACATCCTCGCGGAAAAGAACGTGATGGTGGAGTATACCGATCCAAATCCGTTCAAGGAATTTCATGTCGGGCATCTTTTCACCAATACCGTCGGTGAATCAATTGCGCGCCTTTTTATGATGATGGGCGCTGATGTGCACTGTGCGAATTATCAGGGGGACGTTGGGTTGCATGTCGCGCACGCGGTATGGGGAATGCAGAGAATGGGCATTACGCCAGAATCTGATTTTACTGCGCGTGATTTAGGGAAAGCATACGCACTTGGCGCGACTGCATATAAAAAAGAAGATGGAACGGCAAAGGATGAGATACGCACGCTGAACAAAGTGATCTACGAGCGCAGTGATGAGGCAGTGAATGCGCTCTATGATAAGGGTCGTGCTGTGTCGCTTGCATACTTTGAATCAATTTACGCAATGCTCGACACACACTTTGATCACTACTTCTTTGAAAGTGTTGCTGCACCGCGCGGGAAAGAGTTGGTGCTCGCGAATCCTGATGTGTTTGTTGAAAGCGATGGTGCGCGCGTGTTTAAAGGGGAGGAGCATGGCTTGCACACGCGCGTTTTCATGAATGCAGAAGGTTTGCCGACGTACGAGGCAAAAGAGCTCGCGCTCGCGAAGATGAAAGAAGAAGAGTTTCTATATGATCACTCTGTTGTTTCGACATCGGCAGAGATCAACGAGTATTTCAAAGTGTTGCTCAAAGCGATGAGTTTTGTGTATCCCGAGCTTGCAGCAAAGACCGAGCATATCGGACATGGTACGGTACGGCTTCCGGGCGGAAAGATGTCGTCACGCACGGGAGATGTGATCGCAGCTTTGGATTTTATCGAGGAAATTAAAGAAGCGGCGCGCGTAAAGATGACTGAGTCAGTAAAGGTAAGGGATGGAGTGGATGTCTCTGCGCTTGAGACCGATGTTGCAATCGGCGCAATCAAGTATGCAATTTTGAAATCAAACATTCGACAGGATTCCGTTTTCAATAAAGACCACGCACTCTCTTTCGAAGGTGATTCGGGACCATATCTGCAATATACCAATGCACGTATCGGTTCGATGCTTGAGAAAGCG
>CAZBQV010000021.1:3927-9556 GCA_964494235.1 uncultured Candidatus Saccharibacteria bacterium
GCCCCGCCTGGCATCCGCCAGGCGGGGCACCACATAGAATGCTGCGACACCCACGTGCCGCGGTTTTTTGATATATAAGGAAAAATGCTAGGATGAAAGCTATCTATGGCAGATGAGATGACTAATAAAAGCGAAGCTGCGCAGCGTGAGGAGGAAATGCTCGCGTTTTGGGAGCGTGAGGGTATATTCCAGCAATCCCTTAAGAAAGACTCTCCAAAAGGAGATTTTATATTTTATGATGGTCCTCCGTTTGCGACGGGGCTGCCGCACTACGGCCACATTCTCGCAAGTACGATAAAGGATGCGGTCCCGCGCTATAAGACCATGCAGGGCTACCATGTGCCGCGCAAGTGGGGGTGGGACTGCCACGGTCTTCCGCTTGAAAACATCATCGAGAAGCGTCTTGGACTTGCGACGAAGCGCGATATCGAGGCGCTCGGCGTTGAACAATTTAATGAAGCGGCGCGCGACGCAGTGCTCGAATATGCGGATGATTGGAAGAAAATCATTCCGCGCATGGGCCGTTGGGCTGACATGGATGATGACTATCGCACGATGGATGCGACGTACACCGAGAGTGTGTGGTGGGCATTCAAGACGCTCGATGAAAAAGGGCTCGTGTACGAAGGATTTAAGTCGATGCATCTGTGTCCGCGCTGCGGCACGACGCTCTCAAACTTTGAGGTGAATCTTGGATATAAGGATATTAAAGATATCGCAGTGACGGTGAAACTCGAGCTCAAAGACGAGCCAGGCACGTACTTACTTGTATGGACGACGACGCCGTGGACACTCCCGGGCAATATGGCTGCTGCGGTACATAAGGACTATGAATATGTAAAGGTGCGCGTAAAAAAAGAAGATGGATCGGAAGAAAAAGTTATTCTCGCGAAGGATCGGCTTTCAATTATTGATGGTGAGTACGACATAGAAGAAACATTTTTTGGAAAGAAACTTGTGGGCCGTTCATACATTCCACCGTTTGATTATTTCGCAGCGCGTGATTTTGAACACAAAGCAAATGCGTGGATGATTTATCACGCAGATTATGTAGAACTCGGTGAAGAGGGGACGGGCGCGGTGCATCTTGCACCTGCGTATGGTGATGAAGATATGGCGCTTGCGAAAGTCGAGAATATTCCGATTGTGCACCACGTTGATCACGATGGTCGCTTTCGAGAATTTGTGACTGATTTCGCGGGACAGCTCGTGAAACCGAAGGATGATGAGAAAAACGGCGTGCTCCATCTTGATGCTGACATTGCGATTACGAAATATCTGCAGGAGAAGGGCCTGATTTTCAAGAAAGAAAATATCAAGCATAGCTATCCGCACTGTTGGCGCTGCGATACACCGCTTCTTAATTACGCGACGACGTCGTGGTTTGTGCGCGCGACCGACCTCAAAGATCAGCTGGTCGCTGAAAATAACAAGGTGCGCTGGGTGCCTGAGCACGTCGGTCGCGCGCGTTTCGGTGATTGGCTTGAGAATGTTCGCGATTGGGCAATCTCGCGCCAGCGGTACTGGGGCGCACCGCTTCCCGTGTGGCGAAATCCTGATACGCAGGAGTATCGCATCCTTGGATCGCTCGAAGAGCTCCAGCAGTATGTGAAGCGCTCCGGCAATACGTATTTCGTCATGCGTCATGGCGAATCTGTCTCAAATGAACATGGCGTGGTGAGTGCACGCAGTGATAACGACAGTGATGTGCTTACTGAACGCGGACGCAGTCAAGTTGCGGATGCGCTTGCACAAATTCCCGAAGATATCGATCTCATCATTCATTCAGGATTCATTCGTACTAAAGAGACGGCGGAGATCATTGCAGAAGCACGAGGGCTCTCCGCTGATGCGGTCGTCGAAGATTCGCGCATCGGTGAGGTCTCGATCGCTTCGAAATTTGAGGGGAAGACGTGGGCTGAGTACAACGCACAGTTCCCGACATTTGCTGATCGTTACACCATGAAGATTGATGGAATCGAGAATCGCCGCGATGTACAAGTGCGTACGGGTGAATTTCTCTATGATCTTGAGGAGAAATACAGAGGTAAAAAGATTCTCATCATTAGCCACGCGGGAGCCATCTTCGGTCTCTCGTGTGCCGCGGCAGGCGCCGATGTTGATCGCGCACATGCGATGTGGAAGGAAGGGGATTATTTTGAAAATGCTGAAGTGCAGCCTCTCAGATTCGTGCCGATGCCGCACAACCGCAACTTTGAGCTCGATTATCATCGTCCATACATTGATGAGATAGAGCTTTACGATGAGAGCGGCACAAAGCTCGTGCGCGTGCCAGACGTATTTGACTGCTGGTTTGAGTCAGGCTCAATGCCGTATGGAGAGCAGCACTACCCGTTTGAAAATCTCGATATGTTTTCTCCGAGTGACGCAAAAGGATATCCAGCAGACTTCATTGCAGAGGGACTCGATCAGACGCGTGGATGGTTTTACTCACTCATTGTGCTCGGCACTGCGCTTTTTGGTCGTTCGCCATACAAGAATGTAATTGTGAATGGTCTTGTACTCGCAGAAGACGGCAAGAAGATGTCGAAGTCACTCCAAAACTATCCTGATCCGATGCTTGTTGCGGATAAGTATGGTGTTGACACGATGCGTTTTTATCTGCTCTCATCATCAATCATTAAGGGGGAAGATCTCAACTTCTCAGAGAAAGGCCTTGCCGAACTCGCGCGAAAGAATATCGGCCGCCTGCATAACGTACTCGCATTCTACGAGCTCTACCGCGATGCGGCGATCGCTCCGACCAATACGTCACCCGTTGCGATCGATCGATGGATACGCGCGCGGCTCGCAGAGGTAATTGACGCAGTAACCAATGGTTTTGATGCGTATGAGCTTGATCGGGCAACGCGGCCGATCACTGATTTCATTGATGATCTTTCGGTGTGGTACGTGCGCCGCTCGCGTGATCGCTTTAAGGGTGATGATGTGCTGGACCGAACATACGCACTCGGCACGCTCCGCTATGTGCTCATACGACTTGCGGAAGTAATGGCGCCCACAATGCCGTTTTATGCAGACTATCTGTACCGCGCGGTACGTACTGAAGGAGATCCTGAGAGTGTGCATCTTGCATCATGGCCCGAGGCGCCGATTGCAGATATGGATATTCTTCGTGATATGGCTGATGTGCGCACAATCGTATCGCTTGCGCTTGATGCGCGTACGAAAGCAAACATAAAGGTGCGCCAGCCGCTCGCACGTCTTTCTGTAAAAGATGCAGAACATATTATCGCGGATGAAGAGCTCAATGCACTTATCCGCGATGAGGTGAATGTGAAAGAAGTTGTCGTGCTCGCTGAGGGAACTGAACGTATTGTGCTTGATACTGTGGTGACCGATGCGCTTCGTGCAGAAGGTGTTGCGCGTGATTTTATGCGCGAAGTACAGGAAGCACGCAAGAACGCGGGTCTCGAACCACAGGATCGCATTGTGATAGAAGTAAAGGGTGCGTCTCCAGAGCTTCGTGAGAGCATCAGCTCCTTTGATGGGGAGATACGGAAGGTGGTAGGTGCTAATGAGGTCGTGCTTGCTGAAGGTGAGACATACACACTTGAAATTAGAAAAGTGTAGCTGTGGCATACCAGACATACACAACTGATGCGCTCGTAATTGGAGGTTTTGACCAACTCACGGCTGATCGGAATATTATGCTGCTCACACGAGACGCCGGCCTCGTATTTGGTCGCGCAATGAGTGTGCGCAAAGAGCAATCAAAGCTGCGGTACGGGCTCCAGGATTTCTCGTTGTCGCGCGTATCGCTCGTACGCGGCAAGAGCGGGTGGCGCATTACGGGGGCAGAGGAGTCGACGAACTTATATTTCATAAATCACGACCGCGCAGTCCGCGGCGCACTGCTCAGAATTATTAAACTCGTACGACGATTCGTGCGCGGCGAGGAAGCGCATCCGGTATTTTATGATGCGCTTGTCGATGGGCTTCTGACACTCACATCGCTGCCGAAAGAACGAGTGACGTTTCTTGAGCAAGTGTTGACCCTACGTCTTCTTGCCATCCTCGGATACGTTGCGCCGCACGAGTCGTACATGCATCTCCTCGAGCGTCCTTCATTGCGTGATTTTGAATCGATAGAATTTGAAGAGGATCATGGTCCCGTAGAGCGCGCCATCGCTCGTGCACTGACAGTAAGTCAACTGTAGTTTTCTGTCAGGCATTGCTTAGTGCGTGATATACTAGAGCTCATGGTGGATGCGAAGCGTGGCGTGGGCGCTCCAGGCGCTCCGAAAGATAAGAGCGAAGCTTTGAAAGCGCCTAAGAAAGCGCCGGTTCCTCTCGGGCGCCTTGATACGGTGCGGGATCGGCTCTATTCACGCACGAATATTCCTCGGCGGAAGCCGCAATGGGAGGTGGCGCGCGCAGCTGAAGCAGCACGTGCACGGCTTGCTCCGATTGATCGAGTTGCTCATCATCGCATCGAAAGCGGGGTCACGCCGATCACGGCTCCTGTCGTTTCTCGACCGATGCCCCCGGCGTCGCCGTTTGCGGTTGTTGAGTCGACACGGCCGACGCTCCTTAGCTCGGTGCGCGCGAAGATCATTGCGGGCGGCGTTGTCTTTTTTCTCGCTGCGCTCATTCTCTCAAGCGCATTTCTCTTTTTTGGACAGAATACTATTTCTGGAGACAATATTTCAGTTGACGTACAAGCGCCGTTTACCGTTGGTGGCGGCAGCGAAGTATCGCTTCAAGTCGCTGTTACAAATAGAAATGCAGTTCCTGTCGAGTCTGCGACGCTTATTGTTGAATATCCGTCAGGGACGCAATCAGCAGATACGGAGGGGAAGGAACTTTTTCGTGAACGCGTCGCTCTAAATAATATTTTGACTGGAGAAGTATTGAGTGTGCCGGTCAAGGCACGACTCTTTGGCGAAGAAAATGAAGAGAAGGTTATCAATATTTCAGTTGAGTACCGCGTGCGCGGATCAAACACGACGTTTGTAAAGGAAGCTGATCCGCTTCGTATAAAAATAAGTTCGTCGCCGGTGACAATTTCTCTTGAGGCACTTAAAGAGGTTTCGTCCGGACAGGATATTGAGCTCGTGCTCACTGTTCGTTCAAACTCTCCGACGCCGCTCACAAAGGTGCTCGTTGAGGCGGCATATCCGCAAGGATTTGACTATAGCGAGTCATCGCCATCGCCGGCGAAGGGACAAAATATATGGGTCATCGATACACTCGAACCCGAGCAGGAGGAGGAAATACGTATCAAAGGCGTCATGACGGGCGATACTGCAGAAGCGCGCACCTTCACCTTCTCAGTGGGCCTTCCAAACGAGCGCAATCCATTTAGCCTTGCTTCAATCTTTACGACCGCTTCAACCGAGGTGCAGCTCACCAATCCATTTCTTGGTCTTTCGGTGGATATGAATGGAAGCACCGGGAAGACTATTTCGGTCAAACAGAATGAAAATGTAAACGTAAATATTCGTTTCAAGAACACCCTACCTGATGCGATCTACGACAGCAAGATCGCCGTTGAGCTCAGTGGAAATGGACTTAACGCAAGCAACATCAGCGCTTCAAGCGGCGGCTTTTATAATTCGTCAGTAAATACCATTACATGGATTCCGCAAGAGACGAATGCGCTTTA
>CAZBQV010000022.1:0-5009 GCA_964494235.1 uncultured Candidatus Saccharibacteria bacterium
TTTTATAGTGAGATATTCTCGTACCGAGTGCTGGGGAGAGGACTTGAACCTCCACGGGTTGCCCCACGTGGTCCTAAGCCACGCGCGTATACCAATTCCGCCACCCCAGCACTCGAAACAAGAACTTCGAGTGTGTTGAGGCCTGGGCGGGAATCGAACCCGCGCATCGAAGTTTTGCAAACTCCTGTGTTTCCACTTCACCACCAGGCCGCGTTCATACTGTATCATTTTGCGCTCTCGGTACCAACTCCCTAAGTTTGCTGCTTTCTGCTATCATCATGCCTAGGCCGAGGTGATGAAATGGTAGACATAGGGGACTTAAAATCCCCGGAGTGAATAACTCGTGTGGGTTCGAGTCCCACTCTCGGCACTTGTTTTTAGGAGGATTTCTCGCTTGTTTTGAGGGAAATTGCATAGTACACTCACGAAGTCCCCGCCCGTAGCTCAGCTGGTAGAGCAGCGGCCTCTTAAGCCGACGGTCGAAGGTTCGATCCCTTCCGGGCGGACATGTAACGAAGTGGAATGTCGCACGAGCGCGCGAATGCGTGCGTGAAGGGTTCGAAAACCCTGCGAGCTGTTTTATGAGCGAAGCGAAATAAAAGAGCCACAGGGTGTACTGAAGCAGTAGGCTTCGATCCCTTCCGGGCGGACACGCAGCAAAAAACAGTGCCTGCGCACTGTTTTTTGCTGCGTGTCCGAGCCGGAGACATGTCGCTATGCGACAGTCGATGCGGGGTCGCGTAAGTTTGCGTCTGCAAACTATACGTGACGACATGTAGAAAAAGCCCCGCGCGACGCAGTCGCGCGGGGCTTTTTCTTAGAGCCCTTTCTCATCAAGGTCGCGTCGGTGTTTTTCACCGAGGTCAGCAGAGAATTCGAAGAAGGGAATGTATTTGAAACGGCCGTTCTTTTTTACGAAATCTCGAAACTCTGCGCCTTTGCGTTTCAGAAAAATAAGGGCGTCATTTTCTTGAGCTTCTGGAAAAACGGAAACAAGAATGTGAACATGATGAAAGTCAGAAGATGCCTCAACTCGCGTGACGGTAATGAGGGGCGTGGTATTTGCCTCTTCGCGGATGAAAGTTGCAGCAAGCTCCTGGATAATTGAGAGCGCGCGATCGTTGCGGTCGTACATAGCTAGGTCGTTACAATCTTGAATGTCTCAATATAGTCTCCGGGTGCGATCTCTACCCGAGATTCGACTTGCATACCGAATTCGCTCGTTGAAACTGACTGGACATCAGATTTTTGCTGCTGGAGATTCTTGAGGCGGCCGCGTCCGATCTCGAGGTCGCGTCGCATTACTTTTACGTGCTCACCAACTGAAAGAGTACCATCCTCGACGCGGCCGCCAAGTACGTGGAGATTTTTCTGCGTACTGAATAGCTTGAGGATCTTTGCGCGACCCGTCTTTTCTTCGACCTGCATCGAAGGGGTGCGTGCTTGAAGAGCCGCTTCAAGCCATTCTGAAAGCTCGTAGATGATTGAGAAGGTGCGGATCTCAACACCGAGGCGCTCGGCAAGATCGAGTGCGGCTCGATCGGTCGAGACGTTGAAGCCGACGATAATTGCGTTTTTTGTTGCGCTTATGTTCTGTACATCGCTTGCGGTGATTGTACCAACGCGCTTGTCGACAACGCGTACCGTGATGCGATCAGATTGGAACTTCGCAAGTTCGTGCTCAATCGCATCAATTGTCCCCAGCGTATCAACCTTTATAAGGATGGGGATGATGGGGAGGGAATTATTGAGTCGTTCTGTTGGAACAGCTGGTTGTGCGCCTTCAGCGATTGCGGTCTCTGCCGCTTTCTTATTTGGAACAGTGTAGAATGTCGCGCCAATTGCGGGTACTTCTGAAAAACCAACAATACCAACAGGCTCTGAAAGATGAGCCTCCTTGATGCTCTTGCCGTTCCAGTCTTCCATGATGCGCACGGGCGCACATGCAGATCCAGAGACGATGTATTCTCCACTCCTAAGTACTCCATCGGTGATGAGAAGTGTTGCTTTGGTGCCGCGTTTTGGGTCGAGGTGTGCCTCGATGACTTTTCCCCGCGCTGGTGCTTGTTCATCACCCTTGAGATCTGCAAGTTCGGCTGCGAGCAATACGACATCGAGGAGCTCAGGTATACCTTGTCCGGTCTTTGCAGAAATCGCTACCCAAGGGATGTCGCCACCCATACCTTCAATAAAGATTTCGTTCTCAATCAGAGTATTCTTGGTGCGATCGACATTTGCGCCGGGCTTGTCAATTTTATTGATTGCAACGATATACGGAATATGTGCCGCTTTGATTGAGGCGAGCGCTTCGAGCGTCTGTGGCTTTACGCCGTCCTCTGCAGAGACGACGAGAATCGCGATATCAGCGACATCAGCGCCGCGAAGTCGCATTTTTTGGAATGCCTCGTGACCTGGCGTATCGAGGAAGGTTATTTTTTTCGTGCCGCCTTCGCTTGTTGTATGCTCAACAACGTATGCTGAAAGATGTTGCGTGATGCCACCGACTTCTTTCTCGACCACATTTGATTTGCGGATATAGTCAAGGAGTGTCGACTTGCCGTGGTCGATGTGCCCCATAACAACCACAATTGGTGGGCGGCTGACGATATGTGACGTATGTTGTGCGTGTGAAGATGCCATACCAAACGTAATGAGGACGCAGGCGAATGCGTCGGATCTTATAAAAACATCGACCTCCCTGAGGCGGTGAAATGTGCACGTACTGTAGCACAGATATTGCGCTTTTGCATTAGTCGTGATGTTATTTTGTTTTCCGCACGCACTCGTGTCATGATTGAATCAACGTATGTCTTTACATCGATTTCTTAAACCTCGACGGGTCTACCTCGATTATGCTGCTGCTACACCAGTGCGGCCTTCTGTGCGTGAGGCAATGGAGCGGCATTTTTCAGATATATTTGCGAATCCGAGCGCAATTCACAAAGAGGGACGCGAAGCGCGTCGTGCGGTCGAAGAGTCTCGCGAAACGGTTGGGCGAATACTGAAGATTCGGCGCGAGGATGTCGTCTTTACGAGCGGTGGTACCGAGTCGAATAATCTTGCGATCTTTGGCGTGATTGAAGCTGTGCGTACGCGTGGTGTGCAATACGAAGACATGGAGATAATCTCAACAGAAATTGAACATCCCTCGATTCTTGAGGCGCTCAATGTTTGCGCGCAGCGGGGAGTGGTCGTACGCTACGCACCTGTCGATAAGGATGGGAGGATGATAATGAGTGCATTTCAGGAGCTTCTTTCAGAAAAGACCGTGTTGGTGACATGTGCATACGCAAACAGCGAGGTGGGCGTGGTGCAGGATGTGAAGCGAATCACGCGCATGGTGCGTGCGCTCGGCGATGCGCGGCCGCTCGTGCATCTTGATGCAAGCCAGGCTCCGCTCTGGCTTCCGCTTGCGATGGATATGCTCGGAGTCGATATGATGACGCTCGATGCGGGGAAATGCTATGGGCCGAAGGGCGTCGGCATTCTCGCATACCGCCATACGGTGGCATTACAGCCGGTCGTATATGGCGGTGATCAAGAGCACGGTCTGCGTCCGGGGACTGAGAATGTGCCGCTTATTGTGGGCTGTGCGCATGCGCTCAAGATTGCACACGAAGATCGTGAGGCGCGTGTGTCTCGAATGGTAGAACTACGCGATTATTTTATTGATCTACTTGTAAAAAAGATTCCACAGGCGGTTGTGAATGGTTCGCGCGAACATCGTATTGCAAATAATATAAATATTTCTATACCAGGTATCGATGGCGAGTTTGCTGTGGTGACACTTGATGTGCAGGGTGTTGCGGTGTCAACACGCAGTGCGTGCGCAGGTGGCACAGGTGGTGGTTCGCACGTCGTGCGTGTACTTACGGGAGACGAAGAACGCGCGGCGAGTACCATCCGATGTACGCTGGGGGAAGAAACGACTCGGCGAGATATTGATCGCGCTGTCTCGGTCCTCGCCGCGCATACCTCACGCACGCTTAGTAATCTTGACTTGATCAAAAAATAATTGCATCATAGTCGTATACTACAGCAGAATACGGAGTGGATTTACCACTGATGTTCGGCATTCTCACGTTTCTCCCTCGTCCGCATTTCCGTAATCCCTCCTCGCGTTTTGCGTCGTATACTTAAGCTATGTCTATGCCACCATTTCAAAATTTTACATCGAAGGCAAAGGAGGCAGTCCGAAAGGCGCACGAGCTCGCGATTGAACGTGGCCAGAATCATGTGAGCCCCGTCCATCTTTTTGCGGCACTCGTGATGCAGGACGACACTGCAGTCATTTCCGTACTTGAGAAAGTTGACGTTGACGTCATCACGCTCACGGATCTTCTTCTTGAAGCACTTGAAGGTTCAGAGATTGGCCAGACGGTCTCATCTTCATACCAGCTCTACCTTACGCCAGATCTTGCGCATGTGCTTGAGCATGCGGGGCGCACTGCGCAAGAGCTCGGTGATTCATATATTGGTGTTGAACACCTTTTCCTCTCGGTGCTTGAGCACCCCGGTCCTGCTATCGAGGTGATGCAGCGTGCGGGTGTTGATAAGCGCCAAGTACTTTCGGTGCTCAAAGAAATGCGCGAAAATAATGTACAGGACGTTGGCCAGCCGAAAAAATTTCGTGCGCTCGCGAAATATACGCGCAATCTCACTAAGCTTGCGCAAGACAACAAGCTCGATCCGGTCATCGGTCGCGATGCAGAGATTCAACGCGTGATTCAGATACTTTCTCGTCGCACCAAAAACAATCCCGTACTCATCGGTGAAGCGGGCGTCGGAAAGACCGCGATTGCTGAAGGCCTCGCCATTGCAATCGCGCAAAACTCGGTACCTGATTCAGTGAAGGATAAGGAGCTCCTTTCACTTGATCTCGGTCTTTTGATCGCGGGCACTAAGTTCCGTGGAGAATTTGAAGAGCGCCTCAAGACCATCATGAAGGAAGTCGAGCAGGCAGAAGGGAACGTGATTCTCTTTATCGATGAGCTTCACACGATTGTTGG
>CAZBQV010000022.1:5109-8889 GCA_964494235.1 uncultured Candidatus Saccharibacteria bacterium
AATTTCTCTGCGCGCTACATCAGCGACCGCTTCTTGCCTGACAAGGCGGTTGACCTCATCGATGAAGCTGCGTCTGCACTCCGTATCTCGCTTGAAAATAAACCAGAGGAGCTTGAGGAAGCGTCTCGTAAGATTCGTCGCCTTGAAATCGAAAAGGAAGCGCTTAAGAAGGAAGAGGAGTCGGCAGAAAATAAGCGCAAGCATGCGGTCCGTGTGAAAGAGATTGATCATGAGATTGCGGAGCTTCGTGAGAAGACTGCCGCGCTTGAGACGAAATGGAACAATGAAAAAGAAGCACTCAACGAGATGCGTCGCATGAAGAAAGAGCTTGAGGTGCTCCGCGTAGAAGCTGAACAAGCAGAGGCGATTGCTGATCTCACGCGCGCAGCAGAGATTCGATATGGCACAATCCCAAAGCTTGAAAAAGAGCTCGAGCAAAAGACAGCGAAACTAAAAAAGCTTCAGCGTACGCGCCGTCTTCTGAAAGAAGAGGTGACCGAAGAGGACATTGCATCGGTCGTTTCTCGTTGGACAGGTATTCCGGTCTCGCGCATGCTCGAAGCCGAAGCTGCAAAGCTTGCGCGCATGGAGGAAGAGCTTCAGAAGCGTGTCGTCGGTCAGAATAACGCAGTGAAGCTCATCGCTGACGCAGTCAAGCGATCGCGCGCTGGTATTGCCGATCCACATCGACCAATTGGATCTTTCCTCTTCCTTGGCCCAACGGGTGTCGGAAAGACCGAGCTTTCGCGCGCGCTCGCGTCATTTATGTTTGATGATGAGCGCGCACTCGTGCGTATCGACATGTCGGAGTACATGGAGAAACATTCAGTCTCGAAGATTATCGGCTCGCCTCCAGGGTACGTCGGACACGATGAGGGTGGTGCGATCACAGAGCTCGTCCGTCATCGCCCGTACTCTGTTATCTTGCTTGATGAGATTGAAAAAGCGCATCCTGAAGTCTTCAACATTCTTCTGCAGGTGCTCGATTCTGGTCACCTCACGGATGCGAAAGGCCGCAAGGTGAACTTCAAGAACACGGTCATTATCATGACTTCAAACATCGGAGCAGAGCACATCGACAAGATGTCGAAGTTTGGCTTCTCAAATATCACGGATGACCAAGGCCAGTATGCACGAACAAAAGATAAGGTGATGGAGAGTCTCAAGCAATTCTTCCGTCCTGAATTTCTCAATCGACTCGATGAGATCATTATCTTTGATATTCTCTCGAAAGAGACGATTCGTGAGATCGTAACAATGCAGGTGGAGCTCGTTCGCGAACGACTTCTCCAGAAGGAGATCGAGCTTTCGGTCACCAACGACGTGCTCGAGTACCTTGCACACGAAGGATACGATCCAAAATTCGGCGCGCGACCATTGAAGCGCCTCATCCAGTCGAAGATCCTCACGCCGGTCGCGTCGATGATGGTGTCTGAAGGAATGCTGCAGGGCGGCACGGTATCGGTCTCAATGAAAGGCACCGAGTTTATCTTTGATGTGAAGAAAAAAGGTTCACGAAAGGGAAAGGTGCGAGAAAGTAAGAAGCAGACGGTGAAGGTATAGCCAAAAACAAAACCCCCGCGAGGCCAAAGGCCTCGCGGGGGTTTTGTTTTATTTACGCGACAAACGTAAGCGCTTTTCCACGCTTCACGCCGCGTCCAGTACGGCCAATGCGATGAATGTAGTCTTCGTACGTGTTTGGTAAGTCATAGTTGATGACGTGGGATACGTCGTCTACGTGGATGCCACGTGCAGCAACGTCAGTTGCAACAAGTACTTGTACGTCGCCTGCTTTGAAGCGCGCAAGCGCACGCTGCCGCTGCGGGTGTGACTTATTGCCGTGAATTGACTCTGCTTTGATGCCAGCTTTGTTGAGCTGGACGCCGAGCTTTTCAACGCTGTGCTTCATAGCGCCGAAGAGAATGACACGCGTGAATTCATCTTTCCGTGCAAGCATCTCGGTGAGAACCGCAAACTTGTCGCGGTTTCCAGTGCGAACCACATCTTGTTCAATATTTGATGTGATGTCTTTCTTTCGTACCGATACGATGACGGGATCACGAAGGAAGTCACTAATGAGTGCTTCGATACTCTTTGACATAGTCGCAGAAAAGAAAAGCGTCTCACGCTCTGCGGGGATATCCTTTAAGATACGCTTCATATCATGGATGAAGCCCATGTCGAGCATGCGATCGGCTTCGTCGAGCACGACAGTCGAGATCATCTGTGGACGGATTGCGCCGCGGTCAATAAGATCCTGTACGCGTCCCGGTGTACCGATGATGAAGTGAACATTTCGACGGAGGCTCTGCATCTGCGGTCGGATGTTGGTACCGCCAACACAGATCGCTGCGAACACTTTACCAAACGAAAGCTTCTTGAGTTCTTGCTCAATCTGAATCGCGAGTTCGCGTGTCGGTGTGAGGATGAGTGTCTGGCGCTTGAATTGCTTGAGCGTTTTGTTGATAAGGGGAATGAGGAATGCCGCAGTCTTTCCGGTGCCGGTGTTCGCAAGTCCAACCACGTCGCTTCCCGCGAGGATGTGCGGGATGATTTGATCTTGGATTGGTGTTGGAGTTTGCAAGTGTGATTTTGCAATCGTTGCCGCAAGTGCGGGTTCGAGATTAAAGTCAGTAAATGCGTGTTTTGGCACATATACTTCCTCAACCACGTCATTGACGGGTGTGCGGTTAATGAAATGAGATACGTCGAAGGTGCTCATTTTGCGACCGCCGCGTCCGCGAGAGGAAGGATGACCTCCACCTGAAGATGGTCGGCGTGGACCACGAGAAAAACCACCGCGGGAAGAAAATCCGCCCGTGCGTGGTGCGCTTGATCGGTTGCCGCCTCGGAACGAGGACGGACGCGCTGATGACGAATAACTACGTGACGGCCGGCGCGGACCTCGTGAAGAGGCATGCCGACTTGGTCGGGTTTGAGTATTGTTCATTTAGTTTAGTATGAGGGCCTTGTGCAGGTATAAAACCGAATCAATCAACAAATGAGGAGAGTATTCGCAGCTCAAGAGCCCTACACGAGAATCTTAAGTTAAGAGGACTATAATATGAAAGAGGTCAGAAGTCAAGTTTTCAGAAAAAAGCCCCAGATGACTGGGGCAGTGTGGATTTCGCTATCGACCTTTTCCTTTGTCGAGGTTTGCTTGGAAGCCTGAGGCTTCTAGCTCGGAACGAAGTTTGGTGAGTGTCTCGCAGAACATCTTTTCAGAATAGATCGGATCTTCACGGGTTTCAATTTTGTGTGTGAGTTCAAGATTGCCCGTGTCAGCCAGCACTTGTTTTAAATCGTCGTTCTGCAGAATACTTGCGCGATGGGCCTGCGTAATTATTTCTATGTGTGCACGTGAGCCGAAAGGGATTCTCTTCCCACCCCACCAGACCCATACGTTTTGAGCCTCGTCCCCAAATCTTTGGGCGTAGCCATAACTTGAGGCGAATGCTCGCTTTCTCCGAGGATCTCCTTCGGGGAATTTAATGCCGTTGAAGAATCCTTCGAATGAAGAGAACATATGCCCATCGAGTTCGAAGGGTCTACTGAATAGTGGACTCAACATTCGAGCTCTTGTGTCCTGCGACCTGCTGTGAATGTTGAGTGTGCCGGAGATTACACCGATGCGGAGTTTATCCATGGACGTGTCCTTATTGCTGGAAGGTGCGCTTTTCTGATCATGAATGAAGGAAGAATCATTGTCAAAGCATCCCAAGATAACGAAAACAGCTCCAGCGGGGAAGCGGGAGTGCTTCCGCCAGCTGGAGCTGGGGT
>CAZBQV010000023.1:0-3462 GCA_964494235.1 uncultured Candidatus Saccharibacteria bacterium
GAAGCAGTTGCACGCGAAGCGCTCGAGGAAATCGGCGTCGTTGTCGATCCCGAGGTACTTAAGAAGAAAGGCGTCATTCATTTTTCATTCGAAGACAAGCCGGAGTTTACGCAGGACGTGCATGTGTACTTTGCAACACAGTGGGAAGAGGAGCCGGTTGAGAGTGAAGAGATGAAGCCGGAGTGGTATGACATCGATGAGATTCCCTATAGCTCCATGTGGATTGATGATCAGTATTGGCTCCCGATGGTGCTCGATGGCGATACGATTACCGCACAATTTCATTTCAATAATGCGGGTACTGAAGTGCTCGATATGGAGATTAATAAGGATTAATCATTTCTCATGAGCCATACGTTTACACGAGCAGAAAAATGGATCGGTTTTTTTACGTTTGCATATCTCTTCGCGGCGGGCGCGTATTTTGCGCGCGACTTCAATCTTGAATTTGTGATTTATGTCGGTGTCATTGTGGCAATTCTTGGTTTCATTTTTGCCACGCTCGCGGTCACGCGTTTCCCTGCGTATCTGCTGGCACTCGTGAGCATCTGGGGGCTCATGCATGTGCTCGGCGGCGGATTGCCGGTTGATGGTGGTGTACTTTTTGGCTGGCGCATCTATCCTTTCCTCGACTATGGTGGGGAATTCTATGTGCTGAAATACGATCAGGTCGTGCACTTCTATCTCTACGGTGTGGTCGCGCTCATGTTCCATCACCTCTTGCGTACCATTTTCATGGTGCGTGCACAGGCGTTGCTCGTTGCGATCGTCGCGATTATGGCATCGCTTGGCGTGAGCGCGATGAATGAGATTATGGAATTTCTCATCGCGGTGACGGTCGAGCGTAACGGTGTTGGCGGGTACCACAATGCAATGCTCGATCTTATCTTCAACTTCTCGGGTGCGCTCCTTGCGGTCGGCGGCTACGAACTTGTCGGTAAATTGAAAAGCGGGCGATAATATACTACGATAGCGGCACGCCACCGTAGCTCAGTTGGTAGAGCATTGCATTCGTAACGCAAAGGTCCGCAGTTCGATCCTGCGCGGTGGCTCTGAGACGAAGTCGAAGGTGCTACCGTGCAGCGCAACCATTGCGAAGCAATGGGAGCATGGATCGAAAAGGTTGCCAGTACTTTTGAGAGTGAAGCGAGCAAAAAGGACGGCAACCTGTACTGAAACGGTACGTTTCGATCCTGTGCGGTGGCTCTGAGACAAATTACGAACTTAGCGCTGATCCTGTGCGGTTGGAAGAAAGGATATAATAATGGCATGAACCACGAATCACCACAGTTCAATCGGGCGGAAGATATATTCAATATAACGATGGATGAGTTTCGAGAGATGGCACAGCGTGATCCGAAAGGAACAGCGCTTCTTGCTCGACAGGCAGCGTTGCGTATCACCGAGCTTCTTGAGGAAATGCCAGACCAGTCTGCTGAAATGTCTGAGGCAGAAATTGCTGAGATGCGAGCAGACCTTTCGGCACGGAGTACGGAGCTACAGACATTTGCTGCATCGTTGGAGCATTAGAAGTTTTTTTGCTATGCTAGCCGAGTCGCGCACTTTCCTTCGCCACCGCTTGTGAAAGTTGTACGACGCCCGTCGCAGAAATGTTCATTCGCCCTCGAGTTTTCGTGGCCCTACCACTCTTGGGGTGCCGTACTCCACATTTTCTGCGACGGGCCCTTTTTGCCAATGTAGCTCAGTTGGTAGAGCACGTCCATGGTAAGGACGAGGTCGCCGGTTCAATCCCGGCCATTGGCTCCATTGATTTGTACACAGGTGTGTAAATTCTCTCATGTGCGTACCGTATGATTGGTGTAATCGGTAGGATTTACCATCTTATTTTAATTACATGCGCACCCTTAAAGTCGTTGTATTGTTTGTAGGTTTATTTCTTTTTGTTTCGCCGGTATTTGCGCAAAGTAGCACTACGCAAGCGCAAATTGATGCACTTCTTGCGCAGATCCGTGTTCTCCAGGAGCGACTCGCGCAGATGCAGGGAAGCATGTCTTTAAAAGGATGCGTTGATCTTTCATACAATCTCTATTCTGATCGCACCGACGCGCAGACGGCAGGGGAAGTTTCAAAACTTCAAAAGTTTCTTGCACAAACACCGCATATTTATCCATCTGGTCTTATTACAGGATATTTTGGCCCAGCCACTGAAGTAGCGGTGCAAAAATGGCAGGCAGCAGCTGGTATTGTTTCTTCTGGTTCTCCAGAGACGACAGGATATGGATATGTTGGTCCGAAGACCCGCTCGCTGATGTCGTGCGGTTCACCTATGCCACAAACTACTCCTCCAGTAGTAACCACACCTCCTATAGTGTCGGAATCCTGCACCATTACCGCGAGCAAGACAAGCGTAGGGGTCGGAGAATCATATACGATCTCATGGACTACTCGAAACATTGATGATCCCGTCATGTATGAGGAGGTCAAAGCTGGCGGTACTGTGGAAGTAAATAAGAGGGGCTCGAAAGAATTTACGACATCGTATGTCGGCACTGATACTTATCAAATCGGCGCGGGCGGGCTTAGTGCACCGTATAGACCTCTTTGTTCGGTGTCGGTGACTGCCTCGAATTCTGTAAATCCACCCACTCCAGTGATTACACTGGATGCTGATCGTCGTTCCGTCTATTCAGGACAGAGTATAAAACTTAGGTGGAATGTTAAGAATGCACAGAGATGTGTATTACAGTACGGTCAAGTTGAGGAGGATATTTCTACGAGTGGAAGTAGGACTATTACGCCGACGGAGACAACTTCGTATCGAGTGTGGTGTGCCAATGATCCAGGAACAGGTAAAGATGGTCCGAGCGCAGAAAAGAGTGTGAAGGTTACATATACGTATCCTCAGAAATATTTTGCTTCTGAAAAAATATCACTCAATACGTACTCATTGTCACCGTATGCGAATAGTCAGATCGCCTATGGTGGTTCTGTAGAAGATGATGTTGATGAAGTAGAAGTGGTATTTGTTGAAATTGCGTATGGTGGAAGTTTGAGCTGGAATGCTGTAGGAAATCTCCTTAAGGACGGAAGTGAGTATACTGCTGTATCAAACAGAACACGGGTCAGTGATAGTGATCAGTGGCTGACATCTTTTAGTCTCCCTGAAGGTTTCTATTGGTTCTTGATATACGATACTTCTACGGGTGAATTGCTCGGTGAAGGAGTGGTGGAGTCATCGTATAAGGGCTAGTTTTCCAAAATGAAAAGCGAGGCGCGCCCAAAGGGCGCGCCTCGCTTTTCATTATCGTCCTTTGCTATACTGCTCTCCATGAAGCCGGAGGATGCTCAGAAACGAGTTACAGAAATAGAGGCCGCGATGCTCGCGCCGGATTTTTGGAATGATCCACGCAAGGCGCAGGGACTCATCAAGGAGCTTCAGGAGCTTAAAGAGCAAGCGGCCGGAAAAGGAAAATACGATCGCTCCAACGCGATCATGACGAT
>CAZBQV010000023.1:3562-7684 GCA_964494235.1 uncultured Candidatus Saccharibacteria bacterium
AAGAGCAAGCGGCCGGAAAAGGAAAATACGATCGCTCCAACGCGATCATGACGATTGTTGCCGGCGCAGGTGGCGATGATGCGGAAGATTTTGCACGTATGCTGCTCGAGATGTACCAGCGGTACGCTGAGGGGCGCGGATGGGGCATCGGCATACTTGATGAAAATAGAAACGATCACAACGGCTTTCGCAATGTCGTTGTGGAAATTGCAGGAAAAAATGCGTACGGTACCCTGAAGCGCGAGTCGGGCGTACACCGCCTCGTGCGCATGTCGCCCTTTAATGCGTCCGGCAAGCGGCAGACTTCGTTTGTGCTCGTTGAAGTGTCACCAAAGTTTGAAGCACAAGAAGCGTCGGCACTCAATGAAGATGACCTTGAGATTTCGTTTGCGCGATCGGGCGGCGCGGGCGGACAGAATGTGAATAAGCGCGAGACGGCGGTGCGTATCGTGCACAAACCAACCAATATTTCCGTGAATGTCTCTTCGGAGCGTAGTCAACAGCAAAATAAAGAACGCGCGCTCGCGCTCATCGCGGGTAAGCTCTATGCCTTTGAGGAGGCGCAGCGCGCGCGTGAGCAGCAAGGGCTTGCAGTCGAAAAGAGCGTAAAGATCGAGTGGGGAAGTCAAATACGCTCGTACGTTCTCCATCCGTATCAGTTGGTGAAAGACCACCGTACTGATGTAGAGGTGCGTGATACGGATCGGGTGCTCGGAGGAGATATTTCGATGTTCCTCGACGCAGGGACGCAGGTGGAGTAAAATAGTCAGGTTACAAGGTGTGCACGTTTATGATCTATTTCGACAACGTATCTAAGGTATACAACAATAGAGGATCCGTGGCACTTGAAGATGTCACGTTCCAAGTTGCACCAGGTGAATTTGTCTCCATTGTCGGTCATTCAGGAGCGGGAAAGACGACGCTCATAAAGATGCTTATCGTTGAAGATCGTCCGACCTCAGGCACGGTCTTTTTTGAGTCGCTTGATGTGCATAGTATCCCGCATGGACGTCTTCCCCAGTATCGTCGCAAGATCGGTACTGTCTTTCAGGATTTCAAATTGCTTCCGCATAAGACCGCGTTTGAAAACATTGCATTTGCAATGGAGGCGAACGGTCGTACTGAAGAAGAGATTCTTGAAAATGTTCCGCAAGCACTTGAGCTCGTTGATCTCGCCGATAAAATGGACAATTTCCCGGGCGAGCTTTCAGGTGGTGAGAAGCAGCGGGTCGCTATCGCGCGCGCAATCGTCAATCAGCCTGATCTCATCATCGCTGACGAGCCAACGGGCAACCTCGATCCGATTGCGACGTACGAAGTCGTACAGATTTTGAAGAAGATCAACGATCTCGGTACAACCGTCATCATGACGACACACAACAAAGGCGTGATTGATGCGCTCGGACGTCGCGTGATTACGATGGACGGTGGTCGGATTGTTCGCGATGACAACGAAGGCCGGTACGTGCTTTAATTGAATAGATATTATGTGGACCACATTCAAACGAATAGTGCGGGGAGGCGTGATTAATTTTTGGCGCAATGCGTTTGTATCATTTGCCTCGGTCCTTGTGATGACAATTGCACTCTTCATGGTGGCGACGACGATGTTCAATAATTATTCGCTCGAGGCTGCGCTTGGAGAGCTTCAAGAAAAAGTGGATATCAATATTTATTTCCTCACCTCAGCTCCTGAAGATCGAATCACCGCGTTGAAGAATGAGCTTGAAAGTTTCCCCGAGGTTGCTGAAGTGACCTACACGTCGCGCGAGCAGGCACTTGAAAATTTTAAGGCGCGCCATATTGATGATGAGCTTACGATCCAGGCGCTCAACGAGCTTGGTGACAATCCGCTCGGCGCCGTGCTTTCGGTGCGTGCGCGCGAGACGTCGCAGTACGAGGGTATTGCAACTTATATCGAAGATCAGCGGACTGCGGCGACTGCCGAGACTGCGATCATTGATCGAGTCAATTATTTCCAAAATAAAACAGCGATTGAACGATTGACAAAAGTCATCAATGATACGCGTGATAACAACACGATGAAGACCGTCTTTCTCGTGATTGTTGCGCTCATTGTGGCTTTCAATACGATTCGTCTTGCAATCCATAATTCTCGCGAAGAGATCGGCGTCATGCGACTTGTCGGCGCCTCAAATACCTACATCAGCAGCCCATTTATTATTACGGGCATTATGCAAGGTCTCATTGCAGGTGTCCTTGTAATTATTCTCCTGTATCCGGCGCTCATTTTCTACGAAGGTGCCTTCTACCCATTCCCATTCTTTGATGAAGCAGGGTACGACGGTCTTCTCTTCAATCATTTTGTTAATGATTTTCCAAAGATCTTCTTCACGCTTGTTGGTAGTGGCATCCTTATTGGTGCAGTTTCAAGCTTCCTCGCGGTGCGGCGATATCTTCACATCTAACCTATGGCGCGCGCACAACGAACGATACGGAGCACCAACAAACACAGAAAATACATCTTCATCGTCGGCGGTGTCATGTCGGGAGTCGGCAAAGGTATTGCCGCTTCTTCTATTGCGCATATCCTTCAGGCGCGTGGCCTTGTTGTGACGGCGATGAAGATCGATCCATATATCAATGTGGATGCTGGGACGATGAACCCCACTGAACACGGCGAAGTCTTTGTGCTCAAAGATGGCCTCGAGACTGATCAAGACATGGGCAACTATGAGCGTTTTCTCAATATCGACATTCCGAGCGCCAACTACATGACGACCGGTAGTGTGTACCAAGAAGTCATTCGTCGCGAACGCAACCTCGAGTACGGCGGCAAGAATGTGGAAGTGGTGCCCGATATTCCGCTTGAAGTTATCCGTCGTATCACGCATGCGGGCGAGCTTGCGAAAGCGGATGTAGTCATTACCGAGATCGGCGGCACCGTCGGCGAGTATCAAAATATTCTTTTCCTTGAAGCGGTCCGCATGATGAAGAGTCGCGCGCCGCAGAGCGTCGCGACGGTGCTCGTGAGCTATTTGCCGGTGCCGGGTTCGATCGGTGAAATGAAGACCAAACCGACGCAGTATGCGGCGCGCACGCTCAATAGCGCCGGCGTGTTTGCGGACGTCATTATCGCGCGGGCACCTGTCGCGATTGACCAAAAGAGAAAAGAAAAGATCGCGACGTTCTGCAACGTACCTTCAGAGCACGTGATTGCTGCGCCGGACGTCGCAAGCATCTACGATGTGCCAATCAATTTTGAGAAAGACGATCTTTCAAAAAAACTTTGCGAAATTCTTTCAATAAAAAAGTGTAAAGGTACCGCCAATCTTGCTCCTTGGAAGGCGTTTGTTGCGAAGTCAAAGAATACGAAGGGAAGCGTGAAGATTGCGGTGGTTGGCAAATATTTTGATTCGGGTGATTTCGTGCTTTCGGATGTCTATATCTCGGTGCTTGAAGCGATCAAGTCGGCAGCGTACCACGGGGGTGTGAAGCCAGAGATCGACTATCTTTCGTCGGTAAAATTTGAAAAAGGGATCATGCCACTTTCGACACTCGACCACTACGATGGCGTCCTTATTCCGGGTGGATTTGGTTCGACGGGTATCGAGGGGAAAATAAAAGTGATTGAGTATGTGCGAAAGAAAAAGATTCCATACTTTGGCATCTGCTACGGCATGCAGCTTGCGGTGGTGGAATATGCGCGCAATATTTTGGGATTGAAGGGAGCATCGACTGGTGAGATTGATCCGAAATCGAAGCATCTGGTGGTGGATGTAATGCCTGAGCAGAAAGAGAAGATTGCAAAGAGTGAAATGGGTGGCACGATGCGACTCGGTGAATATCCTGCGCATCTTGCAAAAGGAAGTATCGCCCGCGCTGCCTATGGAGCGGATGTTATTACTGAGCGCCACCGTCATCGCTACGAGGTGAATCCCGAGTACGTTGAGCGTCTCCGCACGGGCGGCGCCATTTTCTCAGGCACTTCTCCTGATGGACGATTGATGGAAATTATGGAGCTTCCAAAAGAGAAGCATCCATTTTTTGTTGGCGTACAGTTTCACCCAGAATTTCACGCACGACCACTTGCTCCGCACCCCATCTTTAGTGCATTCATAGAAGCGTCGAAGAAAAATAGGAAGAATAAATAGAAAAGTC
>CAZBQV010000024.1:0-5492 GCA_964494235.1 uncultured Candidatus Saccharibacteria bacterium
TCGCTGCCGGAGAGCTCGATACCTGCTTCGTAGGTGTCGAGTATCTCGTAGTCGAACTTCGCGCGGGTGTGGTTGATGAGCGCTTTCATGCGTAGAGCATACCACGGAAGGGGGCTGTGTGGAGGCCATAAAATACTCGCGTCAAAGCCATATTTCTGTATAATGACGCTCTATGAACGACACACCACGCGATGAGCGGAACGACACTCCTTCTGACGAGAAAAAGGACAAAAAAGAGGAGCAGATCCGCATACAAAAGTTACCAAAAAAGCGCGCCGGAAAGGGCGGGATTGGTTCGCATATGCCGAAGGTGGGACCGGGCAATTTCTGGAACAATATCCTTTCGGTACTGCTCGTGCTCTTGATACTCACGACACTCTACTCGTATGTTGCCGACCAGTCCCAGAAGCCGGAGGAGATTTCAGTTTCGCAAATTGCAGAGCAGATAAAGAACGATGAGATTAAGGGGATTGTGGTGAAGGGAAGCACGATCGAGGTTGCGTACCGCGATGAGGCGCGTACGCCAGCTGAAGCAAAGAAGGAAAACGATGCTGCGGTGACGGAGACACTCACGAGCCTTGGCGTGTCGGCCGAACAACTTTCGAAGGTGACGATCGATATTCAGAACGAGAGCGGCTTCCGTTTCTGGTTCCTCTCGCTCGCGCCGTTTTTGTTCCCACTTCTTTTGCTTGGCGTACTCGCGTGGTTTTTCCTCCGACAAATGCGCGGTGCGGGCATGCAGGCGCTCAACTTCGGTTCTTCAAAAGCGCGCATCATCGATCCGAATGACACCAATCAGCGCGTGACCTTTGATGATGTGGCGGGTGCGAAAGAAGCGAAGGAAGAACTGAAAGAGATTGTCGACTTCTTGCGCAACCCAAAAAAGTTTCTCGACATCGGCGCGCAGATTCCAAAGGGTGCACTCTTGATGGGTGCGCCGGGTACGGGAAAGACATTGCTCGCGCGCGCAGTTGCGGGCGAGGCAGGCGTGCCATTCTTTACGATCTCGGGTTCTGAATTCGTTGAGATGTTTGTTGGTGTCGGCGCATCGCGCGTACGCGATCTTTTCCAGATGGCGAAGAAAGCCGCGCCCGCGATTATTTTCGTAGACGAGATCGACGCAGTCGGGCGCGTGCGCGGCACCGGCGTCGGCGGCGGCAATGATGAGCGTGAACAAACGCTCAACCAGATTCTCGTCGAGATGGATGGATTTGAACCGAATGAAAAAGTAATTGTGATGGCAGCGACGAATCGTCCTGATGTACTCGATCCTGCGCTGCTTCGTCCCGGACGTTTCGATCGTCGCGTGACGATTGATCTTCCTGATCGCGAAGATCGCGTTGCAATTTTGAATGTACATGCGCGCAAGAAGCCGCTCGCTGAAGATGTTGATCTTGCGGTGATCGCTCAACGCACGCCGGGATTCTCGGGTGCTGATCTCTACTCGCTCATGAATGAGGGTGCGATTCTAGCAGCGCGCGAAGAACGAAAAAAAGTTTCGCAGTTTGACCTCATTCGTTCAATTGAAAAAGTAATGCTTGGTCCGGAACGCAAGAGTCACGTGCTCTCAAAGAAAGAGCGCGAAGTGACGGCGTATCACGAAGCGGGCCATGCGCTCGTGTCGTCGGTACTTCCGTATGCAGATCCCGTGCAGAAAATTTCGATCATCTCACGCGGACGTGCGGCAGGCTACACACTCAAACTTCCTGATCAGGATCGCAAGATGCAGTCGCGTAAGGAATTCCTCGACGATATTGCTGCAACACTCGGCGGATATGTTGCAGAAGAAATGATCTTTGATGATCTCACGACCGGACCATCAAACGATTTGCAGGTGATTGCAGGACTCGCGCGTGACATGGTGACGAAGTACGGAATGTCAGATGCATTCGGTCCGATCGCGCTTGAAGGGACGGGAGGTCGCTTGATCGGCGGGGGATTGAGTGAAGATCGCGGATTCTCAAACGAAGTCGCGCGCACGATTGATTCAGAAGTGAAGCGCATCGTTGACGACGCCCGCGCCCGCGCAAAAGATATTTTGACGCAATATCGCAAAGGACTCGATGCGGTCTCAAAGCGCTTGATCGCGGTGGAGACGCTCGAGCGTGAGGAGTATGAAGCGATCTTGAAGGCAGAAGGCGTACCGATTCGCGATCACTATCGCGAGCTTGAGGAGGCACTTCCCAAGGGAGATCCGACAAAAGTGCTCGAGCCAGACACTGACACACGCGCATAGTTGTCCACAGAGAGGTTCTTGTAGGAGTACCTACAGGGATTACAATCAAAATATTGGAGGCCGGACTCTGTCCGGTCTTTCTCTTTTTTACGAGAGCAGAGGCCGGATCCGGATTAATTATTATTCATCCGCTTTCTATCCACTATGTTCGCACTCGTATCACCAAGAAGAATTATCGTCGCATTTTTTCTCACACTAAGTATTGTAAGTAGTGTTTTTTTCATATCATCCTCGGTGACGCGTGCGCAGGAAATAACGGTCACTGATACGTCGGCTGATACCGACGATCTTACGCGCGAGCAGCTGCTTGAGCAGATCGCGCTTCTCACACAGCTCGTTGCATTGTTGCAGCAAAAAGTTGCACTCGAGCAGCAGGTGGCGACACAGCAGACTGCGACGACGACAGAGGAAGCGGATGACGACACGATCATTGATGGCTTCTCATGCAAATTGTATGCACCTTCTTCAGTTGCATACGGAGATACCTTTACGCTCCGATGGGATTCAGTGGATGCGCAGTACGGACAGTTCGTGCTCGCACGATCGGGTGTTGATGGATTCGGACTTCCAGAAGGGCGACTCGCAAAAAGCGGCTCAACAAATGTTGTCGCAAACTCATACGGCGACATCACCATCAAGCTCTCGGTTTTTGGTACGGAAGGCCGAGCTGATTGTACAAAGGTCGTAAAAGTCGCGGAGCCTGAAGACGAAGACACTGATGGGATAACGGTATATGAAAATGGACAGCCAGTACTTGTTATTGAGCATGAGACAAAGCGTTATGCGATCAGCTACTGTCAGGCGTACGCAAATCAGCGCACGAACAAGACGATAAGTTGTACGTGGGGGAATGACGAAGTATTTTATTACGCACCAACAATCACGAATCCTCGCGGTGATGTGATCAGTTGCAAGGTTGCGCTTATTCCAACTGAAGTAAAGGTGGGGGAATCATACGTCGTGAGTGTTAATTCGCTCAATGCAAATTACACGACACTTTCTGGCGAGGGCGCATCCTATGCAAAAGGAAATCCGAACGATTCACGCACGGTTGTTGCAACAAAAGCTGGTACCTTTACGTACAGCGCAAAAGCGGTGCAAGTAGATGCACAAGGCAATCCTGCGTACACTGCAACATGCAGCGGCATGGTGACGGTCGTTGAAGAAGAGAGCGATGAAGTGACGACGGCGACACCATCATGTACGGTTGAGGCGATTCCATATCAGACAGAAACGGGGCGCAAGTATACCGTGAAATGGGATTCAACAAACGCAGAGTATGTAACGGTCGATGGAAGGAAGATGAGTGCTGACGGATTTACCTCATTCAGCAAATCATCCGCAGGTACCTACACACACACGGTGAAGGCGGTGAATGGCAGCAAGAGTTCTTCATGTTCGACGAGCGTGACGATCATCAAGCTTCCTGAAGAATTTGAAAATGCAGCGAGCGTCAAAATGACGAATGTGACGAGCGAGCGCGTGACGGTCTCATATGAGAACATTCCGTTCTACTCGTATGTAGCGCTCTACAGTACTGAAGATAATCGTCGGTACGATGTGAACGACACCTACATCGGTGGCAGCTCATGGTCGACGATTTATCTCAACAATGTGCGTCCTGCTGGCTCATACTACCTCCGCGTGACGCGCGAAGCTCCACCAGCGTCGGGCCTTCTCTACACAGAAGTTGCGCGTAGCTCGACCTTTACCATTCCAGGCACGACAAATACTGCAAACGCAGTGACATGTTCACTCGCCGGCAGCAATGACGACGAAGTCGTGTGGTCAAGTACGGGTGCTGATTACGGCATCATTTCTTGGAAGACGATGCCGCAGCAGTACCACGCGTATCATACGGAAATTGATACGGAAGGTTCATGGACGAACATTCCTGAAGGTGAAACAGAATACCGCATGGTGTTCTACAGCAACAAGGGACCGTTTGCGGTGTGTACGCACACGACGATGAAGTAGGAATATAAAAAGAATGCGGCGTGGACCCCTCTGGGGTCCACGCCGTTTTTCGTCGCTACTCGACTACTACTTCTTCATGAGCATCTCGAGTAACGCCATGCGGACGTAGAGTCCGTTTTGCGCTTGTCCGAAATACCGAGCCCGCGGGTCGAAGTCGATTGCGGGCGGAAGCTCGTCGTTGCGGGGGAGCGGGTGCAGGATGATGCTCGTTTCGGGCAGCATCTGCGCACGCTCGGGTGTGAGCGTGAACGCCGACGGATCGAACTCGACCTGGCCGTACTCGCGCTGCGTCCGGGTCATGTAGATGATGTCGGTCAAGCCAAGAATCTCTGGTGATAGCCAATGTACCCGGCTGATGGTGCCGATGTGTTGTGCATCTGCGAAGATTTCGTCCGGAAGCTGGAGCTCCGGAGGAGCAACGCAGATAATCTCACGCACGCGCACGAGTTTCTCGTGCATCGCCGCAAGAAGCTTGATGAGCGAGTGGACCGTACGGCCGCGCTTGAGATCGCCGACAAACGTGACAGTGATCTCTTTACCTCGGCCGAAGTGCTTCTCGATCGTGTACAGATCGAGAAAGGCTTGCGTGGGATGCTCACCGGTACCGTCGCCCGCGTTGATGATTGGCACGGTGCTTACGGCAGCTGCTTTTGCAGCATCACCTGCATTCTCACTACGCAGAACGATAAAGTCCCCGTATCCCGCCATGATGCGGGTGCTATCCTCGATTGATTCGCCCTTGATGGCTGATGAGAACATGCCCGCCGCTTCGGTGCCGATGTACTGGCCGCCGAGGCGAAGTATTGCCGACTCGAAGGAAAAGCGGGTGCGCATCGACGGCTGATAGAAGCATGTGACGCCGATCATTCTGCGCAGCGGAAATTTCTTCAGCATGCGCGTCGTCCGATAGTGATCCGCCCGCTCGAAGAGTTTCTGCAACTCTGCGGGCGAGAGATCGCTCGCGCTAATGATGTTTCTGATCATCGAAATGCCCCCTTCTCGTGTTGGAAAGAACCGCAGGAATCCTAGCATATGTCGGAGGGAGTGCAATAAAAAGCGCCCCACCGGAGGTGGGGCGTGTAAGGTCGGGATCGTTTATTGACTTCTACCGTACTGCGAGATGGCGAGTGATATCGAGCGGGAGTCGCCACCCCTGATAGATGAACCCCGTGTAGATTTGTACGAGTGTTGCGCCGAGGTCGACCACTTTGGCGGCTTGGTCTGGGGAGCTGATGCCCCCACATGCGATGATGGTGAGGTTTGGCGCTTCGTGTGCGAT
>CAZBQV010000024.1:5592-7452 GCA_964494235.1 uncultured Candidatus Saccharibacteria bacterium
AAAGTGTGAAAAGGACGGCTGGGGAGCACTGTAGCAGGCACTCACAGGAACGGCAAACCTGTTTTCGGGTATAATTGCAAAGCGCTTCATGAGCGCGTAGAGTGTTTCGGAAGGGTAGGCTCTGATTGAAAATATCTGTCCGCCCGTAGCTCAGTTGGTTAGAGCACCGAGCTTATACCTCGGTGGTCCTTGGTTCGAATCCAAGCGGGCGGACAGATATTTGCAGTTCGTGCGAGAGAAGACAGTATATCGAAGCTATACCTCGGTGGTCCTTGGTTCGAGTCCATGCATGCCCACTTTTTATTCAAAATGAAGAAGGTGGGAGATGGTGGCGACGCGTTCGTTGATGAGCGGATGCTTTTTGAGTGTGATGTCGTCTGCGATCATCGTCTGCGCTTCGTTGCGCGCAGCAGCGACCATCTTGGGATTTTTGATCGCTTCCATGCCGAGATCGGAGATGCCCCACTGCTTGCCGCCATACAATTCTCCTGAACCGCGGAGTGCGAGGTCGTACTCAGCGAGCTCGAATCCATTTTTTGCAGTGGTGAGTGCCTTGAGGCGTTCGAGTGTTTTTTCGCTCTTACTGTCGGTGTAGGCATAACAATACGCTTGATGGTTTGAGCGGATGACGCGGCCGCGGAGCTGATGGAGCTGCGAGAGACCGAAGCGCTCCGAGCCCTCGATCAGGATCACGGTCGCATTTGGTACGTTTACGCCCACTTCGACCACCGAAGTGGCAACGAGAATATCGAGGCGATGCTGTTTGAATTCTTCCATCACACGATCTTTTTCTTTCGGCGTCATCTTGCTGTGGAGGATGCCGATGTTCCAATCGCGGAATACTTTTTCTTTGAGCCGTTTCGCTTCTTCTTTTACGGACTTCGCCATGAGCGCGGTCATTTTGTCGGGATCAGGCTCGTCGATGCGCGGGCAAATGACGTATGCTTGCCGGCCTGCTTCGAGTTCTCGCTGCATCTCGGCGTACATTTTTTTGCGTTCGGCTGACGTGACGATACTCGTCTTGATCGGCTTGCGCCCCGCAGGCATTTCGTCGAGTAGCGCAAGGTCGAGATCGCCATAGATGGTGAGTGCGAGTGTGCGCGGGATTGGCGTTGCGGTCAT
Organism: uncultured Candidatus Saccharibacteria bacterium; assembly: GCA_964494235.1. GTDB lineage: Bacteria > Patescibacteriota > Minisyncoccia > Phycocordibacterales > UBA918 > JACQKD01. The sequence continues at coordinate 6,715 of CAZBQV010000024.1, forward strand.
TGAGAGGAGGTGGGGCATGCGCTCGTCTTTCTTTGCGAGTGCGCGGCGCTGGCGTGTACCAAAGCGGTGTTGTTCGTCGATGACGACATACGCAAGATGTTTGAAGGTAACCGATTTTTGAATGATTGCGTGCGTACCGATGAGGATGGGGATCTCGCCGTTTGCGACCCACTTAAGGAGCTGCGCGCGAGAGATCGCGGTCGGTTCATTCGGACTTGATTTTGACGGGAACTTCATGCAGCCGCTGCCGGTGATCAGACCGATCTGAATCGGAAGATGTTTGAAGTACTCAATGAATGAGAGGAAGTGCTGGCGCGCGAGGATTTCGGTCGGCGCCATGTATGCGACTTGGAGATTGCCCCAATCTTTCTTTGCGTCAGGCCGCGAGGTTGCGACGGCGTATGCGGTTGTTGCGGCGACTGCGGTCTTTCCACTGCCGACGTCACCCTCAAGGAGCCGCGACATTGGCTCGTTTTTGTTGAAGTCCGCAAGGATTGCATCGATCGCGCGTGCTTGCGCGCCGGTGAGCGGAAACGGAAAACGATCAGTGAATGCGCTGATGTGTGATGTGTCAGTTTTAAACTGGTACGCGTCCGCCGCTTTTGTTTCGGCGCGCTCGCGCTGTTTGGCGATTTGGATGTAGAAGACTTCTTCAAACGCAAAGCGTTTGCGTGCTGCCTCGGTGTGCGTCGCTTTTTTCGGCGCGTGCACCCACACGAGCGCAGTTTTTAGATCGGG
>CAZBQV010000025.1:0-7224 GCA_964494235.1 uncultured Candidatus Saccharibacteria bacterium
GAGGGTGGTTTGGTGGTGGATACAGTTGATAATACTGAGGCATTGCTAGTGTACGGAAACAAAACGGATACGTTAATGCTTTATCGTTTTTGGGATGGTGATGAGTGGTCACTCCCGGTTAATGGTCCTGACGTTGGCGGTGAAATTTATTGGGCCGAAACTTCAGCTGGTAATACGCGTGATGAATATGTAGCCGCGGTTTTAACTAGTGATGGAGATGTGAATGCCTTAGTATATAGTGCTTCTACTTCGTCGTGGGGTAATCAAAATGAATTTGAAACTGCTGTAAACACTCCTTCACGGCGAGGTTTGGCAGTAAAGCACGAGTCAATTTCGGGAGATGCTATGGTGGTTTCTTGTGGAGCAGGTGCTGATCCCGTTTTTACAATTTGGGACGGTGTTAGTTGGTCAGCAACAGGCACAATTGATGTAGCTAGTACCAATAATTGTAACTGGATTACTTTAGCAGCTGACCCTATTTCAGATGAAATGATTGTGATAGTTAAAGGATTGGCTGATAATTATGAAGCGCAAGTTTGGAATGGTAGTACTTGGTCAAACGCGCAACAGCTTGGTCGGATTAATGTCGTTTCTCCAACGGGGGTAGCTTCAAATGTGACTGAAGGTATGAGTGTGGTCTATGAAGAATCGGGCGATCAAGCAATGGTGGTTACGACTGATGGAAATGATAATGAGTTCCGTTACGCTACTTGGGATGGTGCAGGCTGGTCAACTGTATTTACGGTGCCAGTTAGTTCTGACTTTGAGAACGGTGAATTAGTTCGCGATGTAGGTACGGACCGAATTGGTTTTTGTATGGTTGATGACCAAGCTGATATTAATGTCTTTTTCTGGGATGGTGATGCTTGGGATGTAACTGAGACTCAGCTCGAACCAGCAACTGAATCAATAACCAGCCGTCCGTTTGATTGTATTTTTGAAACTGTAGCAGGGCGAGATGGTAATTTCTTAGTTCCATATTCAGATACCAATACAGATGAGTTTCAATATTTTGACACTGCTTGGTCGGGGCCACTTAACATGACTGATATGGAAGAGTTTTGGTACTTACAAACTGAGCGCACTGGTGACGGAACTATTTTAGCTGTTGGGATGGAAAATCAAGGCATTGATCCGTTACGAGCTTCATACTTTAATGGAACAAGTTGGTCTGCTAATACATTGATTCAAGCTGATCCTTCTGAAACTGGTACTGATCCTCGTAGTGAGTCATTTTCAATATCTGCTCGTCGTTTTAATTATTCAGAAGGCACGGTATTAACTAATCCGATTGATTTTAATTCTGTATCTGGATACTCAACTTGGGGAGATGTTTCTTTTTCAACTACTGAGCCTATTGGTTCAAGTGTAGCTCTGCGTATGAAGTATAGCTCAACTACTGCGTGTGATACATATATTCCAAATGGTGTATTGGCAGGAAACGACGATGGTTTTAGTGCAGCGGATGTACCTATAAATATATCTGGACTAAGTACGTCAACTTATAATCAAATTTGTCTTGAAGTTGAAATTGTTTCTAGTGGTGAAATCTCTGCTTCGCTAGATGATTGGAATGTAACTTGGGTACGTCAACCAAAGTTAGTGCAAAATGATTATCGTTGGTATACCAATGGTAGTTTCCTTACACCAACTGATCCATGGCCAGCTGGACTGGTTGACTTGGAAGAAAATACCCCTCTATCTGCTGCTGAGTCAATAAGTATTGATGAGACAATCCGGCTTCGAATGTCTCTCCAAGGTCTCAATATTGATACTCCAATATTATCAGAAACCTTTAAATTACAGTTTGCTAAAGGTTTGACTTGTTCTCCAACTTTAAATTGGCAAGATGTGGGAAGTTATTCTAGCACCACTGCTGTTTGGCGCGGATATGAAAATGCGGTTGTGGGAGATGATTGGTATGACAGTGACTGGTCGAGGCGTATTAAAATTACCGTTGATAATAATTTAGTTCAAGAAGACTTAACTGATTTTCCAGTATATGTAAATTTGGACGATTTGCCAGCAGGTTTCTTTAATAATGTTCAAACTGATGGCGACGATATACGTATCACTGAGGCAGATGGAGTGAGTGAGGTGCCGTTTGAGTTAGTGTCAATTGATACAGGGTTAGAATCCGGGGAATTACATTTTAAAGCTGACTTAGCGTCAACCACTGATACTGAATTTTTCATCTACTATGATAATTCTGCCGCCAGTGGATATTCATCAAGTGCTACTTACGGTTCACAAAATGTCTGGACTAACGGATATAGTCTTAGATATGCAATGGACGATAATCCAGCCAGTGCCAGTCCACAAATTAAGGATAGTACTAGTAACAGCAACGACGCAGTTGTTAGAGGAACGGCGGGTATGACGTCCGGAGATGTGGTTACGGGTATAATTGGACAAGCCCTTAATCATGATGGTAATGACGGAGCATTTTTTGAATCTATCTTAACTTATCCTGGAACATTCACCGCATCACTTTGGTGGCGGACTCAGAATATAGCTGATGGTAACGGTTTTGCAATTGCCAGTGCTGACGGTGGTTCTAATGAGAAAATTGGTGCTTGGAATACGCCATCAAACGGAAGAGCCTTTATTCGTGTCACTAATGGAGGTAGTAGCGATACAGCCGTCAACCATCCGGCAGATGGCACTTGGACATATGTGGTAGTAACACGCGATAGTAGCAATAAGGTCGATTTGCATTTTAACGGTACAACAACAAGATTATTTGCTAATGCCGCTATTAGCGGAAACTCTAGTTGGCATAATTTTGGCGGAGATCCGTCTCAGGGGTTTGAAGGTGATATAGACGAGCTACGCTTTTCAAATGTGCGACGCACTAACGGATGGTTGTTTACAGAATATAGTAACCAAGCCAATCCTACTGGTTTTTACGCTGTGTCTGCAGAGGAGCTTGTTAGTGATGGTCGACTACTACCAAGTACTCTTTTAGCGTCATCAACTTATGGTGAAACTTATGAAGAAGAAAATCCAACGCGCGAGAACCAAAACCTGATTGTGGTCGGAGAAAACGCTGAGTGGGATTTTGTGTTACAGAATAATCTAGGGGAAGCAAATACTAATTACTGTTTTAGAATGGTCTACGAAAATGGAGCGATATTAAGTTCATATGAGGAGTATCCAAGGGTGGTAACTAACGCACCTCCGCTTACACCAGAACTAATTGCGCCATTTGATAATGAGCAGACTAGTTCAACTCCTGCTTTTGAATTTGCTGCTACCGATGAGCTAGATGATGATGTGTCCTACGAAATAGAAATAGACACTGATATAACGTTCAGTTCACCCGACATTAATCGTGAGTCTAACGCTAACTTTTCTGAGTTTACTAATCTCTCTGACCCTTCAGAACGTGGAATTTATACACCCGGACAAATTATTCAATTTATACCAAGCTCTTCACTCAGCGACGGTACTACCTATTGGTGGCGAGTGCGAGCGCGTGACGATAACGGTTCTGGTGGATATGGTGAATGGTCAACTCCGGAGAGTTTTACTATCAACTCCGCCACAACTATAACCACTTGGTTCCAAACTACAGAAGAACAGTTTGATACTAATAATCTAACTGACACTGACGCTAATGCTGCTGATGATATTAGGATTGCTACCAGTTTGAGTGCTGGTACTACTACTAGTTCGGCTATTGATTTTGACGATGTTGATACTGGTAACGCTTGGGGCTTGCTCCGATTTACTGATAATGAGTCATCGGGAGACGTTAAGTATTCCATCGAGTATCTTGTGTCAGGTAATGAGTGGTCATTAATACCTGATACTGATTTGTCGGGTAATGAATCTGGATTTGATACTTCCAATGTCAGTTTGGCGAATCTTGATACCAATATTTACAATACAATTCGTATTCGGGCGGTGATGAGTGGTAATGACAGTTTGCCTAGAATCCAAGACTGGTCTATTGAATGGGGTGAACGCATTGAACCTCCTGTACATCAATCTCCATTTGATAATGCTAAGGTAAATACTGCTACTCCAAGTTTACGTTTCTCAGCCATAGATCCGCAAGGAGACAGTATAGAGTACGAAGTTCAAGTATCACAAACTTATGATTTTTCCGCTTCAACAACGTACGTATCAGGTTCAGACAGTGGATTTTCTAATATAACCACACCTGCTGATCCGACACCTTTTACTTCTGGAAATATAATAGAGTACGACTTCCAATCAGCTTTATCGGACAGCACTACTTACTGGTGGCGAGTGCGAGCTCGTGATATTGATGATGAGAATGCCTATTCAGATTGGAGTACTCCCGAAAGCTTTACTGTGGAGATTGGTCTTGGTATATCTACTTGGTTTCAAACTACAGGAGATCAGTTTGCTACTAATGATAATCGAAATATTGAGACCAATTCAACACAAGCGCAAATAACTACTACAATTACAGAAGCGATGGTGGCTTATGGTGAATCAACTTCATACAATCCTCGCTATCGTATTTGGGACGGAACCGCCTGGGGCGATCCTAGAAACGCGATTGCTACTGATGCACCTATAAAATGGTCTCAACTTAAAGCGGCGACCAAACGTAGTGAATATGCACTTGCTACTCTTGGTACTGATGGAGATGTGAATGTTCAAATATATGATGGCTTAACTAATACTTGGGACGATATCAGTGAGCTTTCTACAGAGATTGCCAACCCAGCCTACCGAAGTGTTGATATTGCTTATGAAACAAATTCAGGGGATTTATTAGCTGTGGCTTGTGAGGGAGATGATGCTTTGTATGCTGTTTGGAATGGTACATCATGGTCGGCAACTTCATCAATCGCCTTAACAAAAGCAACAGCTTGTCAGTTTATAAAATTGGCTTCTGATCCAAATTCAGATGAAATTATTGCAGTATTCAAACATGAAGTGACCGGTTCACCAGATTATGAAGCTTTAGTTTGGAATGGATCCGGTTGGGGTAATAGCATTACTCTGGGTGATATGAGTCAAGCTGCGAACGAGGGTATTACTGTCGAATATGAAGCATCGGGTGATCAAGCAATGGTCGCAGTAGCAAATGGCGGTGCAGCAAACTTTGTTTATAATACTTGGAATGGCTCAAGTTGGTCTGGTAATCAAACTAATGCAGTTCAAGATGACTTCCAGCATGGTGTCTTGGCAAAAGATGTTGGTACAGATAGGTTGGCAATGTGTGCTATTGATGTGGATGGACAAATTAGTAGCACTATCTGGGATGGTACAGCCTGGGGTTCATACACCACACTTGAAATATCTGGTAATAGTCAGGCTGGAAGACCAGTTAGTTGTGAATTTGAAACCAATGGCGACCGTGATGGATACTTGATGATTCCATATTCAGACACAGTCAATGCTCGATACCAATACTATGCTACTTCATCATATTCAGGTGAGCTTGATATAACTGGACTAAACCTAAACGTTGGTGCTTGGACAACCCAAACTATTCGTACCAAAGATGGTTTGATTATGGCTATGTTCCTTAAAGATGGAACCGTAGCTCCAGCGGACCAATATTTATTTGCTTATTTTGATGGTACAGATTGGGTAGGTCAAGACACTATTAGTAGTGTTCCGTCTGTAGTTGGTACCCCTTTCCAAGAATCAATTTCCATGGCCGCTCAAATTTTTCCAAGTTTTATTGATGGAACTATTCGTTCTGCTCCAATTAATTTTGCTGATGGAGAGAGTCCACGTTGGCAAGAAATATCCTGGACTGACAGTACTCCAGCCGCTAGTGCGATTGAATACCGGGTTTATTATGAAACAGCAACAGGTACCATGACCCTTGTTCCTGACAGTGATCTGCCAGGTAATGCGGCTGGGTTTACAACAAGTCCGGTTGATATATCAGGACTAGATGTCACTATCTATGATGTGTTGGAACTGGAGGCTGAGCTTATTTGTGATGAAGATAATTGTCCAGCACTACTTGATTGGAAAGTGGAGTGGTCTGAAGGTATCACTATTTCTGGATTAGCCTTCGAGTATGATCAATCAACAGAATTGGCAACTGGTACAGTGGCAGTGGCCATTAACGGTGTCTTGCAATCTGGTAAAACAGCAAGTATTTCAGGTTTAATTGGAGCACAAGAGGTTGTCTATGATACCTCTGGTACCAGCACGTTTATTGTTCCGGCAGGAGTAAATGAAATTACAGTTAAGTCGTGGGGTGCTGGTGGCGGTGGCGGTGCGGGTGGTATCAGAAATGGTGGTGCTGATGGAGGAGGGGGAGGATTTGTACAAGGCTTACTCAGTGTCACTCCAGCAGAAAACTTAACTACATATGTAGGTGGTGGTGGTGAAGCCGGAATCTTCGGTATCCCAGCCGGTGCCGGTGGTGGTGGAGGCTATTCAGGAATTTATCGAAACTCAACACCGTTATTGATTGCTGGCGGTGGAGGTGGCGGTGGAGCTGGTGCAGGCGGTATTGGTTATGTTGGAGTTGGTACAGAGTGTGCAGTAACTGCTGCTGCTTGTACACCAAATATCCCAAATGGCACAGCAGAAGACGATATCTTGATTGCTGTTTTACATTCTCGTACTGCCACTGCCCATACTTGTACAACTAACTGTACTGGCTGGACTGAATTTTCAACGCAAACGAGCGGTAATGGTCAACTATCTGTTTGGTATATGAGACAAAGTACCACCACGCCGCTGACGCCGACTTTTGGCGGACCAGCTACTGATTCTTATACTGGAAGAATTTGGGCTTTTCGAGGCGTTGCTGTTTCCGGTAGTCCTTTTGATCAACTGATGACTAACACTACCCAGGCAGCAGCTACTTCATATTCGGGAACGAATATTGTGAGTACTGTTTCAAACTCAATGTTGGTCTTTGTTGGAGGATCTCAAGATAATAATGCGTGGGGTCCTGGCGGAGGTTCTTGTAGCACTCCAAGTTCTGCCGATACTGATTTTTATGCAGCTAATACAAATGGAAACGATAACTCTATATTCCTCTGTTATGACAATACTCCTAGTAACGCAGTAGGTTCCCTTGGAGTACCAAGTATGACACAGTCAGTTTCAACTGCCGGACGCTGGTTTGGATTTAACTTGCGTCCAGAAATTTCATCTTCATTAGCAACTGCTGGCGCTGGTGGTGTTGGCGGAGGATTAACTGGAGGTGATGGTGGTTCTTCGGATTCTGCCTTTAGTGCAACTGGGGGCACAATCTCTGACGCTTTT
>CAZBQV010000026.1:0-7121 GCA_964494235.1 uncultured Candidatus Saccharibacteria bacterium
GTGGAGGTTCAAGTCCTCTCCCCAGCACTCGGTACGAGAATATCTCACTATAAAACAATTCAAAAAATACAGTACGAAAACGAGCGCTCTACACGGCGCTCGTTTTGATTATATGGCTTAAAACCTCGTTATAGCTTGACTTTTTACTTATTTCATGCTACAATAATAGGTAGAAGTGCGTCCCAGACGCATTGACATGTACAGGAGAAGTTCGATGGCTAACAGGGCTGACATCCAGATCTATGCGACCGACAATCTCGTGAGCCGCAATTCGTTTAGTCGTGCTTTCGTCGCTGTCGCCTGCCTCATCTTGACGTTCGGTATCCCCTACGTCGTCGGCCAATACATTCTCGGCAATCTCTTCAGTCTCGGCTGGCTGGGTGGATACTTTGGTCTTGCCGCCGGCTTTTGGCTGCTCAACAAGACTTGGCGGCATTTCGTCATTCAAAACGATTCGCTCCAGGCATTCGTGACCATCGACCAGCTCTGGACATTCTTCAGAGGAAGTAGGGATACTTTTGTGGGTGACAAGAAAGTCTACGTCTCCTACGGCCCTGGACTGCATCTTTGCTTTCCATGGGAATCACGTACGGACAAGAATAATGTCCCACTCGAGGAAGTATCTGAATCCTTCGCAGTCACCGCCCAGACGACGACGGGCACAGTGACGTTCAAAGGCTCGCTTCGCATGCGGGCTGACATCCGCTACCTCGTCAATTTCATTGGCGGCGTAGCAGCTATTCCAAGCGACATTACGGACCTGATCAAGACATTCATCATTCAGTGGGTGTCAAACAAGACGATCGATCAGGTTCTCACCGGCGTGGAGGACCTCAACGGGACCCTCACCAAGAAGTTCGGACTCCCGAAAGAAGGTGGTGATCCGGCGCGCAAGGATGAAGGCGTTGCCGATTTCGAAGAGCGGTTCGGTATCAACGTCAGCGACGTGACCATTGCCGAAGTCATTCCCTCTGCCGAGGTCCAAAAGACCCGTAGCGCGATCGACGAAGCAATGATCATCACTGAAGGAACTGCTTACTTGCTCGGCTTCAAGGCGGATGACCCCAGTCTTCCGTACGCGAAGAAAGCGAGCGACAAGGCCGCTGACGCGCTGGCGCAGAATACGCTCACGCGAGCAGAGTACGCACGCGCGCGCGATCGTTTCATGGCCGCCTCGGACAATATCCACATGACGGCAAACACACACGAAATCACCGTCAACGTCGAAGGTCTCGACCCCGACGTTGCTGCAGCAATCGCAGCAGTCGCTCCACTGATCGTCGGGAACATGGGCAAGAAAGGAGGTAACTAGCCATGGCAGAAGGTCTTGCGCGGACCTACGCAGGAGTCCGCGAAAAAGGTACCGAGATACGCAAGAAAATGACCAAGGCTGGAGGCTTCCTCAAGTATGGCCCCGTGCTTATGATCATCCTCGCGGTGATCTCGGGCATTTTCCGCATAAAGGAGGAAGGCACCATCTTCGATACAAACACTTCGGCCGCGAGACATACGACGTCTTCAAGAACCGCAGTGGTCCCGCAACGGCAGGTCGAGGTTTCGAGGACACGGCAGGTGACACCAACCATCTGCGACAATCAAACGCGAATGGAGGTCACCTCGACCAGCTGGAGCGAAGCGTCCCACACTCCGGGATGTCGCCTCAACTGGGCAAGGAGCACCCATCCGGGAATCCTCCTCGTTGAGTACCACTTCAGCGGTGGCAAGCGCTCGATGGAGTGCCCCATCGGCTGCAGACTCGACGACTCGAGGGAGGTGCACACGTACCGGTTCCGGGTCAAGCCCGGAACCGGTGAAAAAGTGGTTGTCCTCGTCAAGGACATCCCACCAAAATGAGAGTTCTTCAATTCGAAAGGGCCGCCTCGCGCAAGCGCGAGGCGGCCCTATCTTTTTATACACCATCACTTTTCTCCCTAGCAATTCGGAATACCAACTCCGAAGGTCGCTGTTGCGATCTCAAGAAGCGCTAATGCAGAAATCATGATGAACAGGCCAATAATGCCAAATAGCATGTGCTTCCTGCCTGTTGAGCGTGCTTCATCACCTTCTGCATTTGCAATATAGCGAAACACTCCCCAAAAGAAAATGAGGAGTGCAACGCCCATCATCAGAGAAATGAGTGGATAGAGTATGACCGTCTTAATCTTTGCTAAGAGCGAACATGCTGCTGCATTCGTGGTCGCCGCATAAACAAAGTGCATAGTAAACCTATCCTTAAATCCTAGTTGTTGGGAGTAATTCCTTGTGAACCTGAATTCTGTGGCGGCTGTGGAATTGTTATATTACCACCTGTATTGAACAGACTCCCGCCAATAAGGTTAACAATGCCCCAGATTGAGATCATGAGCACAAATGCAACAATCGAGTACAGCATGAGCTGACGACCTTCTTCACGCTTACCCTCGTCATGACCTCCAAGAATAAAGTACTTCGTTGCCCCCCAGAGGAACGCAAGAAACGCAATCGCGAAAACAAGTGGTACAAGTGTGCCGTTAATAAAATTACGAATGCCATCAAAAAACTTACTCAACTCCCTAAAATTACCCGTTTGTGCTGAAGCAACTACAGGAAGAATATACAATACTCCCATCACTCCTACTGTCTTTAAAATCTTTTTCATAGACAAAATTAACTATTAAGTTGTCTTGCAGTAAGTATAGCTAATTATGAAGCCACAAATAAGTACTCTGTGGATTACCCATATTATTAATTAATGATTGAGTCGCGTATCAGCGCCACAATTCCCCACACACCCACCATTACTACGAAACCAATGATGCCTGCGAGTGCTATCTGCTTACCTGCGGAAACACTTTTCTCATCTCCACCACCCAAGATCCACGCGCGCGTGATGCCCCATAAGAACATGAGGAAAGCGAGACCGAAGATAAGGGGAATAATGAAGTTAATGATGTTTAGGAAAATACCGACAAGACCTTTAAAGTCCTGTGGCGCTTGTGCATACACAAGTACTGGCAAACATAGCAAGCTTAATGCGGCAAATGTAATGAGACTACGCATAAGTTATTGATTTATCGGAGTGCGTTTACGGTATTTGTAATAACGGTGAGTAGTAAGCTTGCGCCAAGTACAATAACTCCTCCGATAATTGTCCACGTAAATGCCGTAGTTGCTTTTTTTATTGCCTCCGGCTTACCCTGAGCGGTCACATATAGAAAACCTGAGTAGATAATGAAGAGTACGATAATTGGAACTGCGAGCGTCACCACGACCTGCAGAATAAGATTGAGTAACTCTTGGATAGTGTTGACTTTGAGAGGGTTTGCGAGTTTAGTACTGCCTCCCGACGTACCTCCTGTGGTACCTCCACCATTAATATTTCCAGTACCGGTAGTACCACCACCTCCACCAAGATTTTCATTTTCTATAAAACCTCCGCCACCACCCAAATCTCCCTGGGCAGCTACAGCAGGAATAAATCCAAAAAAAGACACGAGGAGTAGAGCGGAAAGAAACGTACTGATATATATATTTTTCATGGTAATAGTTGTCTAAAGCGTCCTTCTGCATCACCGACCGCTGTACCTACGCGCGATCGTCCTGAAGTAATATCCTCAATCATTGTCTTAATGATATTTTCGCTTGAGCTCGGATTTGGATCAAGAAAACCACGAGCGATGAGCGCCATATTGTAAATGGTCTGCCTAAATGGATCAGGACTCCCTTCTGCAATGAGTTGTCGATGGGCAGGGGCAAGGCCGAGCGTCTCGAGTATCGATCTAACATGCTCCGCAGAGCCGAGCTTTATCAGTGCATTGTAAGTACCCGCAATATTATCGCTGCTCTTTAGCATAGAAAATGCATATACCGTTCCGAAGTTCTTTTTAATCAACACAGTGCTTCCCTGAGGCACCGCCGCTGCATCGAAATTCAGATTTGGATTCCCCGCGCGCAGACCTGCATACTCGCTCCCAAATCCAAAGTACATTGCAAGATCGCCCGCCAAAAAGAGTCCTCGATCGTTCGCCATTGAGCGATTCCATGTGTAGTTTGGTCGTGCTGGATTAGCAAATTGAGTATAGAAATCGAGCGCTGCGTCTGCCGGAAGTCGCTCTGTCTGACCTACAATTGTATTAAAGCCAACATTATAGACACCATCTTGGCGTTCCGTGATCATCGGGCTCCCTGCCTGGAGCATGAGCATAAGCATGATCTCCGGTGCATTCGTAACATTTGCATATTCTCCAAAGGAAACCGCTGCTTGGGTAATACTATAAAGGGGTGCTGGAGCAAAACTCACCAGTGCAGGCACTACAGTGCCCACCATTGCCTCCCACGTTGTTGGAGCCGATGCAAGACCCGCCGTGGAGAAAAGATCTCGATTCCAGTACATTACGAGTGGATCGACAGCGAACGGAACCCCGTATATACCATCAGAGAGCGAGAAGATTTCTGCACCATCTACATAGGTGTCGCGAATAGTACGAGCAGAAAGGGTGCTGTACGGAATAGGATAAATCTTAGCTCGTTCTGATACTAAAAGATTGCTCGGCAATATAACCGCATCGGGCCCTCTGCCTTCAGCAATGGCGTTTACGAGTTCATTTTGAAACGCTCGTGCATCTTTTTGAATATACGTAACAACAACAAAATCCTGGTCATCTCGTATGATCTTGTCGATAGCACTCATTACTTCCACCTGACTAAACGTACCCCAGATTTCGACGCTGGTGCCGTAGGGGTTTGGCTCGCTCCCAAAGCCACGAAACACCGCGAAGAAAATGAGGCCACCAACCGCAAGAGCGAGGAAGAATCCGAGAATGATGATTTGAAAAGGACGGAGATTCATACGTATTGATTATACTCTGCGAAACGCGAGTCCATAGTGGTATTCCCCTGCTGGAAAACTGCGCTCATACGCAAAACCGTGCTGCTCGATGAGTATCTGCGCTTCACTCTCCGCAAGGACATCGCCCGGCTGCGGTCCCATGCCCGCAAATGACTGCGACCAATCGATCACGAGAAGTTTCCCGCCTGAACGGATGAGTCGATGCGCTTCGGTGAGCGCCTGCGCCTTATTCTCCACCTGAAACAAGGTGTTTGAAAAGAGGCCTGCGTCAAGCATTCCTTCGCGAAGTTTGCAGCCCTCAGGAGATTCAATATCACACCAGAGCACCTCAACATTCCCTAAGTGCTCGCGGCGCACCATCTCACCGAGCCGCTCTACGAGCGGCCGCTGTATTTCAAATGCAAACACACGGCCGGATGGACCAACAGCGCGCGAGAGCGCTTTCTCGAAAAAGCCGCTCCCAGCACCAAGGTCTCCAACGACGTCGCCTTCGCGGAGATGAAAGTGCGTGACGGCGTTTTCAGGAATAACAAAATCCATGAGCAAAGAGAAGTCGTACTTATATAAAAGTATACCCCGCCGCAGGCTACGCCTGCGGCGGGGTACGGGGATATGTAACCTCAAAAAATAGCGCACCCACCTTTTGCGAGCATTTGCAGGCATTTGGCATGGTCTTTGCGAAGCAAAGCAAATGCCGAAACCGAAAGACAGCGCCCGCTGGGGCGCTGTCTGGTCGCAAAAGGTGGGTGCGCTATTTCTAGAACCTAAAAGTAAACAACCGACGCAATCGAGTCGCCCTCGCGAAGCTTCATCACGCGCACACCTTGCGTCTGACGGCCATGCGACGGTACATCCTTTATTGGGAGGCGAATCACCTGCCCCTTCTTGCTCATGACCACGAGCTCACCCATTTCTCGATCCTCGCCCGAGAGCACTGAACCGTTCACGACCGCGCCCGTCTTTGCCGTAAGCTTTGCGGTCTTAATGCCTGACCCGCCGCGATTCTGGACCTTATACTCTTTTACCGGCGTCGTCTTACCAAAACCATTTTCCGTAATAATCAAAATTTCTGCTTTATCTTCACCTTTTGGAATCACGTCAGCAGACACAATGTAGTCACCCTTGCTCAGCTTCATGCCGCGCACGCCCGCTGCAGTACGGCCCATTTGGCGAATATCGCTCTCTTTAAAGCGGATTGACTGACCCTTTGAAGTCACGAGCGAAACACTATCCCCCTTGCCCACAAAACGCGCAGCAATGAGTGCATCGTCATCATTGAGGGTAATCGCAATCAAACCACTGCGACGAACTTCCTTAAAGCTCTGTGCATCGACTTTCTTTGCGACGCCCGCGCGCGTCACCATCATCATCGCGCCCTCTCCCCAACCATCTTTGCGCATATCGAGAATCGATGTCACGGCTTCGTCCGGCGCGAGCGGCAAGAAATTCATGATCGACTTTCCTTTCGTTGCGCGGCGGCCTTCAGGAATGTCATACATCTTGGTGTTGTACACCTTGCCCTTGTTTGTGAAGAACAAGAGATCGCTGTGGAGCGACGTCGTGAGCAACGTCGTCACAAAATCCTCTTCTTTGGTATTGAGATCAATCACACCGACGCCGCCGCGCTTTTGCGTACGGTATTCAGATGGATTGGTGCGCTTGATGTAGCCGCCTTGGGTTAGCACGACCACACTTTCCTCATCAGGAACGAAATCTTCAGGATTGAGGATCTTCACCCCACCAGCAACAATGCGCGTACGACGGTCATCACCATATTTCTCTGCTACCTCAAGAAGCTCACTCTTGATAAGGCCACGCATCTTCGCACGACTCTTGAGAATCGACTGGAGCTCTTTAATGAGTGCCTGCACTTCTTTGAGCTCATCCTCGATCTTCTTCCGCTCGAGGCCCGCGAGTTTCTGGAGGCGCATGTCGAGAATCGCTGTCGCTTGACGCTCCGAGAAACCGAACTTTTTCATGAGTCCTGCGTGCGCCGTCGGCACATCCTTCGCAGCGCGAATGAGCTTCACAATCTCATCAATATGATCGAGTGCTTTTTTGAGACCAAGGAGAATGTGCTCGCGGTCGAGTGCTTTTGCGAGATCAAATTCTGTACGACGACGAACCACTTCTTCGCGATGCTTGATGTACTCCTGAATGATCGACTTCAAAGACAACGTCTGTGGTACGCCGTCGACGATCGCCACCATGTTGTAGTGAAATGTCTCCTCAAGCTGCGTGTGCTTGTAGAGCTTGTTGAGAACCGTCTGCGGCTGCGCGCCGCTCTTCAGCT
>CAZBQV010000027.1:0-7054 GCA_964494235.1 uncultured Candidatus Saccharibacteria bacterium
CGCATTCTCTACGATGAGACCGGTACGGAGCGCATCGTCTATGCATTCCTCGATCGTGAAACATTGATCATCACCACCTCAACGGCCATGCTCTCAGAGGCAATCAGCCGCATGCGCTAATGCATGCTATACTCTCCGCATATGGCAATAGACACCACAATACAGAAATCAAAACTCGAAGACATGCTTCGTACGGTGACCGAAGAATTGAAAGGGCTCGGTATTCATAATCCAGAAAATTCCGAGGACTGGATTGCAACACCGGAAAAGGAAGATGGCGGAGAAGCAGACGAGAACGTTGCAGCAGACCGCGTCGAAGATTGGGATGAGCGCGCTGCAACACTTGCGACACTTGAACGTCAGTACAACGATATCAATCGCGCATTGAAGAAAATTGGGGATGGGACGTATGGCATCTGTGAGATAAGCGGAGGAATGATTGACGAAGATCGACTACTCGCAAATCCCGCCGCGCGCACCTGCAAGGCACACATGGAAGAAGAGTCGTCGTTATCGTAAAAATGACATGGCCGTTGCACGCGCATTTGCAGCACAGCCATCAGTACTTCACGGAGACGTTGTGACGATCGAAGCAGACCTCGCGAGAGGTCTGCATTCGTTTTCAATCGTCGGACTCGCGAGCAAAGCTGTCGAAGAAGCACGCGACAGGGTGAGTGCTGCAATTAAAAATTCAGGATTCCCCTCACCAAAAAGTAAGAACCACAAAATCACCATTTCACTCGCGCCCGCTGATCTGAAAAAAGAGGGGCCACTGTTTGATCTTCCGATCGCAATTGCATACCTCATCGCGTCTGGGGAAGTAACGGCGGATGTACAAAATATTCTTTTTCTCGGCGAACTTGCACTCGATGGGACACTCCGACCCGTGCGCGGAATTCTGCCGTCAGTACGCGCGGGTGCGCGCGCAGGTTTTCACACCGTCGTTGTACCAAAAGAAAATGCTGCTGAAGCTGCGCTCGTTTCAAAAATTTCTGTGATCGGAGCGCACTCATTGAAAGACATCGTCTGTCATATTGATACATCGCGCGAGGATCATGCACGCATTGAGATGACTCCCGAGACTGATGTGCGAGATCACGAGTCCGTACGCGATATTTTGTTTGAAGACATACGCGGACAGGAAGGTGCAAAGCGCGGACTCATTATCGCGGCAGCAGGTCGACACAACGTATTGATGATCGGACCGCCGGGTACTGGAAAGACGATGCTCGCGCGTGCATTCAAAAATATTTTGCCGCCACTCGATCGCGATGAGATGCTCGATGTCACCGCCATTCATTCGGTCGCCGGCACACTCGATCGACACGTCATTTCACACCCGCCATTTCGCGCACCACATCACACCGCGTCACACACGTCGCTCGTCGGTGGCGGTTCACACCCTCGTCCGGGAGAAGTGACGCTCGCGCATCGCGGCGTACTTTTTCTCGACGAGTTTCCAGAGTTTGAACGACGCTCAATCGATGCGCTCAGACAACCACTTGAAGATCGCGTCGTCTCAATCTCGCGCGTACAAAGCTCGGTACAATTTCCCGCAGATTTTATTCTTGTCGCTGCAATGAACCCACACCGCGGCGGACACGATGGTGCTGCTGATATGAGTGACGCACTACTCGAATCATACAAGCATAAAATTTCAGGACCAATTCTCGATCGCATCGATCTCTGGCTCGATGTGCTATCGGTCGACCACGAAACGCTGACAAGCAATCGCGTGGCTGAACGAGAAACCGAGCGAGCGTGCGCACAGGTTTCCAATGCACGCGAACGTCAACGCGCGCGCCTTCTCGGACGGACCGCACGATCAAATGCAGAGATGACCGCACGCGATATCGAAGAGGTGATACGACTTTCTGACAACGTCCGCGCCGTACTCAAGGATGCGTCCACACGTCTCAATCTCTCACCGAGAAGCTACCACCGAGTGATCAAGGTTGCGCGCACCATCGCTGATCTTGCCACGTGTGATGATATCGATGTGCCACATATACTTGAAGCGCTTCAGTACCGAGTGAAGCTTTAAAAAGAAACAGCCGCGCCCCAAGGGGCGCGGCTGTTTCTTTTTACCGCATTTATTTAAGCGTCCATGCAGGACTCATTTTCTTGTTATCCTGCTCATTTGTTTCTTCGATTCGTCGATCAGTATCAATCCGCACCTCAGCCTTAAGCTCAGCGCCTTGAGAAACTTCTTCAAAAATCGATTCATCGAGCTTTACTCGGAACTCAACCGTACCGCGCGCATAGGGGACGAGGAAGTTACCCTCAGCAACGGGCTCATTCGAGATCTTGAGGTTTCGAGTGCCACGCACCTCATAGAGATACACCTCATAACGCGCATGCTCTCCCGTCATGCGCGAAAATCCTTCTGCACCACTCTTCACGCGAATGATGAGGGTTTCAGCACGTGCATCATCCTCATCATCTTTACTAACCAATCGAAGAGATGAGAGGGAAAGATTACGATCTTCGCCATTCCATACGGGCACGAGCGCAACACGAATACCAGACACCTCCCCTTGAAGTCGCGCCAGCTCTGCCTTTAACTCGGCAATCCTCTCGAGCAGCGCCGTTCGTTCGCCACCTGCTTCCGCAACCATAACCTCCGCTGATGCAGTATGCGGCATACCAATCATGAGCGCGGCGCACATCCCTCCAACAACCATTGTGTATATCCATTTCATGCCGTTCATTATATAGGAGAAAGCAGGGATGAAAAAAGCCCGCGACCGAAGGTCGCGGGCTTTTTTCTTATTAGAACGGATTCGCATCTCCACGAACCTCAAAGTGGAGGTGAGAACCCGTTGAACGGCCCGTAGAGCCAACCGCACCAATCGTCTCACCTTGCTCGACGTATGCACCAGCGCTGACACTATTGATACTCAAGTGTGCATAAAGCGTCTGTGTACCATTCGGATGCTTAATAACAATGTAGTTTCCATATCCGCCGTTCCAGCCCGATGCTTTACTGATGATAACCTCACCCGAAGCAGCTGCTCGGACCGTCGTGCCATTTGGCGCGCCGAGGTCGACGCCATTGTAGCCATGGATTCCCTGGGTACGCACCGCGCCCGGCACCGGATGCGAGAATGATGAGTTGCCCGAGGACGTACGGCCTGAAGATCCTACACTCTTTTTTGTTGCCGTCTTCGTGACTGCCTGGGCAACCTCGCCGCCTGGAATCACCACCGTCTGTCCTGCGCGGAGCGCTATTTCTGCTGAAAGACCGTTATAACCGATAATATCGTCAATGTTTCCCTTATATTTCTCAGCGATCGATTTCAACGTATCACCCTCTTTCACCACATGACGAACGCCTGAAACAGGGAGGATGACGAGGGAATCTCCCGGCTGAATGAGGTTCGCGCTCTTGATGTCATTTGCCCAAAGAATGGTATTGGCACTCACGCCATACATTTCTGCAATTTGTGAGAGTGAGTCACCGGGGCGTACCACATAGACACTAATCTCGCCATTTGTTGTCAGTACTGACGCGTCACTCGCAAGACCTTCAGGACTCTGTTCTGGCACGAGCGCGCCATCCTCATCAACAAGAATATCCCCGCCGCCCTTCGAAGGATTAGGGTCAATATTGGTCGCCGCCTTCAGGAGAGCGACTGACTGGGCGTTCGGAGCATCCTGCACCTGAGAGGCCTCTACTTTTTCTTCAAAAATACCTGAAATCGCAGAAAAGAATCCTGCGTGTGCCAAAAGGGGAACGGCAAGCAGGATCACTATAGGGACGACCTCCGCGACAAGGAGTCGTCTCGAGAACACATATGTCATCTGCGGTTCTTTCTTAAGGGCTATCGGGCCTTCAGAGAGAGGTGCAGATTCCTGTGAGTTGGGTTTAATGGTCGTGTGTGTTAGAGGACGCACCGCCTATTCATCCATTCAGGGCAACTAGCTCGGGCCGCCCGCCCGAGCACTGCCATACAGTCGTTCTGAAGCAACCTAGACACTATAGATGAGGATACGGAGGGGTCAATGTAGGCTTGTCCCCACTCAATCCACATACCATTATCAGCCCGTATTTACAGGCTATTTTCGCGCATTGACATCGTTTTTCATATGTTTTGTACTGGTCCGTGCTATAGTTTTGCCGATACCGCCTCTTTTTATGGAAAATCTCCCTCACGCAGCTCGCGGACTCAATACCCGACAACAAGAAGCGGTCCTTGCGACCGAGGGACCACTCCTCGTACTCGCAGGAGCTGGCTCAGGGAAAACACGGGTCATTACACACCGTATCCTCCACCTCATCGAGAAGGGTACGCACCCCTCACAAATCCTGGCTGTTACCTTTACCAACAAGGCGGCAAAGGAGATGCGTGAACGAGTCCACACACTTATTAATGAACACGCGGCCGCCGTTCGTGCAAGCTACGACGCACTTCCGCTCACGACCACCTTCCATGCGCTCGGCGTTCGCATCCTGCGAGAGCAGCACGAACGTATCGGCCTAAAGCGACACTTCACCATTTACGACCGCAGCGATTCAAATCGTGCAGTCAAACGCGCAATTGAAGAAGCAGGGTACAACATCAAACAGTTTGAGCCGCGCCGCATCCTCGGCATGATCTCACGCGCGAAGGGCGATGCCTACTCACGACTCGCATTTAGCGATGCAGCGCAGTCCTACCCGCAGGAAGTTGCTGCAGAAGTATGGGAACGGTACGATCGCATTCTCCGTGAAGAACAGGCGCTCGACTTTGACGACCTCCTCATCAAGACGCTCGATCTTTTGCGTACACACGCCGACATCCGCCAGCTCTACCAAGAGCGGTTTGCGTACATCCATGTCGACGAGTACCAAGACACCAACAAGGTGCAGTACGAAATCGCGCGACTCCTTGCAGGGGATCGTTCAAATCTCTGTGTTGTCGGCGACATCGATCAAAACATCTACTCGTGGCGCGGTGCTGACATCAACAACATCATGCAATTTGAACGCCATTTCCCCGGAGCAACCATCGTGCTCCTTGAAGAAAACTACCGCTCTACACAAACGATTATTGCTGCTTCAAACACTATCATTGAAAAAAACCGCAATCGTATTCCAAAGACCGTCTTTACCTCAAATGCTGAAGGGGAGCCGCTCTCACTTTACGCGGCATACAATGAGACAGAGGAGGCGAATTTTATCGCATCAACGGCGCGCGGCTTGATTGCTGATGGAGCGCCCGCGTCATCAATCGCCGTGCTGTTCCGCACCAACTTCCAATCGCGGGCGCTCGAAGAAGCATTCCTCACTCAAAATATTCCGTACCAGATGCTCGGCACGAAATTCTTTGAGCGGAAAGAAGTGAAGGACATACTCTCATTCCTCCGTTTCTCCCTGAATACGGACAGTACGAGCGATCTTGCGCGCATCATCAACGTCCCGCCACGCGGCATTGGCAAAGTGACGCTCTTGAAGATGATCGAAAAGCGCAGGGAGGAGATCACCGGCGCAACGCTCCAGAAAGTTGTGGCATTTGAAGCGATGATCACCGAAATCGGGGAACATGCGCGTACAAAGCCGCTCTCAGCGACACTCAAGTTCATCATCACGCGCACGGGCCTCGAGGCACAGCTCAAAGAAGGTGGGGAAGAAGAACTCGAGCGACTCGAAAACCTCCGCGAGCTCGTATCGCTCGCAACCCGCTACGACGACCTTCCGCACGAAGAAGCGCTCGAACGATTCCTCGAAGACGCCGCGCTCCAGAGCGATCAAGACGAGCTCAAAAGCAAAGAGGAAGACAAGGATGCGGTGAAACTCATGACGATCCACGCCGCAAAGGGACTTGAGTTCCCGTACGTGTTCATCACCGGCCTTGAGGAAGGACTCTTCCCGCACGAGCGAATCGAGACAGGGGAGGGCGGTCCGCGCGTCGACACCGAAGAAGAACGGCGCCTGTTCTACGTTGCGCTTACTCGTGCGGAGAAAAAGGTATACCTTACCTATGCAAATATGCGCACGATTTTCGGCAGCCAGCGTATGAATGTGCCCTCATCGTTCCTTCTCGACCTCAAGGAAGAGCACATTGAAGAGGCGAATCCGGTCGCACAATCAGGGTTTGAGCGTACTATTTTCCTCGACTAACCATGGAAAAACACAGCATTGAAGCCAAAAAATCGCTCGGCCAACACTTTTTGACCAATCCAAAGGTCGTCCTCAAGATTGTTGAGGCAGCACGCCTTGAAAGAGGGGATGCGGTACTTGAAATCGGCCCCGGGACGGGCGCCCTCACCGAGGCGTTACTGGAGGCAGGGGCAAGAGTCACCGCACTTGAAGCAGATGAGCGCGCAGTGGACGTACTCAAGGAACGCTTTGCTAAAGAAATAGCCGAGGAAGCGCTCACGCTCCACCACACTGATGTCCGAGAGGGAAATATCACTGATTTTATGGCTCAATATAAGGATTATTCTATTGTGGCCAATATTCCATACTATCTCTCCGGCATGCTCATACGCACCTCTTTGAGCGCGCTGCACCAGCCTAAATGTGTAGTGTTCTTAGTTCAAAAGGAAGTTGCAGTCCGTGTCGCTCGAAGCGAGAAAGAGTCGCTTTTATCGCTCTCTGTAAAGGTATTTGGCACTCCGCAATACGTCGATACCGTTTCTCGAGGCAATTTCAACCCACCACCGGCCGTTGATTCGGCAATTTTGGCAATATATGACATTTCACGAGGCCGTTTTGATGGTTTTTCGGAAGAATGGTTCTTTTCAGTCCTCCATGCAGGATTTGCCGCTCGCCGAAAACAACTCTTAGGGAACCTCACCGCTCTTCGTGAAAAAAATCAGATCATTGAAGTATTTGAACGACTCGGTATCCCACAAAATACACGCGGAGAAGACCTCTCAATCGACACGTGGTGTGCGCTCGTGCGAGAACTTTCGTAGCGACATCTTTTTTAGAAGAAGTGTCCCCATTTCTGCACAGAACATCTACATATAAAGAGAGGAGTGCTTGCTATACTTGAAATGTACTAAGAAATTTCCCTGTGGAAAGTATTTTTCGCGTAGGAGGCGCACTACTCATTGGAGCCGCACT
>CAZBQV010000028.1:0-5898 GCA_964494235.1 uncultured Candidatus Saccharibacteria bacterium
AAAATAGGCATAAGCCAGCTAAAGTATGGACTGCACGCAAGGCACCATATCCCCTTTCCTGTGATGCGTGAGAATAATGGCGCAAGCTCCGAAAAGATTTGATCTTTGAAGAACCGAAAAATGATCAGGTCGCCAATCATGCCACCTGCACCTGCAACAAGCGCGAGCGGCAAAAGTGGTTGGCTTTCCGCAAGACTGATAAGGACGAGCGATGCCGGAGCAATCGTGAATGTCGAAACAAAGAAGATGCCTGCAACAAATGTGCCGACATATCCGTAGGTACCAATCGTCGCAAGAAGGTCGTGCACAAACTGAGTATCGGCAACAAAAAAGAAAACGACGAGCACAACTAAAAGAAGTGCGGTGTTTTGGTACGGCAATCTCTTCCGTCTAGCATTCTTCTGTTTCACTCAACAATTATCGCATCTTCAAATCAACTTTAGAACACCCGGTGAACAAAAAGGAGTAATACAATGCCTCCCGCAGCACATGCATTCAGGAACGAAGAAACAATGAGCGGGACTGCGCGCTGATGCACGCCATACCAAAACCAGAGAATACTACTGACCAGAACAAGCACGAATGACGTCATTGAAAAACTTTCAGTCTCGATACTGAAGCTCGTTAGTAACACAAAGAGCTGCGGATAAAGCGCAAATGCGCTGATGAATGCATTGATGAGCGCAACTCGATCAATAAAATGTCGATGAAGAATCTTCTTCTCTCGCATCTTTTCAGACTACCACAACCCGTCCTAAGCTCATCAGGATTCCCCACGATACGCGCGCTCAAGTGTCGCGAGATCAAACTTCTTCATTTGCAAAAATGCCTGTGTAACACGCCCGATCTGCTCGGGTGTACCGTCGCGCATCATCTCATCCATCTTCGCAGGAGTAATCTGCCATGAAAGGCCGTATTTATCTTTCAGCCAGCCGCACTGCTCTGCCTCGGGAACAGCCGAGAGCTTCTCCCAATAGTAATCAACCTCATCTTGTGTATCGCACTTTACGATAAATGAAATCGCTTCCGTAAAGAAAAAGTCGTGTGAGCGCGCACTTTCCATTGCAGCAAACCATTGTCCCTCAAGCTTGAAATCCGTAAACATCACCGTACCTTCTTTGTCCGGCTCCATTCCCGCAGGATAGCGCGCAAGCGTACCGCGCTTTGTATCCTTAAAAACTGAGAGGTAGAAATCAGTTGCTTCTTCTGCCTTTCCGTATACATCGTTTGTGAAAAGTATCGACGGGATAATAAACGGTCGCTCCTCGCCATCGGGGTTTGTGAGGATAAGCTGCCACGAGACGCCATACTTATCTTCGATCCACCCATACTTCTTGCTAAACGGATACGTATCGAGCGGCATCAACACCTTGCCGCCCTCCGAGAGTGCGCTCCACAGCGCATCGAGCTGTGCTTCGGCATCACTTTCTTTTGATGGATCAAAATTTACCATAAAAGATAATGCTGGATTGATCGTGAAGTACGGTCCCGCACTAATCGACATGAAGGAAAAGCTAGCGAGCTCAAAAGAGACAATATCGGCATCTCCCGATGGAGTATTGTGGAGTGTCGACACATGAGTGATGCGCGATTTCGGGAAGATTGAAACATAAAACGCTGCAGCTTCTTTTGCCTCAGTATCGAACCAAAGATGCGGAATGATTTTTTGCATGATGGAAATCGTTCTGTAATTAATTTACTCGAATATCTACATCCGACGGGAGACCTTGCCGAATGACTTCAAGATCCTGCGTCGAGTACGATGTACCACGCACATCAAGGATCTTTAGATTTTTTAAATTTCCAATTTCGTGTGGCAATCCTGTGAGAGGATTATCAGAGAGATCGAGGACTTCAAGACGAGACAATTGCCCAACCTCGGCAGGAACGCCCGTAAAATTATTTCCACTCAAATTAAGCGTGTGGAGATTTTTAAGAAAACGTACCTCCGCCTGCAAGGCGCCACTCAATGCATTATCCGAGAGATCAAGCACTTCGATATCAGTCCGATCAAACACCGAACGAGGAACACTCGTGAGTCCCTGCCCACGTAAGTCTAGTTTTTTATCATCAGATGTCTCGACTGATTCAGTCTCTTCTTCATGCGCGCTCTCTTGAGTCTGAGTGTCTGGAGAAAGTATTTCCGTGTCTGCATCTTTTGTATCTTTTGTAAAAAAGATAACACCGGCAACTACGAGGATAATGGCAGCAAGCCCAAGAAGATAATTCATACGCGCAGTATAGCAAAAAATAGTGAGGGTCAGGTGAAGACGCTCTAACCTGCACAAAACCACCCGCAAAGCCTGACGGCTTTGCGGGTGGTTTACTTCCCAATTAGACACCTTCTCCACCACCATCACATCCTACTCATCCTGCGCAGATACAACCACTGATGCGCTCACGCTTGCCGAATGGCCCTGCTCATCGGTCACCGTGAACTTTGGTTTATACGTACCTGCTTCGTCATACGCATGAGTGAATGTCGCTGATGACTGCGTATTCTCGCTGAGCGCACTTCGTGCACTCATACTTGAACCTTCATCCCCCCAAATAACTGAGTAGCTCAAATTACCCGAGAGATTTGTCATCGCATCGACCGTCCATGTACCATCCTCGCCGACAAGAAGCCGCGTTGGTGCGTCAATACCCGAGACTGACACCCGACCCTTCTTGGCTATCACCATCAAGCCAATCGTGTTGCTTGTTCCATCGTCATTCTTCACCACGACCATATGCTCAGTATCGAGCGAGACCTTCGGAACGGTGAAGGTTATGGTTTCATCATCTTCGACAACGATGTTCTCGGCGGTAGTACTGCCGACCGTGACCGTACTATCAGAATCAAATCCATGACCGGTCAACGTCACGGTAGTACCAATCGTGGCCTTTTCTGGATTAATGGACGCAATATGTACATCAGTCTCATCCGAGACGACCACCGATGCACTTGCTTTTGTCACCTCATTTCCATCTTCATCCGTCACCGTAAACTCTGGTGCGTACGTGCCCGGCTCATCGTACGTGTGAGTAAAGGTCGCTGATGCCTGTGTATCATCAGACAATCCCAGAAGACGCATTGGACTAAAGCCCTCATCTCCCCACTTCACCGAGTACTGGAGATTCCCTTCAAAATCTCCAGCAACATCAACCGTCCATGTACCCTCTGCACCTACCTCAAGTGCAGTCGGTCCGTCAATCTTCTCGATCGTGAGATCATCATCACCATTTCCATCGTCTTCAGTTACCTCAAACCAGACGCGATTACTTGTCTCACCGCCATCCTGAACACGGACGCGATAATCGCCCGGCTCTACCTCATACGCAATCTGCGTACAGTACCGACCTTCCGGACAATACCTACCCATCGATTCGGGTATCGTAAACGCAAGCGTCGTACCGCTCGCATTTACCACAACATCATGTATCGCACCCTTTCCAAAGCGCACAATACTGTCATCCGTAAATCCTTCTCCGGTAAGCACGACCTCCGTTCCCGTCGGACCTTCGGTCGGATCAATTTCAGTTACCGCAAGCTCATCTTCATCAGTTTGCGCCTGTGCAACGCGATTAAAGAATGAGTTACTCCATCGCGGAGCATCCATGACACGTTCCCACTGCGACGACGCACGTACCATCGCCTGGTCAAACGCCGGGCTCTCTGCACTGACGCCCGTAAATGCGGACGTCATCATAAACGGAGCGAGAAGAAATGCACCAATATTTCCTATGAACATAAGAATGTTGTTATGAATGGATAATTTTTTAAGAGAATTAACTAAATCAAATATCGCCCTGCGCACAGGACGTGAATTCACTCTAATATTTCACACATGAAGCGGCCGTGTAGAAGGAATTGTTTTAAAATGAGTCATCGACACCTAAAGAGATTGATGGTATAAATTTCTCTCAGTTCAGCAGCGTACGAGGAAGGATCAAATAGATGGCTGAAAATATCATCGGTTGGGAGGGTCAGTGCTTCATCCCTGGCGAAGGAAAACGTGAGCCGGATGGAAGACTCATTATCATGACCACCTACGCAGGTGGAGCAAAACCGACTCCCGAAGACGCATGGGAGGACGCATGCCACCTCGGAGCCGAGCACTGCACCGAGTGGATCGGTATCAAACCGGTGACCGATGACGCGTCTACCTCACGGAAACGAAAACTCATAACGTTCGCGGTGTACACCACCGAAACGCGTGAGTGACTTAAATCGATCCCGAAACACAAAAGGCCTCTCCCGAATCTTCGAGAGGGGCCTTTCTTATTCCAAAAACAGTGCTACTCCTCTCGCATCTCGACGCGCTTCACTTGAACACCACGCTCTGACATCTCACCCTTTACGAGTGCTCGAGATGGCTCCACAAACTGATCAGGCGCGCACACAGACTCCTGCCCCTCGGGCGTTACACACATACTATTTGCGTCAAAGAAAAGCGGCGCAGTATAACCCTGCTGGCCATTTTGCTCAAAAACAAGATGCCAATACTGTGGATCAAGTGGTGGCTGGACACTCTTCAAGAGAAAACCTTCTTGCTCAAAGCTAAATTCGCGCTCTGGAGCAAACTCTCCGAGAGAACATTCAATATCATTGATGTACCAGCCGTTATTGTGTCGAAGGAGCTCTACAATCGACTGCTCTGTTCGCGTTCGATCCGTAGAAAGCACGAGCACCTCAGCCCTTTCTTCATTCTCGAACACGACCCGCGCAGAAATCTGCGCCGGTGCGCTCGCCGAACAGAGCACCGGATCGATATCTCGATCTGAATCAGCAAGACGCTCACGCAATTCTTTGCTCAATATCGGCGTGTCGACCAAACCTTCCTTGTACGGATCGGTGCTCGTCGATTGTGCTGCGAGCAGCCATGGATCATAGAAATCGAGGACAGTGTTCGCAGCATCAGACGTCGATACCTGCTGCTCAAAGCCGCCCGACATTCCCCCTTTCATAAAAAAGATTGCGGCAGCAATAATGAGGAGGCCAACAAATGCGGCAATTCCTCCAATAATTATTTTTTGTCGATTCAAATCCATAGAGAGCTCGTGTAAGTTAGTTCTTAAGTGCGCTCCCCATTATAGCAGACATTGAAATTACGAACTGCAGACATGACCATCTGAAGTCCCAAAATAATGCACCTTCCCGCGATCGTTTGACGTAGAGAAAAAAGAGAAGACTACGGCATCATCAACGTGTACGCTTTGGCTTGCGAATACGTTGCAAAAATACCGGTTGGACTCAAAAAACCGCCTGGCATGAGTATCTCGGTAGCATACGCCGCTTGAAAAAGCTTTACTGCCGCGAGCGTACGATCAGCAAAATATTCACATTAGAAACTACGCGAAGCACATTTTAAGAAAGAGACCATTGTATGAGAAGCGAGAATTATTGAGCCATCTGAGAAGTAAGTTGATACTGAAAGACAAGAAACTCAACTTGAGCAACTAACTAAAATTTACTAAGAAATTATACATCCCCATGCCACATGTCCCCTGTAGCGGAGTGCCAGCCTCTGATATTCCTAAGTCAATAATTTCTTCTCCTGTCTGAGCTAGAATTTTTTGGTAGCCGATAGATCGAATCACCAATGATGAAGAGCAGTCATAAGTGCCATTTGTTTTGAGGATTAATTTTGTAGGAACTCCCGCTTTTGCAGTAGAAATTTCGGGAGAATAACCACCCCTGGCCTCTATGGTCACGTATTGGATGCCGTCCTTCATCTCCACATTTTGTCCCGCCTGATCTGATGCCAGATCTGTATCGTTTTTTGGACCACCGAGAAAAATAACACCGATACCGATTACAAGTCCAAGGGTGATGATAAATGAGGCGGTTTTATTCATACAGTTAATTATATATTAAATAATGGGTTGATAATTCCGAGTCCAGCCAAGCCAGCA
>CAZBQV010000029.1:0-5634 GCA_964494235.1 uncultured Candidatus Saccharibacteria bacterium
GACCATCTTTGTACAATGACGGTATGAACGACAACATCCCTGAAGAACATACGGAGAAGCTTGCGATAAGAAACATTGCATACGGCGTCGTGCTCGTAATCACGCTTGTAGTGGGACTCGTAGGTGTTGGATTAGCATGGTTTTCATTTGTAACGGAAGAAATATCTGTTCCGCAATATGTCGTCAGTGAAAATACATCTTCAACAGCATCCAGTGATGCTGAACAAGTTCCTAGGCAGATCGAACGGCTCCAACTTCCGAAGGTGAAGGATGTGGTGTCGTATGAGGCTGTGTATGTCGAAGAAATGTCTCGAAAAGGTCCACCTCGATTCCAACTAATTGCGATAGATAGTACCGGTAGTCGATATGTCATTGTTGAAGATGCGTGGGAAATGATCCATGCATTTGATCCGTCATGTAACGCTGGATGCAGCCACGGTAATGTTTTGTTGCCGGTCTCTACATCGACAAAAAGCAATAAAGTATTTCTAATGTCGTCGTATGGTGGAGATAGAGTGCCTTTTAATGTGTCATTTTCATATGATCCTGATACAGGGATTCTTCAAAAACTAATAGTCTCTACGAGAGGATATTCTATCGAAGGTGGAGATTATGTTGCACAATCTTCATTTGTTTCTGGAGAACATGCATTGTCTGTCTCAGGTAAGAAGCTAAACCTGCTTGATCTTGATGCCGAAACCTCGGTTCTTTTAAGAGAACTCCCTGAAGAAGAGACTTTTGTCGAAGCTGCTTTTGCCATACCAAGTGCGCACTATTCTTTGCGTTGGCTTGATGCGTATACGATAGAAGCACATATTTATGACGCAACGAATCCTCAAGGGGGAGAATTTCATGTGACTTTTCCACTCCTCCGTACAGAAATCATAAATATTCCATAAAGTCCCCTTGTTACAGGGGAGGGTGGATATTAAAAACCAAAAGCCCCGCGCACGAAGTGCGTGGGGTTTTGTTTGTAGATGGTCTTGAGAATTATTTGTACACTTCGTCGATGATGCCGTACTTTTTGGCTTCGTCGGCGGTCATGAAGAAGTCTCGGTCAACGTCTTTCTCGATCTGTGCGAGGGACTTACCAGTCGCTTTTGCAAGCATCTTGTTGAGGCGATCGCGGGTTGCGAGGATGTGGCGCGCTGTGATCTCAATGTCAGATGCCTGGCCCTGTGCGCCGCCGAGTGGCTGGTGGATCATTACCTCGGCATTTGGAAGCGCGAAACGCTTGCCTTTTGCGCCCTGCGAGAGGACGAGTGCGCCGCCTGAAGCGGCCATACCGACCACGACCGTCGCAACGTCCGGCTTCACGTGATGCATGGTGTCGATCATTGCGAGTGTCGATGAGACGCTGCCTCCCGGTGAATTAATGTAGAGGAAGATATCTTTCTTTGGGTCCTCTGCCTCAAGGAAGAGGAGCTGTGCGACAACGAGGTTTGCGATATGGTCGTCGATTGGGCCAGTGAGGAAGATAATGCGTTCTTTGAGGAGGCGCGAGAAGATATCGAACGCGCGCTCGCCGAACTGCGTCTTCTCAATGACCATCGGCACTAATTGTGCCGTGATTGGTGTGTGTGTTTCTTGGTTTTTCATACGGGCGCATCATAGCAGATTTTTGGGTGTTTGTAATATACGGCAAACTTTTGGAAGTAAATGAAAAACCAGTGGGCGCGCAAGCGCGCCCACCGGTTTTCCTATTTTTTAGTGTTACGCAGAGAGTTCTTCGAGCATTTTCATCACTGCGTCGTTCTTCATCATTGCGGAAACGTACGCGCGTACGCGTGCAGGGTCAGCATCCTTGTAGTGGGACATGAGGTGGTTGACTTCTGCTTCAACTGCGTCGGCAGCAGCCTCGATCTTCTCAAGCTTTGCAATCTCCGCGAGAATGAGCTCGAGTTTCGCACGCTTTTCGGCCGAGGGTGTCCACTCCTTGATTAAATCCTCGCGCGTTTTCTTGGCGTGTGCGAGATAGTCGTCGATTTTGAGGTTTGCACGAGTGAGGTCTTGTTCCATCTGTCCAAACATCTGGCCGAGCTCCGCATCAATCAGTACCTGCGGAAGATCAACTGTGCTCTTGTCGATAATGGCGTCGGTGAGTGTCGCGCGGTGCTTTGAGGCGACTTCTTTCTTCTTTTCAATTTCAAGGTGTTCACGCAACTTCGCTTTAAAGGTTGCAACGGAGTCAAAATCTCCGAGCGTCTTTACGTACTCATCAGTGAGTTCAGGAATCACTGGCTCCTTTTCACCCTCGACTGTTTCAGGGGTTGGAAGTGTCTGGCCGTCTTTGCTGGCAGCAGCTTTCTTTTGGAGACGTTCGTACGCGATCTTCTGGCGCTGGATGTTTGCGATCGCCTCGTCGAGTTCCTGGTCGCTCACCGCATCTGGCTCTCGCGTGATGCCTTGTGCAATCTTTTTATAATCAGGAAGCGCGATGGTAGGGACGACCGCAACGCGCGCCGTGAAGGTGAATGGGTTTTCGGGTGCAAGCTTGGTGATGGAGATCGAGGGGCGACCGATCGCATCGACGTTGTGTTCCTTGATGATTTCAGGATACGCGACTGCGAGTGCACGCTCTGCCATGTCGGAAAGGAGGCTCATTTCACCAATACGCTCAACGAGGACTTTCTCAGGAACATGTCCTTTGCGGAAGCCGTCGATTGAGACGTTTTTTCCGAGCTCTGCGAGTGCGCTCGCGCGAAACTGCGCAAGCTCTGCAAATGGTATTTCTCCTTCGATGCGCATAACCGAACGCTCTTCGGGCGTCACGGTGGCGGTATAACGTACTGTTTTAGCCATAGTTTGCCTAGTGTACACGCGATCGAGCGGTTTGCAACAAAAAGCCGCGCGCCCTTTGGGCGCGCGGCTTTTTGTGTTCATCTCTACTGTGCTCCAATTGCTGCGTCTATTTCTGCATCGATGGTGTTGAGCTCTTGATCCATCGAGTCGACGTTGGTTGCATTGAGATCGTTCTCAATAGATTCCATTTCGTCAGGTGTACTTGGAGGAAGTGCCGTGGTCTCTTCTTCGGTGGTTATTGGTGCCATTTCTTCTTGTACTTCACCTTCATAGAGTGAGGCGCCCCAGAGATACAGTCCTCCGAGTACAAGCGCGATAATCACGATGCCTACCCCAAGAATGGTGCCGAGATGCGAACGTGGTGCTGCAGGCATCGGTGCAGATTCAGGGGTTGGGGTGGGTGCCGGTGCTGGAGCGGGTGTAGGAGCCTGGGGAGCGGCCTGCGGTGCGCCAGTTACGGGCGGCTGTGGACTCTGCATGTTTGGTTCCATATATGTGATGAAAGTTAGTTATTTGGAGTAGAGGTTGATATGTCATTTGAGACAGCAGCGCTCACTCCCGTGCCGATGCCTGCCTCTGATACCGCATCTTTTAATTCAGCTATCGCAGTGCGCAGCAGCGCGTGCGCATCCTTGATGAGACTATGAACGGTTGCAAACTGCGCGCGAGCGGCAGCCCAATCCTCTTTTGGAGTTTCCGAGGTTGCAGCAAATTCGACATCGACATCGATGTCTGAAAGTGCGGCCGTTGCTTCCTCAAGCTTTGCGCGCGCTTCCTCGAGGGCCGCTTCAGCATCAGTCGTATCAACGCCGCGCTCTTCAAGCATAGTCATGCGTGCGTCGAGTCGATCAGCAAGATCTTGGAGCCGGTTAATGGCAGCTGAGATTCGATCTTTGACGTTCTTTGAGAGCAGCTTAATGCGCTCTTGCATTTGACTGCTCAGCGCCGCACGTTTCTCTGCGATTCGCGCCTGTATTTCTGCGCGCTTTTCGGTCACCATTTCCGTACGTTCAGTACGGAAGGCCTCAAGGCGTGCCTTCCATTCCTCTTTGCGAAGCTCAAGATTTGCGCGCATCTCTACTGTTGTTGATGCGCGATTTCCAGAAATGCCAACTCCTGCTTGGCCACGAAGCATACCTGGACGTTCCGGAGGCGTACTTGTGCTTTGTGCATACGCGATCGGACTTAATAAAAGCGCACAGAAGCCAAGAATGATGGCCGCCATGCGTGCGTGTCGAGTATTACTTTTCAAGAATGTCATACATTAAATTACGTTCGTTACTAAACTAAGGGCACCACGTTCCCTTGTAGATAAAGTATAACCCCGATGCATTGTGCATCGGGGCCTTACTGTACACAGGAGTGGGTGATTATTGTTGTACAAAGGGTTTTGCGAAGAGTCCTTCGCGGTGTGCTTCGGCACTCGCGCGCGCTGATCCCCACAAAAAGAGTCCGATAAGTGCGAGCGCGAGAAGGACGATGACGACACCAATGAGCGGCGCGAGGAAGACAGGATCTTTTTCTGCTGCTTCTCCAGACAGTGAGGTATTAAAGATGTCTTCACTTCGTTTCATATCTTCTTCCATGGAAAATTCGTAAATGGCAATTAGTCGTGTATGAGAGACAGTATAAAACCTTCGCCGCATGTGCGGCGAAGGTTTTATACACAGCCCCTTTAATATATTTACGCCCCCTTTGAGAATTTCTTTCCGTAAAGCTGCTGACTCTCAGCAAATGCGGCATGCGCTGCAGCCTTGTCTTCGATGCCTGAAACAACAACTTCCTTGTTCTGTACCTTCTTGTATGTACTGAAGAAGTGCTCGAGCTCCTTGAGTGTATGAGGATTGATATCGCTCTTGTCATTTACCATATCCCAGCGAGGATCTTCGGTTGGTACCGCGATAATCTTGTCGTCGCTATCGCCGCCGTCAACCATCTTGAGAAGTGCGACGGCGCGTGCGTGCACGAGAATGCCGGGAGCGAGTGGATGCGTCGTGAGGAGGATCACATCGAGCGCATCATCGTCGTGCCAGAGTGTCTGTGGGACGAAACCGTAGTCAAACGGGTAGTCCTGTGATGAGTGCATTACGCGATCGAGTGCGATCATGCCGGTCTCCTTGTCGATCTCATACTTATTCTTTGAATACTTCGGGATCTCGATGATGACATTCATCTTCTCTTCTGTTCCTGGTGCAATGTCGTGCCAAAGGTTCATGGTGTATGTGATGTTAGGTGTGGTAACTAGTCTTTCTTCTCTACATCTTCCTCGCTCGACGCGGTCAGTACTTCTTCAGGCGCCTGCGGAGCAGCATCTGCCTTAAGTACCTCCACATTCTCTCCGTCAGCTTCTGCGAGCGTGTCGCCGTGTGCTGAAACAATATCGAGCTTCCAGCCGGTGAGTTTTGCGGCGAGGCGTACGTTTTGTCCGCCGCGGCCGATTGCGAGCGACTGCTGATCAGGTGCGACTTCAACAGTGGCGTGTGGGCGCGTGTCCTCTGCATTTGGGTCAGCCTCGTGGAGTTTCACCGAGAGGACCTGTGCAGGAGAGAGTGCATCTTCGATAAATTCTGCATCGTTCTGTGACCACTCGATGATGTCGATTTTTTCGCCGCCGAGTTCGCTCATGACGGTTGAAACACGAACGCCGCGCTGTCCGACGAGTGAGCCGACCGGATCGATGTGTGAATCGTGCGAGAAGACAGCAACTTTTGAGCGTGAGCCGGCTTCGCGTGCGACCGCCTTGATCTCGATGGTGCCGCTCTGGAGCTCAGGTGCTTCGATTGCGAAGAGTTTCGCAAGGAAATCAGGATGCGAGCGTGAGAGCTTGAGGAA
>CAZBQV010000030.1:0-2383 GCA_964494235.1 uncultured Candidatus Saccharibacteria bacterium
AGTGCAATGGTATTCACAGGGAGTACACCCTGATCCCACTTTGAGCCGCGGAAACTTTCGTATGCGCCGCGTTCACGCGCAAGCTCCGACGACGCAAGAATCGCATAGTACGAAACCATCTCCATCGAGGTGTCAGCAAATTCAACAGCTTCCACTGACGCGAACTTGATGTTGAGCTGGTAGAGTGCATCGTGGAAACCCATGATACCCAAGCCCACCGGACGATGACGCATGTTTGAGGTGCGCGCTTCTTTCGTTGGATAGAAGTTGAGGTCGATGACATTATCGAGCATACGCATCGCCGTCTTCACTGTCGTCTTTACCTTCTCTTCGTCAAAGACGCCATCGGTAATGTGCCGCGCGAAGTTGACTGAACCAAGGTTGCAGACAGCAGTCTCCTCGGGAGACGTGTTGAGTGTGATCTCGGTGCAAAGATTTGAGTTGTGTACGACACCGACGTGACTCTGAGGTGATCGAATGTTTGAGGGATCCTTAAAGGTGATCCACGGATGCCCTGTTTCGAAGAGCATGCCGAGCATTTTTTTCCAAAGATCACGTGCACGCATTTTCTTGAAGAGCCTGATTTCGCCGCGTGCCGCCATACCCTCATACTTTTCGTAGAGCATCTCAAATTCACGACCATACGCATCGTGCAACCCCTTTGCTTCTTCCGGAGAGAAGAGTGTCCACTCACCATCCTGGCGGACGCGCTTCATGAAAAGATCAGAAACCCACGACGCCGTATTGATGTCATGTGTGCGGCGACGCTCATCACCCGTATTTTTGCGGAGTTCAAGAAAATCCTCGAAGTCATAGTGCCAATTCTCCATGTACACACACGTTGCACCACGACGACGTCCCGATCGATTGATCGCAACCGTCACATCGTTTGCAATCTTGAGAAACGGCACCACGCCCTGCGACGTTATGCCCGCCGTCTTTATCATTGCGCCCGTTGCGCGAATATTCGTCCAGTCAGTGCCGATGCCGCCCGCCCACTTTGAGAGCTGCGCATTATCACCGTACACCTTGAAGATGTGTTCGAGATCGTCGCTCACCGTATTGAGATAGCACGATGAGAGCTGTGGATGTGCCGTGCCGGCATGGAAGAGTGTTGGTGTCGAAGGGACGAAACGGAGTGTCGACATCATC
Organism: uncultured Candidatus Saccharibacteria bacterium; assembly: GCA_964494235.1. Taxonomy (GTDB): domain Bacteria; phylum Patescibacteriota; class Minisyncoccia; order Phycocordibacterales; family UBA918; genus JACQKD01. The sequence goes on from CAZBQV010000030.1 coordinate 1,153, forward strand.
TCATAAAACTCAAGCGCGCGTGCTTCTTTTTCTTGTTCGTCGAGTGCGAGCCCCATCGCGATACGCATCCACATGTACTGCGGTGTTTCGAGCACATTCTTTTCGTTATCACGTATGAAATAGCGATCATGAAGCGTCTCGACACCAAGGTACCTCAAGAGATCGTCACGCTCAGGCTGAAGTGCGCGCGCAAGCTGATCGAGGTCGTACCCGAGCATACGCTCATCAAGTTTCTTTTCGTCGACCGCTCGGCGAATGTTGCGTGAAAACGCGCTTCGATATGCGATATCAAAGTTCTGTTCGTAAAGACCTTCCTTCCCCATCGCTTCTTTGTAGAGACGCGCAAGAAGTTGTCGTGCCGCAACAAGTGAGTACGCTGGATCACGCTCGATGCGCGCGCGGAGCACGGATGTGACAAGCGCAGCAAGCTCACTCGTCTTGATGTTGTTGTACACCTCAAGCTCGATCTGCTTCACAATTTCATCGAGATTCACATCATTTTCATATCCACGCACAAAGTATGCAATTGAAGCACGCACTTTCTCGCGCGAAAATGGCTCGGCCCTCCCATCGCGCTTCTCCACTGAAAGACGATTCTCTTCGATTTGCTTCACCACTTCTTGCGTACGCTCTTTCGCATGCTCGAAACGGTAGAGAATGTAATGCTTTGCCACTCGGAAATATCCACGCTCCATCAATGTCTCCTCAACGAGATCTTGGACGAGCTCAACCGTCGGCATTGTCGAAGCCTCTGGTCGTGATTCAAGTTTTGCAACCACCCGATCGGTCATCTGTTCAAGAACCACATCATCAACCGCCACACCTTCAGCGGTAAACGCCTTTTTCATCGCGGTGGTAATCTTCTCCGCAGTAAATGCGACAATATCTCCGTTCCTTTTTTTGATTTCTTTCAGCATGGCGCAAAACTTATATCCCGATTTAATAATGTACGCACATAACAAGGGGCAAGACGTCAGCCATGCCCCAAAATGGAAGCATAGCAATCGTGAAAATGTACGTAAGAACTTTTCCTATGGCACACCAAGCGCGTGTGTTCCCACAATTTTAACATGCACCGGCGGAAGGGCCGCAATTTTTATGGAAACTGCCTCTTTACAAGCAAAAAGTCCCTAAAATAAGGGACTTTTTGCTGAAACATCGTTTTTTCTGTGAAAAAACATGTGGATAAGCTGCACCTCTCCTATTTTTTCTTAAGCGAATCGCGAATTTC
>CAZBQV010000030.1:2483-5337 GCA_964494235.1 uncultured Candidatus Saccharibacteria bacterium
GGGCGACTATCGGGAATCGAACCCGAATCGAGGGCTCCACAAACCCCAGTGTTAACCGTTACACCATAGTCGCCACGTGCACATTGTTATAGCTATTTTCCGGAGAAATGTCGAGGAAATCCAATTTTCAAATCCTCTAAAACTACAAGACAGAAATACCACCGATGATATCGGTGGTATTTCTGTCTTGTGTCCGGGAGAGGATTTGAACCTCCATCCCATTGCTGGGGCTACCACCTCAAGGTAGTGCGTCTACCAATTTCGCCACCCGGACAAATCTCGCGAGTGCGAGTGAGTGCATTATGCACGAAGAGTACGTGCAATTCAATAAAGAATTATTCTTTCTTCTCTCCTTCAGCGACAACTTCAGCCTCTTCGGGGAGCGCAGCAGCTTCTGCCTCGGCAGCAATACGCTTTGCTTCCTCCTCAGCGAGGCGCGCAGTCTCAGCTGCCTCAGCTTCAGCGCGTGCCGCGGCTTCAGTACCGCTTTCCGTCGCAAGTGCCATAAGCTTCATGCGGCGCACCTGACGCTTGATCTCGCGGGCAACCTTTTCGCGAATATAATAGAGCTTCGAGCGGCGTACCTTTGAACGACGGATAATCTCGATCTTGTCGATCATTGGCGAGTAAAGCGGGAAAATCTTCTCAACACCCACGCCCTCAGATACTTTACGAACCGTAAAGGTCGCGCCGGCTTCATTGCCATGCTTCCGAGCAAGTACGAGACCCTCAAATACCTGAATTCGAGTCTTGCCCTTGTCCTGGATCTTCTGGTGGACACGCACCGTGTCGCCGGCCTTGATGCCGATCTGTGCACGGTCTTGCATGTTGACCGGAGAAATAGTTATGCCGCGAATTTCCATACAAACAATATAATGCGCCCTACTCTACCACACAGAATCTAAAGCTGCAATTATGCCGCTTCGGCGCGCATCAGCTCTTCCGCACGGATAAAGTCAGGTGGCAACGGGGCTACGAATGTCTCAGTGCGCCCTGACGGGAGCTCAATAGTGAGAGCTGCGGCATGGAGCGCGAGTCGCGTAAAGCCAAGCGGCTCCGCGAGCGAGGCGAGGCGAGGCGGCGCATAGAGTTCATCATGCACAATGGGGTGATTGATAGCTTTTGCATGTACACGGATCTGGTGGGTACGACCGGTCTTTGGGAAGAAGCGTACGTAGCTATAGGTATCCCCTGCAGAAATGCGCTCCCATTCAGTCACTGCTTCACGGAGCAATCCTCGAGCCCCTCGTTGCGCAGAGCGCAGACGAAAGTCCTGAGTACTGCGCCCAATAGGACGATCGACAGTCCCCTTCACCTCCTGCATGCGCCCATACACAAATGCACGATACTCTTTCTTGGTAAGGCGGTCGTGAAATTGCTTCTTCAAGTGAACAAACGCGTCTTGGTTTTTTGCAAGAACAAGAACACCGGACGTCTCTGTGTCGAGTCGATGCACAATGCCCGGCCGATCCATCACCTCTCCATTCTGGAGCGTGATCGACTCACCCACTCCGCGCGCAGCAGGATAATGCACCACAAGCCAATCAGTCACCGTCTCCCGTTTGGTCCGGCCATCTCCATGCACCATCACGCCCGACGGCTTGTCGATCACGATTACGTCGTCATCTTCGTAGAGAATAGGAATATCCATACATTATCTGCCCCTGCGTCGATCACGCATAGCGTATTGGTTGAGTATGTCCTCAAACTCCGCTTCGGTAAAGTCAGGCCAGAGCGTGTCGATGAAAAAAAGTTCACTATATACTGACTGCCATGGGAGAAAATTCGAGAGTCTTTTCTCTCCACTTGTACGCACAATGATATCCGGATCAGGCATCCCTGCTGTATCAAGGCTTGAAGATAACGCCTCTTCAGTCACTGCAATACCTGCTTCATGTGCGCGCGCAACCGCGCGCACAATTTCTGCGCGCCCACCATACGAAAGCGCAATCACCGCCGTCATCCCGGTGCGTGCGGCAGTCTTCGTCTCAAGCATATACATATGTTCTTGCGTCGCTTCTGAAAAACGTGTGCGATCGCCAATGAAACGCACACGAACATTCTCATCTATATTCTCTACGAGCTTCGCCAGCTCCGTTTCAAACAACGTCATGAGCGCTGCCACCTCTTCAGGAGATCGGTTCCAATTTTCTGTCGAAAAACAATAAAACATGGCGCACTGTATCCCGCGCTTCTGTGACCACTCGATCACCGCACGTATTTTTTTCGCACCTTCCTCGTGCCCTTCATGAGCAGACAAATTGTGCGCACGCGCCCATCGACGATTTCCATCAACAATAAATCCGATACACGCGGGCATTCGTTCTGTTTCCATCATTTGTATATAACTGAGAAATCACTAAATTGTTGCGTCGGCGCGCGCCAGACAACCGCCACGTCCTCGACCCGCGAGAGAATCGAGCCCTCATGGAGGCGGTCAATGAGGGCTTTAAGCGCATCAGGCGTCCCCTGCGCCACCACACGCACCGTCCCCTCCGGCATATTTTCAACTGTTCCCATACATTCAAGCGGTAACGCGACCGACTGTACGAAGTCACGGTACATAACATTCTGCACCTTGCCACTTACCGTGACTTCTATTTCCTCAAACATCCGTCCATACTACCGTATTGAAATCAAAGCCCAAACAGAGTACTATGTCGGGCACATGGGCAATCGGCTCATTTAGAGCACGGGCAGTTAGCTCATTGGTGGAGGCAGAGTACGTAGTACTCTGCCGTTTATACCGGTACAAAGTAAAGTACAGAAACACGGGCGGTTAGCTCAGTTGGTAGAGCAACTCGTTTACACCGAGAAGGTCGGGGGTTCAAGTCCCTCACCGCCCACTCAGAAA
>CAZBQV010000031.1:0-5263 GCA_964494235.1 uncultured Candidatus Saccharibacteria bacterium
TTTGGTGAGAAGCAAAATGCTGAATCCTTTGCGTATGATCCGAAAAGTATCGACGCGCTCGTGGTGACACATGCGCATGCAGATCACATTGGCCGTATTCCGAAGCTGGTTCGTGACGGTTTTGCGGGTATTATCTATTCGACGGCGCCGACAAAAGACCTCGCAGAAGTCATGCTTGCAGATGCGTACCGCGTGATGGCAAGCGAGGCAAAGAAGCATAACGAAGAACCGATCTATGACCCGAGCGACGTTGACAGGGCGCTTTCTCTCTGGAAAGGAGTTTCATACAAAGAGAAGATTGTGCTTCGGGATGAAGTATCGTTTTTACTCTATGACGCAGGACACATTCTCGGTTCGGCATTCATTGAGTTTGAGCGTGGCGGCAGAACGATTGTTTTTTCTGGTGATATTGGCAATGTGCCGCAGCCGCTCCTTGATGCGCCGGATGTGCCCTCGGGGTATCACTACCTCGTAATGGAGAGTGTGTATGGAGACCGCGCGCATGAAGAAGTTGCCGAGCGTGCGGATATGCTTTTGGGATACATCAAAGATACGATTGAATCAAAGGGCACGCTCATCATCCCTGCGTTCTCGCTTGAGCGCACGCAAGGCATGCTCTATGAAATCAATAATTTTGTCGAGCATGGTCTGATCCCGCCGGTGCCGACCTATCTTGATTCGCCGCTTGCAATTGAGGTAACGGGCATCTATCGAAAACATGTCGCGTATTTGAAAAAAGAAGTGCAGGAGCAAATAAGAAACGGAGACGATATTTTTGATTTCCCAAAGCTCTCGTTTACGGAGCGTGTCGCTGACTCGCGCGACATCGTGCACGTAAAGGGACCAAAGATCATCATTGCCGGTTCAGGTATGTCGCACGGCGGCCGCATCAACATGCATGAGAAAGAGTATCTCGATGATGCAAACACAACGCTTCTGCTTGTCGGCTTTCAGGCAGTGGGGAGTATCGGACGTATTCTGCAGGACGGTGCAAAAAAGGTACGCATTGACGGGGAAGCAGTGAAGGTGCGTGCGCGAGTTGCGACGATTCGCGGATATTCGGGGCACGCAGATCGGGATGGTCTTGTTGATTTTGTTGAGCGCGGAGGCGATCAGATTGAAAAGGTATTTGTGACCATGGGCGAGGAGAAAGCGTCGCTCTTTCTGGTCCAGCGCCTGCGTGATTATCTTGGTGTAGATGCGAATGCGCCTGAAGCGGGGAGTACCGCGGAGATTCGGTTTTGATACAAGGAAAAGGCCGCGGGCTCTGCCCGCGGCCTTTATCTTTTGGAGTCTTACTTTACCTTAGCAACAATACGTGCGAATGCTTCGGGGCGGTCTTTTGCGACCGTTGCAAGCACCTTGCGGTCGAGCGAAATCTCTGCACCTTTGAGTGCCTTGATGAAAGCGCTGTAGCTCATGCCGTGCGCGCGGATTGCGGCGTTGATGCGTGCGATCCAGAGCTGACGGAAGTCGTTCTTCTTGTCGCGGCGGTGTGCAAATGCGTGGAGTTGCGCGTGATAGATCGCATCACGTGCTGAACGCTTCTTCTTTGAGCGCGCAAAGCGATAGCCCTTCACCGCATCGAGGATGTTGCGGCGTCGCTTTGATGACATCAATGCTCCTTTTACTCGTGACATATGATCTGATTAATTACCGTTAGTATTGGAAAATGCTACGCACCAGTGCCCGGAAGGAAGCGGCGAGTAATACGCTTTGAGAGTACGAGTCCAACCGCCTTTTTCTTTGCGAGGCGTGTCTGACCTGACTGCTTTGCATTGAAGTGGTTCTGACCAGGCTTGCGAGCAAGAATCTTGCCGTTCTTGGTGACCTTCAATCGTTTTGTAAATGATTTGTTTGTCTTCATACGTTGTTGCTATTTAGTACCTGTCCGCTCGATCGTGGTCGAGAATCCCTTAGGACTTCGCTTGATGGGATCGGCGATCTTGTACTCGGCAGGGATGAGCTTCAAGAACCGTTCGAGGCGCTCCTTAAGGAAAGCCTCCTCCATGTACTTGTAGCGTCCCCAGAGGAAGAGGTCGATCTTCACTCGGTGGCCTTCGCCGAGCCATTCGGCTGCGCGCTTTGCCTTGAGTGCGAGGTCGTTCTCTCCCGTACCGATCTTGACCTGTACTCCCTTGGTCTCGGTCACGTGGGACTTTGCTTTCACCTGCTTTGCTCGCTTATTGAGCTCGTACTGGTACTTACCATAGTCCATGATCTTCGCGACCGGCGGTTTGGCGTCAGGCGAGATCTCAATGAGATCGAGGCTGGCGTCCGCAGCGAGGCGAAGAGCTTCCTCAAGGGGGAGAACACCCATATTGGCGCCGTCTGCGCCGATGATGCGTAATTCTTTTGCCCTGATGGACTGGTTTATGCGTGTACGATCTCTCAAGTTGCTTATTATGGTGAAATCAGACGGGAATCCAAAGGCGGATTCCCGTGCGGAATACCCGAAGAATGTACCACGCCGCAGGCTATTTCGCAAGGAGGGACCAGCTCATTTTTGGCCTTCTGACTGACTTTCGGAGCACTTTGGGCACCGGCAGCCGTATGGCTTGATGTGGTCGTTGAAAAAGTCCTTGCCGTAGTTGTAGGTGAGCTCCTCTCCGGGCTTGATGGCGCGCTGTGCCTTGATGTGGACCTTCTGTTCGTCTTCGTCTATTTCAGCATAGCAGTTGGGGCGGCAGGAGTGGTTGATATAGCGGGCGATATGTTCGCGGCCAACGCCGTCGATGTAGAGGTCTTTCTCGACCGTAAAGAGGTATGAACCGCCGCGACGGTCTGCTTCTTCTTCGTTGATGCGTTCGCCCGTGTACTCGATGATATGCTCGTCCTTCTTTCGTGGAGTGAGTGTGTAGAGTCCGAGGCCGGCACTTGATTTTTTGACAACGACGCCGAGCTTCCGTTCCCGCTGTTTTCGATCTTTCAGGGAATATTTTTTCACTGTGTATATGTAACAGGGAATACCGGTGAGAGCAAGCACTGCGCAGGGTATAGTGCTACAATGAGCGCACATATTATAAGTGCATAGTTACTATTTATGAAAGGACCACTTACATTAGTTTCGGAGGCGTGGGACATCGTTGTTGCGCACCGACAGTTGTTTATCGGTATCTATCTCGTGCCGGGTCTCATCATGCTCTTTTTTGAGATTGTGAATGACCGCATGCGCGATACGCCCGATCCGCTTCTCATGGGAGGAATGTTTGTCGCAATGATTATCATGCTTGTGTCGCAGGTGCTCATGGCAACTGCACTCATGTATGCAGCAGCGCATCTTGATACCACCGTAAAGGCGGCGTATGCCGAAGCAAAACGCGTCTTCTGGCCGATGGTGTGGGTGTCTATTCTCTCGGGCGTCATCATTCTTGCGGGCCTCATACTTTTTGTTATTCCAGGCATCATCTTTTCAGTGTGGTTTATGTTCGCAAGCTACATTCTTCTCTACGAAGGAACGCGTGGCTTTGCGGCGCTCAAGGAAAGTAAGGCGATGGTGAAAGGGAAGTGGTGGGCAGTTTTTGGCCGCGTCGTCGTGCTCATTCTTTTTAGTTTTATCGTCGGCATCGGCGTGAGCTTTGTGGATGCGATGATCCCTGGTGGATACGATGTGCCGATCATATTCTTCTTCGTGAGTGCATTCTTGGTTCCGGTTGCAACGAATTACCTCTACCTTCTTTATAAGGAAGTGCGCGCACATGCCAACAAGAGTGAAATTGAAAAACCCGCGGAGATTCCGCAGGTTTCGTAGTGTCTAGGCGTTCTTGCCATCAAATTTGCTTGAAGGAATGGTGTCGGGATCGATCTCGTCGAGACAGCGGACATTGATTGCGATCATTTCATTCCCGTTTCCATCGGAACCGCGTCCAAAGGACGCGGTTCCGCACGTTTTACAGAAGAGGTGATGGATCTTCTTCTTGTTGAATTGGTAATCAGTGAGATTGTCTTCGCCGCTCGCAAGACGAAAGTGCGCTGGCGTTACAAACGCGAGCAGCCATCCGCGCTTCGCGCAGAGCGAGCAATTACATGAGATGACGTTCTCGAGCGTTGTATCGACTTCGTACTTCACAGCGCCGCAATGACATCCTCCGGTGTATGTATTCATAAAAATGAGTATAGCATTTGTATTTTTGGAGTATGGAAGATACATTGACTTTAGTACTTATTTATGCTATAATAGAAGTTGGCTACGTATTGAAATTGAGGATAGTAACGATGAATACTGAGATTGAGGGCACTCCGCTCTCCGTGTGGGTGCGCGGAAAGGGGAACCTGTACCCCTTCCGCGTTCGCGCGCATCGGTCCGAAGGTCCGGCGGACAACCGCATTGAGGCGGCCTTCTACGAAAAGTGGAATGGCGGCGTCCATGCCGGCGTGCACTACGAGCTCCAGCTCGTGATGCGTCCGCCGGTGAAGGCGGTCGAGGGTGCGTCGCACCACATCCACCGCAATCCCGAGACTGGCGTCGATTTCATTTGCTACCCGGGCGCGATGCCCGACCTGCGGACGGCGTACCGCATCCTCGAGTACTGGAGCGTCGGTGTCGTCTACGCTATCGAACAGGAGAAGGACTTCAACGACGTGCTCGCCGAGCACTCGCGTGATTTCCTCCAGTTCATGGCGGACGAGCACAACATCAGCATCATCGAGGAGTAAAAAATAACCACCGAGGGGGGGGAGGCGAAAGCCATCCCCCGACCGGTGGTTTTCGTTTTTTTGATCTCTTCTCGAGAGTTACAAATTTTTTCTCATCAGAAGGCGAGATATACTAGATTCATGACAAAGCAACATCATTCAATTCACATCAACGCACCAAAGGAAAAGGTGTGGGACACAATGCTTACACAGGATACGTATCAAGAATGGACGAGTGCATTTAATGAAGGTGGACGTTTCGAAGGGAGTTGGGATGAGGGCTCGAAGATTCTTTTTATTGGCCCAGATCCAGAGACAGGGAAGGAGGGAGGAATGGTGGCGCGCATTAAGGAGAATCGACCATACGAATTTGTCTCGATTGAGCATCTCGGTATTCTAAAAGACGGTGTTGAAGATACGACGAGCGAAGAGGTAAAGAAGTGGACCCCTGCATTTGAAAATTACACGTTCACCGAGAAAGATGGTGGCACTGAAGTATCGGTAGACATGGACACCGCCGAAGAGTACGCCGATATGTTTAAAGAGATGTGGCCGAAAGCACTTCTGAAACTCAAAGAAATTTCTGAAAGAGCTTAGATAGCTCCAGAGATGAAAACAAAAAACAGCC
>CAZBQV010000032.1:0-3395 GCA_964494235.1 uncultured Candidatus Saccharibacteria bacterium
CCTCGGGGCACATGTCCGAGCCGACCGAAGCAGGATTGATCTCGGATTTCGCACAACTTGTCTGGCACCAGGAAGAACCCTTCTCGTCTGCCAGCCTGTATGCCCAATGGCTGATCATGCGACAGGCTCGCGAAGCAGGGATCCCGGTACTGCTCGACGGCCAAGGGGCCGACGAGATCCTGGGCGGCTATAGAAAATTCTACGCCTTCTACGTAATGTCGCTGTTGCGGCAGGGACGTGTCATCGACGTGTCTAGGGAAGTACTCGCATTATTGCTGAAAGGTGATCGCGGATACTGGAGCTGGCATGAAGGGTCGCGTTATCTCCCGCGCGTTCTTCGCCGACACAGCTTTGATATGGAGCGTTTGCTGCGACCGACCACGCACGCCCTGAGCACGACCAGTGCGGTCTCACTAGGCGCGACGCCGGACATACGGCAGCGGCAATTGCTCGATCTCAATCGCTACAGCGTACCGAGCCTCTTGCGTTACGAGGACCGTAACTCCATGGCCTGGTCGGTCGAGAGCCGTGTCCCCTTTCTGGACTATCGCTTGGTGGAGTTTGCAATCCGGCTTCCAGTCGAGCACAAGCTGCGCGCAGGACAAACCAAGGCTGTACTTCGGTGCGGTCTGCGAGGCATTGTCCCCGACGCGGTCCTCAATCGACGGGACAAGATGGGATTTGTTACGCCCCAATCGCGCTGGATGGATGGAGCGCTGGGGGAGCATATCGAAGGGGCTTGTCTCGACTCCGTTTCAGCCTTGGACCGTTGGGTCGATTTGCGGGCAGTTCTCGACGCTTGGCACACAGCCTCTCCGGCGGGGCGGGAGATCGCTCAGTCTCTCGTTTTCCGGCTGGGTACGCTTGCGCACTGGCTGAATCGATTCAAGGTTTCAGCATCTTGAGCGCTCCGAACATCTGGTACATCCATCCTTATGCTGGAGGCCCAGGGGTTGGTCGTTACAGCCGGCCCTATGAGTTGTCGCGTGCGTGGCAGCAGCAGGGGGCGAATCCCCTGGTCATCACAGCCTCGTTTCATCATCTGATGGATTCCCCAGGCTCACTTCGCGGTTGCCACGATATCGAAGGGGTGCCGTATGAGTTTCTCCAGACCCCTGGGTATGCGGGCAATCGCGTCGGGCGTATCCTGAACATGGCCTCGCTTGTCGCTTCGCTTCTATTTCACGCAGATCGCCTCGCACGACGATATGGTCGTCCATCGATGGTCGTGGCTTCGTCACCGCACCCATACGTATTCGCGACCAGTCATCGTGTCGCGCACCGCTTTGGCGCGCGTTCTGTTTTCGAGGTGCGTGATCTGTGGCCTCTCAGCCTTACGGAACTCGCGGGTGTGCAACCAGGCCATCCACTGGTGCGCATAACGGACAAACTTGAGCGCTACGCATACAAGCGTGCAGACGCGGTTGTCTCGCTACTTCCTGAAACCTTATCTCATATGGTCGAACGGGGGCTTGAACCTGAACGTTGGCGTTACATCCCAAACGGCGTCGACACTCACGTGCAGTATCTCGAGCGGTCGAGCAGCGAGGCTCTGACGCAAGCACTGCAGTGGCGTGCCTCCGGTCGGCTGGTCGTCGTCTATGCGGGTGCGTTGGGGGCACCGAACCACGTCGAGTCGTTGATCGAGGCAATGGATCTGCTGCGTCGGCAAGGGGAGCAGCGTGTGGTCGCGGTCATTGTCGGGCGAGGGGAGCGAAGCTCTACGATTGCAGCGACAGTTGCGATGAAGGGATTAACGGATCGAGTTGCGATATTCGACCAGATACCCAAACAGGAGATCCCCGCTTTGCTGAAAGCCTGCCAGGTAGGCTACATCTCTCTGCGCCCAGAGCCGCTGTTCCGTTTTGGCGTTAGCCCGAACAAGCTATTCGACTATATGCTGGCACAGCTGCCCGTGTTGTTCGCGATCGACGCTGGAAATAATCCGGTAGCGGAGTGCGATGCGGGGTTTTCCGTCTATCCTGGCGACACCCCTAAAATTGCGGATGCGCTTGCCAGACTTGCAGAGATGCCGATGAACGAACGAGTGGCCATGGGTCGCCGCGGGCATGCTTATGTGTTCGCAAGGCACAGCTACGATGCACTCGCTGGACATTACCTGGAGCTCCTCGACATGCCCCCAAGGGAACGCCCATGAAGCTCGTTATTGCTGGAGCCTCGGGTTATATCGGACGCGCCTTGGTGCATCTTTCGGTCGAGTGCGGTCATCAAGTTTTGATGTTGGTGCGACGTCGGTGCGAGGAATTAAGGCCGTACGGTGAGCAAGCATGCATCAGCGACGCGAGAGGCCTCACCGGTAGTACGGCCGATGCACTAATCAACGTTGCAGGAGCTGCACATATAGCGAAAAGTACTGCCGATTTTGACTTCGCCAATCGGCAACTACCGTTGCAGCTTGCAGCCAGTGTCCTTGATGGAAAGATTGGTCGACTGATCCATCTCAGTTCCTTGAGCGTCTTCGGAAGCTGGAGCGTCCGTCCGATTAACGAGATGTCGGCCCCGTCGCCGACGACACCTTATGCGCAGTCCAAGTTGGAAGCGGATCAGCAGCTTACGGCGCTGTTCGGGCCCAACGGGAAGAGATTGACAATCATCCGGGCACCAATGGTGTACGGTGCGGCTTGCCCGGGTAATTTTTTGCGTCTATGCCGATTGGTTTCCAGTGGAGCGCCTCTGCCCTTTGGCGCCGCTCACGCTCGGCGATCATTCATCTTCGTGAAGAATTTGGCTGACTTTCTCCTTCGGTGTGCTGAGCCGAACCGTCCCGGGGGGGTATTCGTGGTTGGAGATGGATCTGACTACAGCGTCATAGAATTGATTGAATGGATCAATTCAGCTTGCGGCAAGGGCACAAAGAACATTGCAGTGCCAATATATTTTCTGCGTATTTTTTCAGTCATACCAGGTCTTAGCCGAACCCTAGATAGCCTTACTCGTCCGATGCTTGTCGACTGGCAACGAGCTCGAACGTTGATGGACTGGAAGCCACCAGTAAGCCGCTCCGATGCCATGACCGCGACCCTTTCACGCCTGATAGCACATCCAGGCCCTCCTCTGTAAATATCAATTTAGTTGGTCGCAAATGATACGGTTCCTTGATTTTTCTTTGGCTGCGGCTGCCATGCTTTTGGGGTTGCCTCTGTTCATAGTGATCACACTAATCGGCTTTATTGAAACAGGCTCACCGCTGTTCCGACAGGAGCGGGTAGGCCGATTTCAGAAGCCGTTTGTGCTGCTCAAGTTCCGGACGATGCATCCCGACACGGCATCGGTCGCCACACACTTGGCCGATGCGCGCGCCGTCACCCCTTTCGGTCGGTTTCTGCGCCGCACGAAGCTCGGTCATCTCGTTCGCGTCGTAGCGCTCCAGCACC
>CAZBQV010000032.1:3405-5152 GCA_964494235.1 uncultured Candidatus Saccharibacteria bacterium
AGGCCGCCGGCGCGGAGATGGTGACGGTGGCGTTGCGCCGCACGAAGCTCGACGAGCTACCCCAGTTGTGGAATGTGCTAAAGGGCGAGATGAGTCTCGTCGGTCCACGGCCGTGCTTGCTCAACCAGCACGAACTAATCGAGGAACGTGTCAAGCGTGGCGTATTCGATGTACGGCCAGGGATTACCGGGCTGGCGCAGGTCAATGGGATCGACATGTCGACGCCGAAGTTGCTCGCCGAGACGGACGCACGCATGCTGCATGCCAATAGCATTGCGTCCTATTTCCGGTACATCGTCCTGACTGTGGCCGGCAAGGGAGCCGGCGATCGGATTCGCTCCTGACAACTGTGCACAACCCATGATGATCCGGCACGCGCGATCGACTCTCGTTTTTCTATTCGACCTGTTAGCCGCTGTGGCGGCCTGGGTGGGGGGGTTCGTGCTGCGCTTCAATCTGGAGTGGCCGGATCACTACGCGGAGAAGATGCTGATCACGGGTACGGCACTGGTCGTGGTTCATGGCGTAGCCTGTCGGGTGGCAGGGCTCTATCGCGGCATGTGGGTGTTCGCGAGCCTGCCCGACCTGAAGCGTGTAACGAAGGCGATCGCCATTTCGGCACTGGCCTTAGTCGTGTTGCTCGCACTGGACCGCAACGCTCCCGCGTTACCGCGATCGATGATCTTGCTGTACCCGATGATGCTCATGATGATCATGGGAGGCGGGCGCGCCGCTTGGCGGACATGGAAGGAGCACCGTCTTTACGGCGGACTCGTCGGCGCGGGCAAGCCGGTGGTCGTAGTTGGGGCCGGGACGGGGGGAGCAATGCTGGTACGCGAACTGGAGCGTAGCCCGGATTGGCGGGTGGTCGCCCTGGTTGATGACAACCCGGCAAAGTGGGGACTTGAGCTCTTCGGCCATCCGGTAGTGGGTAGCATAGAAGGCCTGACTGGAGTCTTGAGCGACTACCGCGCGAACCATGTGATCTTGGCGATGCCCTCCGCCGCGTCCGCGGCACATAAACGCGCGACAGACCTCGCGATACGGGCGGGTGCGCACGTCTTCACCGTGCCCGGCATCGACGACCTGATGAGCGGCAAGGTGGCGATCAACGCCATGCGCCCCGTCGACATCGAAGACCTGCTCGGCCGCGAGCCGGTGAAGATCGACTCGGCGCATGTGCAGGCCATGATCACCGGCAAGACGGTTCTGATCACCGGCGCCGGCGGTTCCATCGGCAGCGAGCTGTGCAGGCAACTCGCCCGCTTCGTCCCGGCACGACTTGTGCTGTTGGAAGCAAGCGAGTTCGCGCTCTACACCATCGAGCAATGGTTCCGCGTGCACAAGCCCGAGACACCGATCGTGCCGTTGGCCGGCGATGTAAAGGACACCGCGCGTCTGGAGGAGGTGTTCGCCGAATGGAGGCCACAGCTCATCTTCCACGCCGCCGCCTACAAGCACGTGCCGCTGATGGAGGTGGGCAACGCCTGGCAGGCGGTGCGCAACAACGTGCTCGGCACCCTCTTAGTGGCCACGCACGCGCAGCGCCATAGTGCCGAACGCTTCGTGCTGATTTCCACCGACAAGGCGATCAACCCCACCAACGTGATGGGTGCGACCAAGCGCCTGGCCGAGATGGCCTGCGAGGCGCTGAGCCAGTTCCGCGCTGAAGGCACACAGCTCGAGATGGTGCGCTTCGGCAACGTGCTCGGCAGTACCGGCAGCGTGATCCCCAAGTTCGCCGAGC
>CAZBQV010000033.1:0-4583 GCA_964494235.1 uncultured Candidatus Saccharibacteria bacterium
GTATTGGAACAACACAGTCATTCTCCCAAATAGCCTGGCCTGCTTCATCCCAATTCTTGCCTGGGTAATCTATATCACCTCCTCCTATGTTGTACGTAAACGGGGGGATGATATCACCATCATGGTCACCGTGACCTGACGAAACAATTCCATTCACGTCCGTAGGTGGAGTGGTGTAATTTCCACTTCCACCAGCAGCATGACAAATGTCGACTGAATCAGTACCTACGAGAACCGCGGACTGCGCGCCAACCTGTGCAATCGGTGTAAGAATGAAACCGAGAATAATAAAAACAGCAAACAATCTGTTAAGCGTGTGTGCTGAGAAACTGAAGATATTCATACAATTAATACTGCGATACATTAATAACGGTATACCCCCCCTTCTTCTTGTCTGCAGTTCTACCACACTTTTGACAAACAGCCAATGAGGGACACACAAGAGAAGCTTTGTCAAAAACCGTGGAATCACACCATGAATATGCTACTATCGGAATACTATGGCTGACCAGAACGATACAAAGAACAATCCCCCAATTCCTGAAGAATTCCTCAAGCCGTATGACGCGCGTGCGCTTGAAGACATGACGTATGCCTCATGGGAAAAAAGCGGGTACTTCAATCCTGACATTTGTATTGAAAAGGGCGTCACGAAGCCTGCCGCTGAGCCATTTGCAATCGTCCTTCCTCCTCCAAACGTCACCGGCATCCTCCACATGGGGCATGCGGCGATGCTCGCAGTCGAGGACATTTTCATTCGTTTTGCGCGCATGCAGGGCAAGCGCACCCTCTGGATTCCCGGTACTGACTCTGCCGCTATCGCAACGCAGTCGAAAGTCGAAGGCATCATCTATAAAGAAGAAGGAAAAACGCGCTACGATTACGGCCGCGAGGAATTTCTGAAAAAGGTAAACGCATTTGCGCTCGAGAGCCAGGACATGATCCTAGGCCAGCTCCGCAAAATGGGCTCATCGCTCGATTGGTCACGCCTCGCCTACACGCTCGACGACACCCGCTACAGCGCCGTTATGGAGGCCTTTGTCCGGATGTACAACGCGGGACTCATCTACCGCGGCATGCGCATCGTCAACTGGGATCCCAAAATGCAGACGACGGTGTCTGACGACGAAGTCGAACATGAAGAGGTCACTGAATCTCTCTACTATCTCAAATATGGTCCCTTCACGATTGCCACTGCCCGCCCCGAGACGAAATTTGGCGACAAGTATGTAGTGATGCACCCCGCGGACGAACGTTACAAGGCATGGGAGCATGGTCAGAAAATTGAGCTTGAATGGATCAACGGCCCCATTACCGCAACCGTCATTAAAGACGAAGCGATCGATATGGAGTTTGGTACCGGCGTAATGACGATCACCCCATGGCACGACACGGCCGATTTTGAGATTGCTGAGCGCCACAACCTCGAGAAAGAGCAAGTCATCGACTACAACGGCAAGCTTCTCCCTATCGCCGGCGAAGAATTTGCAGGACTTCATATCAAGAAAGCGCGGCCACTCATCGTTGAAAAGCTCACAGCAAAAGGTCTCGTCGAAAAAATCGATGAAAAATACACGCATAACGTCGCGACCAATAGTCGCGGCGGCGGCATGATCGAACCGCAGATCAAAATGCAGTGGTTCGTGGCAGTTGATAAAGAATTCACGATCCCGCATTCTGAAATCACCGGAATCGAAAGCGGCTCAACGACGACGCTCAAAAAACTCATGCGCGCTGCAGTCGAGAGTGGCCAAACCAAAATTACGCCGGATAATTTTGAAAAAATTTACTATCACTGGATTGAGAAGCTCCATGATTGGTGCATCTCGCGGCAGATTTGGTTTGGCCACCGTATTCCCGTGTGGTACCGAGGTGATGAGATTTTCTGCGGGACTGAAGCGCCGAAAGGCGACGGGTGGGAACAGGACCCCGACACGCTCGACACGTGGTTCTCCTCTGGTCTCTGGACCTTCTCAACACTCGGCTGGCCAGAAAAAACCAACGATCTTGCAACCTACCATCCAACCGCAATCCTCGAGACAGGGCATGACATTCTCTTTTTCTGGGTTGCACGCATGATTCTCATGTCAGGCTTCCATCTCGGCACCGTGCCATTTAAGAATGTATACCTCCACGGCATGGTGCGCGACGGACAGGGACGCAAAATGTCGAAGTCGCTCGGCAATATCATCGATCCGGTCGACATGATCACAAAGTATGGTGCGGACGCAACGCGCCTCTCGCTTGTGATTGGTGCAACGCCCGGAACCGATATCAAGCTCTCCGAAGACAAAGTCCGCGGCTACAAGCATTTTGCAAACAAGCTCTGGAATATCACCCGTTTTGTCCTTACTAATACGGCCGGCGCTTCGCTCGAAAAACCTGCAGTACTTTCTACGCGGGACGAAGAAATACTTGCAACACTCTCTGCAACGGTCGCTGAAATCACAAAAGACATCGAAGAATATCGTCTCTATATGGCGGGAGAAAAAGCGTATCACTATGTCTGGCACGAACTCGCCGATAAGATTCTCGAGGAATCAAAGGCAGTGCTCCAAGGCGAAGATGCTGATGCAAAAGCAGCGCGCCAATATGTGCTCTATACCTGCCTCACGACTTCGCTCAAACTCCTTCATCCGTTCATGCCATTTGTGACCGAAGCAATCTGGCAGCGACTTCCACAAAAGGATGCTGACATGCTCATCGTTGCTCCGTGGCCGCGCGCATAGCAGTATCCTCCCTCTCGTCGCACACATAAGAAACCGTCTGTTACAATAAGGCTGCATGGACTGGTTCTATATTTTGATCGCGCTTGTTGCAGGTCTGATTCCTGCGCTTTTCTGGCTCTGGTTTTGGCTTCGTGAAGACAAGGCGCGTCCTGAACCACGCACACTCATCGTCTCTTCATTCCTCGCTGGCATGCTCGTCGTACCCGCGGTCTTGCCGCTCCAAAAGTTTGCGGCAGCGCGCTTTTCTGGTGATGAGCTCATTTTTGTATGGGTCGTCATCGAAGAAGTACTCAAGTACAGCGCCGCACTCATTGTCGTGCTCTGGAATAAAGCGGTCGACGAGCCGATTGATGCAATTATCTACATGATCACGATTGCACTTGGCTTCTCTGCACTTGAGAATGCACTCTTTATTTTCAACCCACTCGTCGCCGGACAATTTATTGAATCAATTATCACCGGACATTTTCGTTTTCTCGGCGCGACGCTCCTTCATGTGCTTGCGTCCGGTACCGTCGGTGTGTTGATGGCATTCGCATTTTATAAAGCAAAAGCGGTACGTATCGCATACGCAACATTTGGGTTATTCATAGCCATTGCATTGCATGCGCTATTCAACTTTTCTATAATGGGAGCACGCGGAGAGACTATACTTTCGGTCTTCCTACTCGTCTGGATTGGCATTATCATACTCTTCCTTATTTTTGAAAAAGTTAAGCGCATTGCGCGACCACGATAAACAATAGCTATGGCTCGAAAACCTTCATTCATTCAACGTCTCACTGGTGCGGTCTCAATTCGTGAGTATGAAGATGAGATGGAAGACGATTTTGATGAAGATGTGCGCAACGATGATGCGCAGGATGGCGCATGGCAGGAGCCTGCACAGATTCAAGAAGAAGGTGAGCTTCCTATTGATATGTACCAAACGGGAGAGAAGATCGTCATTCGAGCACTTATTGCCGGCGTAAGTCCTGATGATCTCGATATCGCTATTACTCGCGATATGGTGACGATTAAAGGTGGCCGTGAAGAAAACCGCGAAGCGCCCGACGAAGACTACTACCATCGAGAACTCTACTGGGGCGGCTTTTCACGCACTATTCTCCTTCCTGAAGAGATTTTGATCGACGAAGCTGAAGCAAAAGAAAAGCACGGCATGCTCGAAATCATCTTGCCAAAAGTAGACAAAGACCGCAGCACGAGACTCAAGGTAAAAACAAAAGCGGGATAAGAAACACTGAAAACCGCCGGCCTTTAGGCCGGCGGTTTTCAGTTTACATTAAGTATTGGGGCCGGGTTCGGTCACGAATCACTAAGTCTTTTGTTCACTTCGTTCCAAAATACTAAGTGTTCGCGACCCCGCCTCGCCGCTTCATCCCGCAACGCGGGCGCACCTCCGACTTTCTCACCCAGCCAACAGCACATGAGAATAAAAAAGGCCTGCTCGAAAGCAGACCTTTTTTATTCTTGTGCTTGGGGCCGGGTTCGAACCGGCGACCCCTTCCTCTTCAGGGAAGTGCTCTACCAACTGAGCTACCCAAGCGTCGCTCTATGCTATCGCAAAAAGAGCCTCTAAACAAGGCAAAAACGCTGAAATTACTCCATCATCGAGTCAAATGCCTTGAACCCCGGCAATTCCCCTATTCCGAGACGAAACTGCTCGTACGAGCCTCCAAAGGCCTCAAAATAGGGCTCAAGGACGTAAAAGTAGACTGCGAATGGTAGACCGATGAGGAGTGCAAACCATATAATCCTGATCCAAAAATCAATGATGCTATTTCGGTACAGCTTCTTAACGAGCGCAGTGTTCTCGCGCACCAAATCGCTATTCTCTTTAATCAATCGACCAAG
>CAZBQV010000034.1:0-4215 GCA_964494235.1 uncultured Candidatus Saccharibacteria bacterium
CTGCTTCATCGAGCGTTGCACCGGTCGTGGTGATGTCGTCGAGAAGGACAAGCGGTGTATCACGCGGAATATCTGCCGTCGCTGCAAATGCTCCTTGAAGATTCGTGAGGCGCTCACTCCGTGACAGTGATGATTGTGGTGCAGTGTGGCGAACTTTCATGAGGAGGTGATGGATTTCTAGTGACGCGCCTTGTGCGCGTGCGCTCTCGGCAATTTCTTCTATTTGATTGTATCCGCGCTCGCGAGCTCGTGCGGAAGAGAGCGGGAGCGGAACGACGTGCGCACCACTCGGCCATACCTTTGTGCTGTGGTGGGAAAGTAGTGCGCCGAGCAGATTGATCGCTTTTTTGTTGGCATGAAACTTTGCTTCGTGTACAAGCGCGGTCATAAGCGGTGTGCGATAGTGGGTGAGCGTGGTCGCGTCGTGCAAAATGCGCGGCTCGTAGAGTGCGAGCACGTCTTCACGAGTTGCGCGTCGAACAAGGAGCGCCTCTTTTGAGGGAGGAAAGATGAGATCAAATGCGAGTGAGAATATCGCGCGCATGGCGGATATACGCTTCATGGTAGAATACATCGCACATATACGCTATGGCATTCGACTTCTCAAAAATAACCAGCGCACTCCCATTCGGAAAAAAAGAAGAGGCAGGCGTTGTCGGTATTGATATTGGCTCATCGTCGATTAAGGTTGTGCAGTTGAAAAAACAGCGTGGCGCCGCGACACTCGAAACGTATGGCGAGTTGCAGCTCGGCCCCTATGCAAATGTCGAAATTGGCCGCGCGACGAATCTTGATCCAAAACGGCTCGCTGAAGCGCTTGTCGATATTGTGCGCGAGGCGTCGGTGACGACCAAGCAAGCAGCGCTCGGCATCTCATATGCATCGAGCTTTGTGACGGTCATTTCGTTTCCTTCAGTTGATGAAGGCCAGCTTGCGTCGATGGTGCCGATTGAGGCGCGTAAGCATGTGCCGGTGCCGATCAACGAAGTGATGCTCGATTGGTTTGTGATTCCCGAGCCAAAAGGCAATCCAGATGCGCCACAGCCGGGGCAGAGCGGTACGCGCGTGTTGCTTGCAGCTATCCATAATGAGGCACTCGCAAAAATGCGTGCTGTCACACAGAATGCGGCGCTTGTTACGAGCTTTGTAGAGATTGAAGTCTTCAGTACGATTCGCTCGAGCGTGCTTGAAGAGGATGATGTGGTCGTACTGCTCGATATCGGCGCGGCGACGAGCAAAATGTACGTGGTTTCGCACGGCATTGTGCAGAAGACGCACAGCACGACTATCGGCTCGCAGGACATGACGCTCACACTGTCAAAATCGCTCCAACTTTCGGTCGCTGATGCGGAAGAATTGAAGCGGCAAATCGGACTTCTTGAGGTGGGGAATGATCCGCGCATCAAGCAGGCAATTAATTTCAGCCTTGAGCGTATCTTGAGCGATGCACGACGTTTTATTGCAATGTACGAAAGTACCTCGAATACAAAAATTTCAAAAGTTATTCTTACCGGAGGCGGCGTGCTTCTCAAGGGACTTCCCGAGCAAGCTGCGGCATTTCTCGAGCGCACCGTCGCACTCGCTGACCCCTTTTCAAAAGTACAGTATCCGGCATTTCTCGAAGATACACTGAAAGAAGCTGGTCCGTCGTTTACGGTCGCTGTTGGTGTCGCGCTTCGAAAATTAAACGAGCTCTCATAACGTCTGTCCACAGCGCGTTTCTACTCCGGGACATACAACTCGCGTATACTTTTTGTAATGGTCGACATACCGAAGACTTCGTTCATACCGAAGCAGTCGATGGGTAGTGTGCCGGGACGTGCTCCGCAACGGCGCCGACATTTCAACGTATTCAATTTCGTTGGAATGATCATTTTCCTGTGCGGTATGATTCTTGCCGTTGGCGTCTTCATATATAAGGACATGGCGCAGCGTGAACTCGATGCGAAGCGTACGCAGCTCGAACAAGAAAAGAGCTCGTTTAGTCAGGGTGATATTCTTGGCCTCCGCGCGCTTGATCGCCGCATTTTGGTTGCGCAGACGCTCCTTGATCAGCATCTTGCGCCATCGGTTGTGTTTGAGATGCTCGAAGAGCGCACACAGACCGATGTGCAGTTTGTGGAGTTTTCGTACACGCGTCGTGAATCGGGATCGGTCGAACTTGTCTTTGATGGAAAGGCGATGCGATTTAATACCGTTGGTCTTCAGAGCCAGCAGCTTGCGAGCGCGCCAGAACTTGCGAGCGTCATCTTTTCTGATGTGGATATCGACGTCGAAGACAATGTAAACTTCACGATTACGAGCGAGGCCGACACATCGGAGCTTGCTTACTCAACGATCGGGACATTCGATGCGCCTGATGAGCCGATGGATGCACCGCTCGACACTGCGACGAGTACTGATATGGGCACGTCAGGTACGGGAGGAACGACACAGACGACGCAAACAATTTCGACTACACCCGCGCCGTCATCATCGACGGGAAGCGGAACGAGTGGAGCAGTCGGCGGAGCGCCAACGCCGCTTCCCGTCGATACGCAGGGAGTTCAGGATTTTGAGAATCAATTTGATAGCGGATTTTAAATATGTTTAAAGTACTTGCTCCAATCATCGGTATCATCATTTCAGTCGGCCTGTTTTTCACGTACGTGCAGCCGACGCTCGATGAGGTGAAGGCGATACAGGTGGAGGCAGCCGAATATGATGAGGCGCTCACGCGTGCGAGCGAGCTTCGCCAGCGTATTGCAGAACTCAATCAGCGACAGTCAGCTATCTCGCTCGCAGAACTCGAGCGGCTCGAAGCGTTCTTGCCTGATCGCATTGATGAAGTATCGGTTCTCATCGACATCGATGCGCTCGCGTCTGCGCGCGGCCTTGCCCTTAGTGATATTGAAGTGAGCGATCCACCCGTTGAGGCGCAGGACCAAGCGATTGATCCATTTGATCCGAGCTTCGGTATGGATGCGCTCGGGGAAGGTGATATTCGCAGCCAGTATGATGTGCTCGATGTCGGCTTCTCGGTGACGGGCACCTACGAGGGTTTCCGTGAATTTCTGACCGATCTCGAGCGCAGCCTTGTGCTCATGGAAGTTGTGGAGATAGCATTCACAACAACTGAAGAGCCGCTCACTGTTTTCAATATGAAAGTTCGTCTTTACTCGCTTAAGCAGCCACTTCCATAACGCGTATGGGATCTCTCATCAAAAATATACTTTTTGCGGTTGTGATTGCTGCAGTGCTGTGGGTGAGCTATCAGATCTTCTTTGTGGATGATGAAGCAGCACTTACGGCCGATACCGTACAGGTACAGACACAAGCTGCCATTGAGACGCAGGCGTTCTTGATACGCTTGCAGCAACTCCAGAGCATCGAACTCGATAATGAGCTCTTTAGCGATGCTCGTTTCAGATCGTTGGCGGATCATCGTCAATCCATGGTGGACGAACCTGCGGGCCGCGCCAATCCATTTGCTCCGATCGGTCAGTAGGATCGGCGTGTACTGAGGTTTTTTAGAGAACGGGCGACGCTCGATATGAACATACTTGCACTATTACAAGAGAAGGGAGCGGTTGATCAGTCAGTATTGAGCACCGCACAAGCTGACATTCAACAGAATGGCACCACGGCCGAAGATGCGCTCTTGAAGCAGGGCGTCGATGCCAATTTGTTGTTGTCAGTGATTGGCAATTACTACAATTTGCCGACCTACCAGCTCGGGCCGAATGACAAGATTGATCCCAATGTCCTAAAGTATCTTCCTGAAGATTCTGCGCGGCACTACAAGCTTCTGCCGCTCGCGCTCCGTGATGGGGTACTTGAAGTTGGAACGACTGACCCCGATGATCTTACGGCACTCGATGCACTCAATTTCATTGCATCGAAGAATGGTATTCCGTACAAGCTCGTACTTATTCTCGAGCGTGATTTCAAGCGAGGAATTTTGCAGTATGAAAATCTGACGGGTGAGGTCGACAGTGCGCTCACTGAGCTCGAGTCAGAACTTTCAGCTGAAGAAAAGCCTGCGCAGCAGAGTGCGCCTCCTCCGCCAGCGAATGAAAATGAGGAATATATTAAAGAGGACGCGCCCGTCACCAAGATTGTGGCGACTATTTTGCGGTACGCGGTTGACGGGCGCGCGTCCGACATCCACATTGAGCCAACGAGTGAAAAAGTTCGGGTGCGCTTTCGTATTGACGGTATTCTTGTTACTTCGCT
>CAZBQV010000035.1:0-4145 GCA_964494235.1 uncultured Candidatus Saccharibacteria bacterium
CGAGCCTTGATTTTTTCCCAAAACTCTTTTATACTGCCTGCCATATTACCCTCTTAGAACTGGGTTAATTATACATGAGCGAGTGCTGCAACGAGCGGCCTCGCCCCACAAACACACGTTATGGCAACAAAAAAAGCTGGTGGATCAACAAAAAACCTACGCGACTCGCAGCCGAAATTCCTCGGTGTGAAGCGTGCTGATGGTACAGTCGTGAAGACGGGCGAAGTCATCGTGCGTCAGCGTGGTACCAAGATCGAAGCCGGAAAGAACGTGAAAGTCGGTCGTGACCACACACTCTTTGCCAAAAAGCCCGGTACAGTTGCATTCCGCACCATGCGAAAGACCCGCTTTGACGGAAAAATCTTTGTCAAGAAAGCAGTCGACGTGATTGCGTAACCACACTCCTTAAGAAACCGCCGCGGCCTCTGGCCGCGGCGGTTTTTATTATGTACCCCTCTCGTTCGCGGTATACTATTGACAGACCTGCTCCAAGGAGGGCGACATGGAAGTGCGTCATCCCGTTCAAGAAAAGCAGCCGCGGTTCAATCTGCAGAAATTTGCACAGTCGATCATTACCCCCGAAGGCTTTACGCTCGAAGGGGTAAGCATGGCAGACTCAAACAATCCTAATGCCGTTCGCCTCAGGCTCTCTACTGCACTCATGGAGGACGGCGAAGATCTCATTGATGTCCATCTCGTATGGCAAGAAGGCGCAGGCGAAGCCGTGGTCCAGTTCATCTGGGAAGTCCCGAGCCTCATATCTCCCGAAGAAACAGAAGATGAGGAATACTCACTTCGCCTCTGTGCAGGCGTCACCAACAATGAATGGGGTGGTCCGACCAAAATCAGCATTGTACATGACGGCAGTGCATTCTGGGTACAATTTTCCATAGCACTTGCCCTACCCCTTTCAATCCTGAAATCTGTTGCGGATCATTCGTTCCTCTCCAAACTCGTCGGTTACAATGCCGCGCTGCTGCTCGTGGAATCAAGAGAACTATACGACAGCATGCGTCTCGCGCTCGATCGTCTTTGTCGAGGAACTATCCACTGACCTCTGCCCCGGCAATTCTGCCGGGGCGCACTTTTTTATGAATTTTGTGTGAGATAATAAACGTCAGAGAGGAGGTGGTCATGAGAACATATCTGTCGATCCTGATTTTCGGCGCAGCTACGCTGATGATCACAGCCTGCGGTACGTACTACCCGCCAGTCTTCGACTCGAGGCGAACCTCGTTCATCTTCTCGTTCGATGCGCCAGTCCTGGCCGTGATGAAAGAGTAGGAGGCGACGATGTCAGACAAAGAGAAAGAGCTTCCGCCATTCGACCCCGACTTTCTGCCAACGCACCCCATCAATCGATACGCAGCGGAAGCGCGAGGATTCAAATGGGATCCGCGACAACAATACTTCGTCGACAGCGACGGACTCCCTGCGCTCGATCGTTTCGGGCAGAGGCTCTGAGAGCTCTCGCTCAAGGCACAACGAGAAAGCCCGCCGTGCTGCGCACGGCGGGCTCCTTCTTTTCATATGTCTACCCCCCTTACTCCACTACTACATCGTTTACAATCACCGGCTCAACAGGGATATCACGCGCCCCAGTCGGCACCTGCGCAATCGCGTCAACAACCTCCAGACCTTCGATTACGCGACCGAAGACAGGGTGCTTTGAGCTTAGTGGCTGCTTATCGAAATCAAGGAAGACATTATCAACAAGATTGATGAAGAATTGACTTCCACCCGAGTTTGGCCCGCTGTTCGCCATCGAAATAGTGCCGCGCATATTTGAGAGCTTTGGATCGGCAATGTGTTCGTCAGCAATCGCGTAACCCGGGCCGCCCGTACCATATGTCGATTGATCATCTCCCTTTGAATTCGGATCACCACCCTGGATCATAAAGCCATCAATGACACGATGAAATTTTGTGTTGTCATAAAAATTCTCCTGCGCAAGCTTGAGGAAATTTCCTGCAGTCACTGGCATGAGATCAGTATAGAGCTCGATCTTCACATCACCTTTGCTTGTCTTTAAAACCACCACTGGATTTGTTTCATTTGTTTTTTCCATATTCATAGTTTGATTAGCTTCTCCATCACGTGCGCGCGGGTAATCATAATCCTCCTCGGAAGTTCCGTACGCGTCGCCATACGGAAGCGTCAGTTCACCACTGCGATAGGCAACCCAGAGCCCGAGTCCTGCAATCAGCAGCACCGTCACGACAAGTGTAATAATGATGCCTCGTGGATTTCCCATACTATTTTGCTTTAACATTGATAACTACCGACATCCGCACACCTCCCGCTGTGACAGAAACCGTATACTCTCCCGCTTCCTTGATTGGCTTTGAGAGTTCCACTGATGATGTAGTAAAGGCAATGCCTGACTCACGCGACAGTGCTGCAGCAACATCCGCTGCGCGCACACCGCTAAAGAGTCCTCCTTTAGGATTAGCGGCCGCCTCAATAACAATCGGAGCGCCGGCACGCTCGTCAAGAAATGCCTTGAACTTCCCCGCGACAGCAGCATTGCCTTCCGCGATATGCGACGCACGCTCCTCAATCCGCTTGAGATTTTGTGGAGTCGCAATCTCCACAAGCTTACGCGGGAGCAGATAGTTTTGCGCATGGCCATCAGGCACATCTTTTACTTCATGCTTTCGACCAAGTCGTGCAACATCTTTTAAGAGAATGACTTTCATACAGAAAAAGGGGCTAACGGGCCAATGATACCGGATACCGCACCCCTTTTCAAACCTCTATTTTTTTAAGAAATCGAGTGCGGCTTCGAGCTGCTCATCGGTCTCGTCTTCGTCATCTTCAAGCTCGACCTCGATATCCGGCGTAAGTCCTCCCTCAGAAATAGAATTGCCGTTCGGTGTCAGCCAGCGTGCAATGGTGATTTTGAGCGACGAGCCGCCGTCGAGCGAAACGAGCTCTTGCACCGAACCTTTTCCAAATGTCTTCTCACCAATGAGTGTCGCGACGCCATGTTCCTGAAGCGCACCCGCAACGATTTCTGATGCCGATGCAGAACCACCGTCGACGAGCACCACCATCTTTTCAGGCGCATATTCACGCAACGTACGGCCGCTGCTGCGGAAAAGCCGTTCGCTCTCAGCGCCACCAAAATTCTCTCGCACGATTACTTTACCAGTCGGCAAGAAGAAGCTCGAAATATTGACCGCGCTCTGAAGGAAGCCTCCCGGATTGCCGCGAAGATCGAGTACAAGTTTTCGTTTTCCGCTCGCAACGTACTCACGGAGTGCTTCCTGGAAACGCGCTTCAGACATTGCTGAGAAGTTGAAGAGTGTGATGATAAAGACGTCGCCACGTACCTCAGTATCAATGGTCGGAATATCAATACGGTCGCGCACGACTTTGATCTCACGAAACTCCTCTTCTCCCTCGCGGTATACCGTAATTGCGACTTCAGTGCCCTTTTCGCCGCGAATGAGCTTCACAGCCTCATCGATACTCATGCCCTCGGTCGACTTGCCATCGATACGCACGATCGCGTCGCCTGACTTTATGCCCGCGCGCTCTGCCGGCGTATTGGGAAGCGGTGCAATAACCGTCAGTACACCTTCACGTGAGCCGACTTCCATTCCGACCCCTTCAAAATTGCCTGCAATCTCTTCTTCAAATTTCTCAGACTCTTCTGCGGGAAGATACACGGTGTATGGATCGCCATAACTATCAACCAAACCTTTGATAGCACCATCGAGTCGCTCCTCCGGAGTGAGTGGATCAGTCGAACTTGAAGTCACGAAACGCTCATCGAGCATGTCCCAGACATGCCAAAAGCGCGCAAGGTCGACATCTTTTTCAGGCGTTTGCGCAAAGAGCGAGCCGATATTTGCTTCGAGCTTCACATCGGAGCCGATCTGCATGCCAGAAAAGAACGCGGCGGCGGCAAAGACAAATGCCAACGCAATGCCCGCAAATGGAAATGTGCGTGCATCAACTTCCTCGGCTGCGCGCTCCGTTTCGCGCGCGCGAATGTCAGTTTTTCGTTCCATGTGAGCATATTATCGCACACGTTTATCACAATGTGCAAAAAAATACGGGGGCCTACATGCTATGCTTTTGGATAAGTACATTGCTATGATCACTCGGTATTCACAAGGTTCGTGCACATGGGTCGA
>CAZBQV010000036.1:0-4065 GCA_964494235.1 uncultured Candidatus Saccharibacteria bacterium
GGCGGCGCACTCAAGTGGTAAGCCGTATATTGAGCAAAACGCCCCGAAAAAGGGGCGTTTTGCTATAATGGTGCTATGAATCGACTGCTCTCAGGACTACTCGTAGTCGCCATTGTTATTGGCGGCGGATACTGGTACCACACAGCAAATTCGAAATGCCCGGTACCGATTGCATATGCAATCGGTACACTCGATGAGCGCTTCGACCTTTCGGAAGAAGAGGCACGCGCGATTGTCTCTGAAGCTGAATCGATATGGGAGGACAAGACTGGCCGCAATCTTTTCACCTATGCTGCGGACGCAGAATTTACGATCAATTTCATTTTTGATGATCGACAGCGGACTACGCTCGAAGAACATCGACTTCGAGAGGTACTTGATCGCACTGAAAATATCAGCAGTTCACTTCGTGAAGAGTACGAAGTGTTGCTGAATCGATATGAGTCACTGAAGCAGACATACGAGAATCGGCTTCGTACGTACGAGAATAGACTCGCGACATACAATGAAGAGGTTGAGCGATGGAATGATCAAGGAGGAGCTCCTGCCGATGTGTATGAGCGATTGAGTGGCACGGAGGAAAGCCTTCAGGTGGAAAGCAATGAACTCTCATCGATTGCACGCAAATTGAATGAGCTGGTCGACAGCATCAATGAACTCGGTGACAAGAGCAATCGCACGATACGTGACTACAACAATCGAGTTGCAGAATACAATGATCGTTTCCACGAGGAGCGTGAATTCACGCAGGGTGACTACCAGGACGGGCGTATCAATATCTACCAATTTAAGGATCTTGATGAGTTGCGGCTCGTGCTCGTACATGAGCTCGGCCATGCACTTTCGCTTGGTCATGTTGAGAATCCACAGTCAGCGATGTACTACCTCATGCAAGATCAACCATCCGACCTTACGCTCTCAGAGGAAGACCTTGCGGAGTTCCGCCGTATGTGCGGTATCGAGTGAATGGTATAATGGCAGTATTAGTAATTTGTTTATCTTTTTGATATGAACTCATTTAGTGATTGGGCAAAAGACGCACGCCTCAAAGGACTTGTGCTTGCAGTGCTTCTGCTTGCTGCGCTTGCACTCGGTGCATACACATATTTCACGCTTAAGCAGAGTAAGTATATCTACATGGGGCCGACGACAATTTCTGTGCGCGGTGTAGGTGAAGTAGCACGCGTGCCAGACGTTGCGATGTTTACGTTTGGTGTTCGTGCTGAAGCGGTAGATCCTGCTGCAGCGCAGTCAGAGTCGGCTGAGTCTATGAATACGATCGTGGCGTATCTTAAAGAGAATGGTATTGCGGAGACTGATATCAAGACGGTAAATTACAGCCTTTCACCACGATATGAGTACTCGCAGGCAATTTGTACGGGCGGATTCTGTCCTCCGGGCCGGCAAGAACTCGTCGGGTATACAGTGGATCAGATGATCGAGGTGAAGGTACGTGACACGGCAAAAGCTGGCTCACTTATCGCGGGTGTTGGTGAGCGCGGGGCAACAAACGTCGGCAGCCTCCAATTTACGATTGATGACGATACTGAAGTGAAAGCAGAAGCTCGAAAGAAGGCAGTTGAGCAGGCAAAACAGAAGGCGGAAGAGCTTGCTGAAACGCTTGATGTGAAGCTTGTGCGTATGACCGGTTTCTGGGAAGAGGAGGGCGGTGGTTACCCAATGTATGATCGCGGATACGGTGGTGCAGCGATGGAGTCGGCGATGGTGGCGCCTGCTGTTCCTACAGGAGAAAACACAGTCAATGTCGTCGTCAATCTGACCTACGAGATTCGATAGGAGTGTTTGTGAGAAAAAGCCCCGCAAGCCTTCGGCTTGCGGGGCTTTTTCGTCTCTCGCCTCACGTACTTGATTTTTCTCCAAAGAATCAGTATTATATAAATGTTACGCCCCTCGGGGCGTTTTTTAGAAGATCACCTTTTGTCGCACTACGCATATGCAACGATTCATCAACTATTTGAAGGATACGCGCGCAGAGCTCGCGCATGTTTCTTGGCCTACACAAAAGCAGGCCGTTACCTACACGGCGCTTGTCATTGCCATTGCAATCGTAGTGTCGGCGCTTCTTGGCGTCTTCGACTTCTTCTTTACCTCGGCACTCGATTGGTTTATTGAGACAACCTACTAATTTATTCGCACTGATCTCCGTATCATGACAAAACAATTTGGAAATAAAGAGCGGCATTGGTATGCCATTCACACATACTCGGGTTATGAAAACGCGGTTGCGCGTAACCTCCGCCAGCGTATCGAGTCGCTCGGTATGCAGGACAAGATTTTTGACGTGATCGTACCGATCGAAAAGAAAATTCGTGTGAAGGGCGGTAAGCGTGTCACTGAAGAGGAGCGCATCTATCCCGGATACGTGCTTGTCGACATGATTGTAACGGATGATTCATGGTACGCGGTGCGTAATACGCCGCGCGTTACCGGCTTTGTCGGTAGCGGAACACAGCCGGTGCCGCTCGGAGAGAAGGAGCTTGCAGAGCTTATGAAGCGCATGAGTACCGATACGGTAAAGCACAAGATTGACTTTGCAATCGACGACCAGGTCCTCATTACTGACGGTCCATTCCGCGAGCTTGAGGGCAAAATCGGGGAGGTGGACGAGGATCGCGGTAAGGTGAAGGTGCTCGTTTCGATGTTTGGTCGCGAAACGCCGGTAGAGCTCGATTTCTTGCAAGTTAAGAAGGTTTAGGTATAGTAATCCCACTGTTATATGGCAAAGAAAATAGTTAAAAAGATCAAGGTTCAGGCAACGGGCGGTAAAGCGACTCCAGCTCCTCCGCTTGGTCCGGTGCTCGGTCAGGCCGGTATCAATATCGGTGAGTTCGTGAACCAGTTCAATGAGAAGACGCGTGAGCAGATGGGATCAATCATTCCGGTTGAGATCACCGTCTACGACGATCGCAGCTTCGATTTCATTCTCAAGGTTTCTCCCGCATCACGCTTGATCTTGAAAAAGATCGGTATTGAAAAGGGTTCAGGCAAGAATGCCGTTTCTCGCGCAGGAACGATCACGAAGGCGCAGATTCGCGAGATCGCAGAAGAGAAGATGCCAGATCTCAATGCAAGTTCAGTAGAGCAGGCGATGAAGACGATTGAGGGTACAGCTCGATCAATGGGCGTCGAAGTTAAGTAGTCGAAGTGAAGTAATTTCAAAATCAAAGAGTAAAACCCGCGGCCTCCAGCCGCGGGTTTTACTTTTCCTTAAGGAATGGTACTGTTTTTGCGGAGAGACAAGCCAAGGAGGCTGCCTTGAAGCTCGAGAAGATGGAGTTCGTGTCCGCGAGCACGATGTTCGATTCGCGTATCACGGAGGTTCGCGATACTGTCGTCATCGTTCTTGCGGGCCCGCGTCGTGGACGTGCGCGGGCGGTATGTCTCGTGCAGCCGCGCGGAGATTGCACAGGGAATACGCTCGTGCTCCCGCAGGGGGGTATCCGACGCGGTGAGACGCTTGCGCATGCCGCGTTTCGTGAGCTTTGCGAAGAGCTCTCGATTGATTCGAGCTCTCTTACGTTTGAGGAGTACCTCGGGTCGGTCGACAACCCGATCCCGCAGGGGCGTCAGAAGGATGGGGTGCATACCAAGCGCTTGCACTTCGTTCTAGTGACGACGACGGCGTCGCGACTCGCACTCAATCCCGAGAGTATCGAGAACATCAACGTCATGTGGGCGTACGGTTTCCCGGCCCTTGTCGGATTGATGGCGGATGTCGAGAATCGCCGTCCGTTGAAGTATGGAGCAACGCTCGCCGCTGTCACGGCCGCGCGCGTCTGGCCGAATCAACACCTCGAGATCGCTGCGGCTGCTGATTGATCTTTTCCGGTGGGCCGGACGTCGCGCTAGCGACGTCCGGCCATCACTTTTTTATGTACGCTCTAATGTGAGCCACTCGTATGCGAGGCCGTCATGGTCTCGTTTTTCTTTTTCTATAACTGTAGTGAATTCACGGTAGTCGGGGAAAAATGCGTCGGCGCTCGCATCTTCCGCATCAATCAATGTGAGATAGAGTCGCGTTGTCAGCGGCATCGCTTCTTTATA
>CAZBQV010000037.1:0-3949 GCA_964494235.1 uncultured Candidatus Saccharibacteria bacterium
TCCGTATGTTCTTCAGGGATGTTGTCGTTCATACCGTCATTGTACAAAGATGGTCGTCATTACCAAATTGAAAACCTTGCGCGGGCCGCGGGGTTTTGATTAATCCTCTTTCCGTTTCAAATACTTTTTCCCTTTCAACTTCTCCGGCAAGTAACTTTTATCGGTATACATCTCATATCCCTCGTGATAACCGAGATCTTTCATCAATTTTGTCGGCGCATTGCGGACCGCCATTGGTATCGGAAGATTGCCGTGCCGTTTCACATCATCAACTGCAGCAAAGTACGCATCATACGAGCTCCGATCTTTCTTTGCGAGCGCGAGGTATGAAACACCATGTGCAAGATTGATCGCGCACTCTGGATATCCAATCGTCTCAACCGCGCGAAACACCTCGTTTGCCACGACGAGCGCCGTCGGCTGTGCGAGCCCAATATCTTCGGACGCAAAGATCACCATGCGCCGCGCGATAAACTTCGGATCCTCTCCTGCTTCCACCATCCGTGCGAGATAGTAGAGCGCGGCATCCGGCTGCGACGCACGCATACTCTTTATGAACGCAGAGATAGTGTTGTAGTGCTCCTCACCCTTCTTGTCGTACCGCAAATACGTATTTTGCAGCATCTGCGTGAGCGTCTCGACCGTCACCGTCCCATACAGCTTCTCGGTATGCTCAAGCATCGTGAGTGCCTGCCGCGCATCACCGTGCACCATCCCGATGAGCCAGTCGGTCGCTTTTTTATCAAGTTTGATCTTCGTCCGCTTTATAATCGCGCGCATCTCATCCTCACCAAGCTCATTGAGCACAAACACACGGCAGCGAGAGAGGAGCGCCGGAATGACCTCAAAGCTCGGATTCTCCGTGGTCGCGCCAATGAGTGTGAGCGCACCGGTCTCCACATACGGAAGCAAGAAATCCTGCTGCGCTTTGTTGAATCGATGGATCTCGTCAAGAAAGAGCACCTTGGGAACTCCGCCGGTCTCGGCATCGATAATATTTTTTACATCAGACTTTCCTGCCGAGACAGCAGAAAGTTCAAAAAACTGAGCGCCAATCGCATCTGCGTAGATGCGTGCGAGCGTCGTCTTGCCGACGCCCGGCGGTCCCCAAAGAATAAAAGAGAAACGATGTTTCTCTTCGAGCGCCACACGGATCGGCTTCCCCTCTCCGACAAGATGCTTCTGCCCGATGAACTCATCGAGACTTTTAGGGCGGAGTCGGTGTGCGAGTGGTTCCATGCCTCCAGTATATTCCTCTTAGAAAAACCTGCGAGCACTCAAGAAAACCGCTATTTACACACAAAAAAATGGGTGCTACGTTGGGGGTGCCGATTTATTTTTAATTTTCGACAGACGCTCGAACGAATACTGCCGACCTCCTGCTACGCCCGCCTCCCCGCCACGCCCGCACACCTCGCTCCACTTTCAGTACATCACACGAACGCCAGTCATCTGAATCATTATGTTTAACGTTATGCTGCTCGCACTTGCCGCAACGGCAATCGCGAGTATCGGGCTTGGATACTACCTCCGGTATCTCCATGCCCTCGGGAAGAAAGGCTCAATAGAGCTTGAGATCAAGCAGAAGCTCGTCGATGCAAAAGAAGAAGCGACGCGACTCGTCGACGAGGCCCTCGCACGTGCCACCACGCTTGAAGAAGATGCAAAACAGCACCTCAAAGAGGCAGAAGAGAGACTAACTCGTACCGAAGAGCGTCTCGTGAAAAAGGAAGAGCTGCTCGACAAGCGTCAGATTGATCTCGATTCCGAGATCGAATCAGTGCGCGCGAAGATCGAGGAAATTAAAGATATTAAAACGCGGCTCGACGAGCGTGCCGCGAGCGTGGATGACCGCATCGCAGAAATTGCAAAGCTCACCCAAGAGGAAGCTCGGGACGAAATTATGAAGCGCGCCGAGCGCGAGTATGAGGAAGATTTGCTCGTACGTCTGCAGAAGCTCGAGGTCTTCGGCATGGACAAGCTTGAAGCGAAGGCGCGCGACATCGTCGTATCCGCTATCCACCGCATCGGCAACACCGTCAAGCCCGAGACAATGACCGCAACACTCGAGATTCCTTCAGACGACATCAAGGGAAAGATTATCGGAAAAGAAGGACGCAACGTGCGCGCATTTGAGCGCGCGACCGGCGTTGATGTACTAATCGACGACCAACCGGGCTACATTACCCTCTCGTCATTTGATCCGATGCGACGCGAGATCGCGCGCACAGCGCTTTCGGCACTCATCACCGATGGCCGCATTCAGCCGGCAAAAATCGAGGACTTTGTGAAGAAGGCACAACAAGAGGTCTCGGAGACGATGCGCAAAATGGGAGAAAAGGCAGCATTTGAATGCGGCATTTCAAATCTCCATCCTGATCTCATCCGCGTGCTCGGCCGCCTC
This sequence comes from uncultured Candidatus Saccharibacteria bacterium, assembly GCA_964494235.1. Classification (GTDB taxonomy): domain Bacteria; phylum Patescibacteriota; class Minisyncoccia; order Phycocordibacterales; family UBA918; genus JACQKD01. The sequence continues at coordinate 2,405 of CAZBQV010000037.1, forward strand.
CACTACCGCACAAGCTATGGTCAGAATGTGCTCTGGCACTCGGTCGAGATGGCGCACATCGCTGCAATCATCGCTGCGGAAGTCGGCGCAAATATTGAAGTAGCAAAAGCAGGCGCACTGCTCCACGATATCGGCAAAGCCGTGAGTCATGAGGTAGAAGGGACGCACGTCGAGCTCGGCCGCCGCATCCTCCAGAAGTACGGTGTCCACGAAGATGTCATCAAGGCAATGCAGGCACACCATGAGGAATATCCGTATGAAACGCCTGAGTCGATCATCGTGCAGGTCGCCGATGCAATCTCAGGCGGACGTCCTGGCGCACGACGCGATTCACTCGAAAACTACATCAAACGCCTCGAGGAGCTCGAAGCAATCGCAACCAGCATGAAGGGTGTCGAAAAAGCATTCGCGATCCAAGCTGGTCGCGAGATACGCGTACTGGTCAACCCAGAATCAATGACCGACCTTGAAGCGCATGAACTTGCAAAAAATATCGCGCGCAAGGTGGAAGCAGAGCTCAAATATCCGGGCGAGATCAAGGTGAACGTCATCCGCGAATCACGCGCAATTGAATACGCGCGGTAGAGATGCTACGATCCATCTCAGAACAATCGTGAGGTGGCACGATGGGAACGGGAATGCTGTGGGCGGCGCTACTCGTCGCATTCGTCGGCGCCTGGTACCTTTCGCGGCGCAACCGACGAAGGTACTTCACGCACAGGAGGGGTTGGTGATGATAGTAATCATCCAAGTGGGAGCGCTATACGCAGGCTTCTGCGGCGTCACCTGCCTCTTGATCAGCATCGACCTCGTCTGGCAACACATCACCAAGGCCCGGGCATCAGCCCGGGCCTATTTCGTTGCCACGATAAACATCGTGTAGTTGTATTTCAAATCCTGAATTGACTCTTCGAGAATATCGAGACCATAGAGCTCCGCACAGCGCTTCGGTGTGATTGCGGCAGTTGTACGTGGTAATTCACCTGACGCAAGATCCTTTGCAGCTTTTGCGGTATCGGGATATTCGACAATCTCCACACCCGGCCACTTTCTTTTCAAATACTGTCTGCACTGCTTGAGGGCCTGATCGTGCGAGGTGATCGCCGTAATCTCATCCGCATTCACTCCGGGAGCAACGAGGAGTGTATGGTGCACATCAATCTCAAACATTTTTTCAATGGTAAACGTATGCTTTGCCATCGCATGCACTGCCTCGATCACAATGCCGCCATTTGAATTCTCAATCGGAAAGACACCGCGATCTATTTCTCCGGCATCAAGCGCCGAGAGTACATTCTCAACACTTACGAGCGGCACGATCTCTGCATTCCCGCCATGCGCTTCACGCGCATACCGCTCCCCCGCTTCTTCTGAAAAACTTCCATGCGCTCCTGAAACTCCAATTTTCATATTCGGGTATTGTACACAGATGCTTCGGCGAATGCCACGAATGCTTGATGGAAAAATTAGGACACAGAAATGCAGGGTCGTTCAAGTTGCTTGCGGGCAAAATCCCCTCCTATATAATGTTTTTAGCCATACTTT
>CAZBQV010000038.1:0-3693 GCA_964494235.1 uncultured Candidatus Saccharibacteria bacterium
CACGAGGTAGATGTCGTCTCCCGTGTTTTTGTCTACTATCGGAACCAAGGTGAAGAGGACTGTACCAAAGCGAAGGTGTAGCGAGTCGACATGATACTTTTCTCGCTTGTATCGCTTGATGTCCTTTGGCAAGTCGTCTACTTCTGCGCTGTAGAGCATCCATGCCGCTTTTGCTGTCGAGAGGTTTAGCTCTCGTAGTCTATCGTGCGCGTGTTTCGTGAACACCGCGTATCTGTCAATCACTTTGGCCTCCGTTCTACAATGAGAGTTTGGGGCTCCCCATTCCAATATAGCAGAAGAAACTAGACATAGACAACTACTGGGTCAATGCTTTCACCGCCCACATGACAGACTCTTCGAGTGCTGTTTTGGCTAGGTTGAGATAGCGTGCTCTCTCTGACCTTTCGCCTGGGAAGGTTGATTGATCCATGAGTCCGTATAGTATTTCTGCTTCGTGCTTCAAGTTCTCGATGAACTCCTTTTCTGCTTCTGTGAGTGGTCTATACTGCTTGCGAAACACATCGCTCATATTGCCTCCGTGTGATGCCCGTATTCATATACACCATCTGCATCTTTGCCACATCGAACACACTGTACCTTTTGCCCTGGTGTCCAGTCTCACTTGTGGCCGATCAGGTAGCAGATGAGCTCTGATAACGTCATTCCTCATCCTCCCCAGTGTATTCTTCCCAGTCAATCGCTTCCATGTCGGCAATAGAGATAAGCCAAGGGTGAGCTCCTGTCTCGTTGTGGATTGTCAAAACTCCATCATCAACATCTACCCATTCGTGCTCCCATACTTCACGCCAGACTGCGTTCCCGTTGAGTACCATTCTCATCGCGGCGGGGAAGTCCATCTGGTTCATTGTGAGATCTCCTTTGCCGTTGTCTCTTCGACCTTTGTGCTTGTGACTTCTTTGGCTGTTTTCTCTTCAACTTTGCCGCTCTTTTCTTTTGCTTCCCTCTCTTCCTTTTCGATCTTTTCAACAAGGTCGGCGGGGATGATTGCTGATAGTTGGAGTCTGTTGTTTGCTCCAGGTACTTTCTCAACTACGATGACTTCGGGGAGGAATCCGAATACTTTTTTGAGGTAGATGAACTGGAATCTTCTTTGAGGTGGATTGTCTTTGAGGCGAAACTGGGGGGTCGTTCTGACTTTCGGTTGTGGTGGGAGATCTTTTTTGGCGGTCTCATCAACCTTTTCTTCTTGGCTGACTGGTTTTGTTTGTTCTTCCATTCTACACTCCTCTTGTCGGCCTCGTCATGGCCTCATTGATTGATAATTTATATCTGTTGATCCTACATTTTAGAGTACCATAATTTATACCCACAGTCTCGCTCCACTGTTTCATCGTCTTTGTCTTTCCCCTCCACGTGATTAGGTGATTGCTCTTTTTGTTGTTTGCCTGATCTTTTCTTGTAGCCCATCGACAGTTTTTTCGGCTATACCCTAGCCCATTGTCTACTCTGTCAATCTCCAGTCCCTCAACATATCCGCTCCCCATATCCTCGTAGAATCCAGAGAACTTCCTCCACTTATCACAAACAGACAGTCCTCTTCCCCCATATCTCTTGTAGTTGGTGTCTCCCTTGTAGTTTGTGCGAGAGATGATCCCACACCACACTCTGTATATCTTGGTTTTGCTCATTCCGTGTTTTTCTCTCATACGCCTCGAAGTTGAACATAACTTGTGCTGTTTGATACGATAACAGCTCTTCGTATGTAGCCCTTGCGGTCGAGTGCGTTGAGCGCATCTTTGACCGAGAACTCTTTGACTCCCTCTTTTTGGAGTGCGGCGACGATTACTCGTCGAGGGATAGGCACTCTTTGTGTGTGAGCCCAGTCGCTTATAACCACCATGATCTTTTGTTGTAGATCACTGATGTCTTTGAGACTGGTGTCAATTATCCTCACAGATCCAGTATATTAGATTGGTGCTTTGTGTCAAATACTGATTGATTGTGGAACAATTATGGCGCTCTCCTCGCTGTGTCATTGAAAAAATAACTCGTCTTAACATCTTCGCAAGAAAAAGAGCGAGGATATATCTCATTCTTCGCCCCTAATTCTCAAGAACATCTTTTCCGATTCTTCTCTCTTATATTCTATTTGTGAATGACACATATTACATAGCCTTAACACCTGCTCTAATTTCCAGAGTAATTCTACTTGTGATCTATACCACATTCTTTTGTGGCGGTGCGCGTTTTGCAAAATGTAGGTAGATCCGCAGTTCTCACATGATGATATTCCCTTAGACATCCACAACTTCGCTATTTCTCTATTTGCTTTTTGATTTATTTTTCCTATTTTTCCTATTTTTCTCAACATATTCCAGCTTCTTTTAGCCTTTGCTCTATAACTTTGATGAGTGGAGCCTCTTTCTTGTTTGTCTGACTTTGACTGGCGTTGGAGTATTCCCAGCCAGGGACTTTGTGAGACCATTGTCTCTCTAATCTTAAGTAGTCATTTTTCCCAACCATTAAAATGGTAACGCTTGGATGATATTTTGCCATTCTCTTCATTTTAGTTCTATCTGTAGACTTCATCCACCCCTTTATTTCTACAAACTCGTTTGTTCCCCGAATATAGAAGTCTGGAAGGTAGCTCTTTGCTCCTCTAGTAACACCAGGGAAAAAGAATGTTTTTGGTTCATATTCCCACGCTATTCCAAGATGATTGAGAAGCCTTGCATAGTTGGCTTCCCAAACGCTGCGGAAGTATTGCCCGCCCACATTTGGTCTCCTACCCCCTTTTGCGTGGTACGTCCTTCTCCCTATAAACAGCTTCTTAAAACACTTAAAGGAGCATACAACTTGTTTGTCTCTCCCCTTTTTTGGTCTGAACTGATTATGACAGACTGGACATTCTCTTTCTCCAACACTGTGATTATAGTGTGGGTTTCCCTCTCCAGAGTACATTTTACTTTTTAATTTCCCAGCACACTTTTTGTCTCCACAAGTTCTTTTTTTCACAGATGGGTACTTTTCAAATTTTTTTCTACATATCTCACAAACACAGACAACTTTCATGTTTTACTCCTACTTTCGTCATCTAATGATTTCGATATTTTTGCAACTTCCTCACCATACCATTCTGGCCACCCGAGAACATCTCCGAGGAGGTTTTGTGCGTGCCACCACTCTCCCTCGGTGCATGGATGGCGCATAACCCACCCTTGAAGGATTGAGGTTATCATGTCTTTTGCAATCACTAGAAGTCCCCCTCTGCAACTTGCAAGCAAGTGAGTCCGAGTTCGTTGCGCCACATATCTACCACTTGATCTCTATCATCAATGACCATTCTGACATTGTACTTCCCTCTGATGTGTTGGTCGAAGAGTTCTTTTTTGACAATCGAATCCTTCCTCATGTCACCAGCCTCTCTCATGTTGAGAATGACTTTCTCGTTTTTGTGCGTCCACTTGCCGCCGTCTATCATGGCGCGGAGCTCGTCTTTGTTGATGCGCTTGTAGTCAGGATTCTTTTTGAGGAAGTCGAGAGCCCAGGTACTCTTTCCGCTACCAGGAAGACATTTTGTGAGGATGATTTTTTTCATTTCTCCTCCTTTGTATTGAGGGCGGAGATAAAATTGGCTATATCATTTGCCCAGATGTGGATGTTGGTAAAAGTCCCCTGTTTGTTTGCGTTTCTTGCGGTGATGAGGGCTATTTCTGTTTGTATCCTCTCCCT
>CAZBQV010000039.1:0-3501 GCA_964494235.1 uncultured Candidatus Saccharibacteria bacterium
CGAGTACTCGTCCAGTCGCGAATCCGCTCTACACAGACATCATGACGGCGTTTGCGACGACGACGGTCATGATCCCACTCGGAGAAGTTGTTACAACTGATGCGGAAGATAGTGCAACGAGTACGGTTGCAGCGGTTGCAACAACTACAAAAGAATCGCAAGGCATGATCCTGCGCGAGCATGGTGATGAAATCATTGCACAGTGGACGCGCGGCACCGCCAATATTCCATTCTATTTCTGTGTGCCGGAGCGCGCGTGCGGCCGCGACCTCGTGCTCAATACGCGCGGAGAAAAACCGCTCTATTTTGATTTCTTTCCAGGCTCGACTGATCTCGCGATCGTCTCACTTTCAGATGGCGTGTACGTGACTGAACTCGACAATCGTTCAGGGCAAAATATCCAGCCGCTCTTTGAAGCGACGGGCGCTGATTTCCGCGTCATCGGCGGCGCAGTATACGTGAAGCTCGGCCGATCGCTGTATGAAGTGACTATTTAAATCATATGAATCCCAAAGGACACATCCATCCGATTTCACAAATGATTCGCGAGATCAACGCGATTTTTGCAGAGCTCGGCTTTTCATTTTCCGAAGGTCCGGAAATGGAGCTCATCAAATACAACTTCGACATGCTCAACGTGCCAAAGGACCATCCATCGCGCGACATGCAGGATACGTTTTATGTATCAGGCAAGCCCGATGTCGTGCTCCGCACGCATACTTCGCCGGTGCAGGTACGTCATATGCTGTCGCATGCCCCGCCGATACGTACCATTGTTCCGGGAAAAGTGTTTCGTAACGAAGCAACTGATGCGACCCACGAAGCGCAGTTTTTCCAGCTCGAAGGTCTCATGGTTGACCGCGATGTTTCGCTTGCCAATATGAAAGGAACTCTTGAGTATTTCTTTTCCAAAATATTTAGTGGTGATGTGGAAATTCGTTTCCGCCCAAGTTTCTTTCCGTTTACTGAGCCGAGCGTAGAAGTTGATATGTGTCTTAAGACTGGGGAAAGCAAATTGGTTGGGCGTTGGGTTGAGGTGATGGGAGGGGGAATGGTGCATCCTAATGTGTTGCGTGGTACAGGGATAGATCCTGATGTCTATCAGGGATTTGCATTTGGTATGGGTATTGAGCGACTTGCGGTGATGAAATATGGCATCGATGATGTTCGTCTTATGTACAATGGCGATCTCCGTTTCGTAAATCAATTTTAGTTTCTTACTATGGAAAAATTTCCGCTTGAAACAGAACAGATAGAAGGTCCGGAAGAATCTCTCCGGAATTTCTTCGAGTCACTGCCGTCTCAGAATGAAAATGTGTATGAAATTCCGCGAGCGAGCATTGATGCTCTTGTTGAGCGCGGAGTATCTGTGGAAAAAATTTGTCAGGAGTTTGTACAAAGAGGATTTCTTTTGCATGGCACAGGCGTAAAGGGGATTACTAAATTGGAACCACGTCAAGCATGGTGTGAAAGCGGACGTCCAGAAAACTGTCAAAATGCTGTCTATTCAAGCGACGAGCCAAGGATACCACTCTTTATGTCTATAGTTACTGCTGTGCGTTCGAATAATAAAAGTTCCGGATATAATATCAGTGTCTCTTTTGACGAAAAAGGCGTTGCTACCGAAACAGCGACTTTCTATTGTAGTGTTCCGATACCTCCAGATGTCGAGGGTGTTGTGTATATTCTACCGGGAGAGAATTTCCGTCCGGCGGGTGGTAATCAATTAGTTTCTTTTGATACGGTTAGTGTTGCGTATGCTATTCCAACACGAAAAGAAGATTTTATGTATCCGATTGAACTTGCAGATAGAAGTGAAAATAAATAATTTTTTATGAAAGTATCACGCGATTGGCTCCAGACATTTTTTGATACGCCGCTGCCGGATGCGGAGGTGCTTTCAGAGAAGCTCACCTTTCACTCATCTGAAATTGAAGAGGTGCTTGAGGTAGCAGGCGACAGGGTGCTCGATGTAAAAGTACTGCCGGATAAATCTGCATGGATGCTCTCGCATCGCGGTGTTGCCCGCGAGCTCGCGACGATCCTCGATATCCCGCTTGCGAATGATCCTCTCTCTCACGTACCATCGCTTGCTCCAGCTGCGCATGCGCTCATGGTTTCGCTCGATACCGAGAAATGTACGCGCTACTCTGCAGCAGTTATTCGCGGCGTGAAAGTTGGTCCGTCGCCAGAGTGGCTCGCGAAGCGTCTGTCTGCGATTGGTCAGCGTTCGATCAACAACGTTGTTGATGCAACCAACTATGTGATGTTTGGCATGGGTCAGCCACTCCATGCATTTGACGCAGGGAAGCTCGAGTCGCGAGACGGCGTGCATGAAATAGGTGTACGCATGGCGACTGCGGGCGAAAAGATTACGACGCTCACCGGCGATGAGTGTGCGCTCACGCCGGATGATATGGTCATCATCGATCGCATCACTGACACGCCGATTGGTATTGCGGGTGTGAAGGGCGGGAAGCATGCAGAGGTGGATGCGCATACGACCGATCTCATTATCGAATCTGCAAACTTCGATCGAGTCTCTGTGCGCAAGACAGCACAGCGCCACAAGCTTCGTACTGATGCATCGGCACGGTACGAAAACGGCGTCGTGCCCGAGCTCACGAACTACGGCCTTACTGAAGTTACGCGTCTTATCACTGAGATTGCGGGAGGAAGTATTGAGGGATATGTAGATGTATACACTCATCCGCAGACACGTACTCCCGTGTCGGTGTCACTCGAGAAGATTAATAGCGTGCTCGGCCTCACGCTTACTGAAGATGATGTAAAAGATGTCTTTCGTCGATTTGAATACGAAACTGTCTTTACTGACGGCGTCGTCACGGTGACGCCACCGTTTGAACGCGACGATCTTGTCATTCCGGAAGACTTGATTGAAGAGGTGGGCCGTATCTATGGACTCTCACATGTGCCGTCGGTTACGCCAGAGGCAGCGCCGCTTGCTGAATACAACAAACAGTTTATCTACGCAGAGCAGGTACGCGCTGCACTTGTCGAGCTTGGCTTTTCGGAAGTATTCACGAGCTCATTCCGTGAGCACGACGCGGTGAAGCTTGAGAATGCGCTTGCGTCAGACAAAGGATATTTACGCAGCAATCTTCGCGACAATCTCACGGACGCGCTCGCGCGTAATGTGCAGCACAAAGATCTTCTCGGTCTCTCTCGTATTGCGATATTTGAAATTGGAACCGTGTTTGATACTGACGGAGAGCACATGTCGCTTGCATTTGGAGTGCGCACTGATGCTGGCTATAGCGCAAAAAAAGACGACACGCTTCTCGAATCGGCGATCGCTGCAGTTGCTTCGATTACCGGTGCAGAACACGTCGAGAGAAAAGAGGGTGTCGCGGAGATTGACTTCACTGCAGCGATCGCCGATCTTCCCGAGCCATCGGCATATGCGCCATTTGAACGGGGAAGCGATGTGACCTACAAACCATTTTCTACCTATCCGTCAATTTCTCGCGATATCGCACT
>CAZBQV010000040.1:0-3470 GCA_964494235.1 uncultured Candidatus Saccharibacteria bacterium
GTGCGTGCGAGTGTGCGTGCGTGTGTGCGTGCGAGTGTGCGTGCGTGTGTGCGTGTGTACGTGCGTGCGCCAAACACAACTAAACACAAGCATTTTTATTATTGCTACTTTTGGGCCCTGGTGTTGGTGTTGTATCGTGTCTCCATGGCATGTTGACCCAAGCGCGTCGTGCTTGCTCTGGTTGTGGTGTTGACATAAACAAACCTAGTTTTGATCATTTTTATGATGCACAGGCCAAACCCGCGCGCCACCACGCACCTGTCCATATGTCATCCACGGACGCGTTTTTCAAGGGCAGCTTTGCCGTCGCCGCAGTGCGCACCATTATGGAATTTGCCGCAGAAGCCAGCATTCTGTACACGACCAAAACATTCAGGAACCATGCAGACAACATGCACCCGCTCCTCATTCACCTGCGCAGGACCATGGACAGGACCAGGGCGCGGTTCACAACGTTTGTGCCAAGGACAGAGTATGACAGATCGTTTTGGATGGCTTTCCAACAAGGCGCTCCGATGAACCTACACATGTTTGAGTCACATGAATGCAGTCAGGCGCAATACATTCAGGCCATGAATCGCGCCACAGCCTCTGACCCAGACTTGGTCAACTGGTTTGCGTTCTTTGCATGCGAAAACGAAACCGTGTTTCACCATGTGTGGCACCGTGCATTGGCCATGTATGCCAAAGGATTTGCCGCAGAGGGACGCGGCTTGCTTGACATCGCAGACGACATGCGCCAGCAGGTATTCAAAACCGTCGCCATTGCGTCAAACGTGCGCGACGTCTTGGATGTACACATGTACCACGGTGTCATGCAGTTCGCGGGCAAGCACAATTTACGCAGGGGGTGCCAGTGCAAGTCATGGGTGCAATACAAAGAGTGTCACAACCTCATGACCGACACACTCATGGATCACAAGTGGATGTGTCGTTTCCTCTACGGACCTGTCACGACACACACCGCCACCGGCAGGCCCCTGGACACATGCTCTCACGTCATCAAAAACATTGAATACTTTCGACGAACTGTATTCACTAAAAATTCAAAGAGCTTGTACTCATACTTTACTGTCGAGGGGGACGACCAGTTTCTGCGCATGATGCCCACTCATCAGTGCATCAACGACAAGATCCTCAACGACATTCATCGCGGCCGGCTCCAAATGTGCATCTTTGAGCCCAGTGTCATCGCGAAAGCCATGAATAGACACTCCAACAGGTTCAAACTCATACTCAGCAGGTGTAGCCACGATCACATCATGGAGACACTGCAATTCATGCAGTCCGACGCCGTGGAGATGCACCGTGTGTACACAGCCATGCACGAAGCCACGCAGAGGACACTCGAGCGCCTGCGGGCTGCACGCGTCCAAGCGCGCAAGGCGTGCATCACGTGGGACGGCAAGGAAAGGCGCATGCGCATCAAAGAAAGCGGACAGCCCACCAAGAGGCCTAGGGCCCGGGCTGACGCCCACCACACTGACACCGACAGCGACAGTGACAACGACAGCGACGACACCATAAAGTTGTTGTTTAGGAGGGAGTGACTGAGTGACTGTGCGTCCTCCAAACAACTCCCCTTCCGCATTTTCCTCATCTAGGTATTCCTCCTCGTCTTCCTCTTCGTCTTCGTCCCCGTGACCGTCTACGCATCCATCTTCTTGTTGCTGTCGCTGTTCTCTCCACGCTTCGTGAGAATTTAGAGCTGTTTCGCGCGCGACGCGTGCGTCCGCAGATTGCTGCTTTGGCGCGACTGCTGAGAGAAACAAAGACATGGTTCAATAAATCTATCTATATATATATATAATATTGCCAAGCCCAGATATCAGATTGAACTCGAGAATACTAACGACATCGTTGCTCTTCGAATAGTACAGACAGTGTCGCAATCCTAACTTTACAATGAAAACAACATGTCATGAGTTACACCCACCTGTCATGAAATCATCGTCTCTCTATGGTAACCGGCTCGTCTTACTAATGTCGTCGGCGTATTCTCATGTTTTCCTGCTGTCGTCGGAAAAATGTAATAAGCACAGGCCTGCAGGCACCATTGTGGGTGTCCACAACAAAGAACATGATTTTGCAACACACGGACTACAAATATTGACGCACAATCCAGCAGGCTGTAATGTGTTTTGCAATTGAAACGGTTGGACTAATACCAATGTACGTGATAAGGATGGCTGTTACAAACACTGTGAGAACAGATTCAATTAAAGTGCGGGGGGTGATTCTGAATAAACAGACTGTTGGCAGACATGTATGACGGTAAAAATGAGCGTACAATAACGTTTTTGCAACGTTACAACATTGTATCTTCCCGGAGCACGGACAACCCGCTGAGACATCCCACGAAATGTGCTCAATGCTCTCAATGCTCTCAACATATGTTTATGATTGTTGTGAAACAAGTTCACTTGACCTTTACACGTGTCCGTCGCCTTGTTCGTCGTCGTCTGCGTCGAGCTCTTGCAAAATGGACTGCAACAAATCACAGATCGTCTGCTGGACATGCATTGCATGCCTTGAACAGTGCAATCGTCAAGGAGCGCCAGCGGTTGGATGCACTGGAGGCCGCATATATCGATCATGTGCGCGCTCAGAGTTACGCCGAGGGCAAGTTGGCAGTGCTGTTGAAGCAGGCATGATTGAACACAACGTTGCACGCATGCATAAATCAAACACGACATTGAACATAGCACTATCATGCTGTGCAACACAAGTAACAAGGTTGCGACATGTGGTCGCAGTAGTCAAACTGTTCAACACAGGTAACAAGGGGTGCGTAATGTGGCACTTCGTCGGAAACGCCGCGATTTTATACGAGGGTGCAGATGCAGAGACGTTGGCCACCACAATGATTCTGCTGATGCAGCCCGTGGAGACGTTGTTGGCTGTTATGCGGCAAGTTCGCGACAAACATGTGTTGACAAGCGGGTGTGCCGGAATCATGTCCACTGACATATCAACATACCAACAACGCACTTCTTTGTGTCCTGAACATCACTCATCTTTATCTGACATGTCGTCATCATCATCATCTGGCATTGGCGTCGGACGCAACTGAGTGAGTGCACGTAGGGTGTCTGCGTGTCACAATTGACCCTTGATGTGACGTTATACAAGACCAAGTACATCATGACAAAGATTAGGACGCGTTAGTGCGTGTGTGTCTGTGTACGGGCTGGGTGATTACGTGAGTCAAGTGCGTGCACGCATGGCATTTTACTTTGACACAAACACACAGAGGTCCAAAACAGATTGTTTCCGCAACTCCAGCACAAACAGATTGTTTCCGCAACTCGCACGCACGAGTGCCCACCACTCAGGCGAAACCCATCGCACTGACTACGCCATGTTATTGCTGTCTCATGGACCATCCACACACAGACACAGACACAGACACACACACACACAGACACACACAGACACACACACTAACGCCTTCTGCGCTTCGCCTCACA
>CAZBQV010000041.1:0-3323 GCA_964494235.1 uncultured Candidatus Saccharibacteria bacterium
GGTTCGGTAGCGTGGAACTATTTTCAGGATAAAGTGGTAGCCAATCTGCCTCCCGCAATTAAGGCTCAAGTTGATGAAAAGGTATCCGAAGCCACAGCACAGGGTACAGACCCCGCTACAGCCACTACAGAGGCTCTGGATGCGGTTGCTGAGGAAAACCCCGAAGTCATTAAAGATGTTGTCGCCCTTGTTGTTGAGGAAGCCCAGACTGATACCGAGGCACAGATACTAGGGGTAGAACCGCCCGTTGTGGAACAAGTAACCGAACCAGTTAATCAGGAAACACAATCCCCCATTACTTCCAAGCCTGTAACCGAACAATCTATTAAAGAACAAGGCGCGCCTGTTATCACCTACAAACACGAGAAGGCATCCAATGGTGAGGACATTATTGTCATCTACGCTGGCAATAATCCCGTCGCCAATGTCAGGCAAATTGGTACTGGCAAGGAATCTGAAGTTGAGATTCGTTCTTATGGCAAAACACCAATTCGCTCCCCTGCGTCTCAATTATCCGATATTGGGCAAATAGAAGCACAGAAGATATACGAACGCTTTGTTTCCAAGCCTGTAACCGAACAATCAATAGTTGATAATCAGGTTCGGAAACACATTGTTAATAAGAAACGTATTAACCAAGAGGCAAAGAAAGAGGCTATCGCCAAGAAGCACGCCCCTAAAGAGGGGGAAACGCCTTCCTACCAGCAAATACCCAAATCACTCGGCGCGGCTGGTGCTGAGTTCAATGTTCCCAAGACAGGCAAGGAACTTAAAACCCTTAAACTTCAATTAGTAGAATACATCAACAAGAATGTCCCCGCTGATAAAAGGGGTAAGTTCCTTGAGGACATCGCCAAGGTGGAAACTACCGACCAGTTCTGGAACATCACCGACAAGGCGAACAAGTTAGTGGAGATGTGGAACGACCAGAAATACCAGACGTGGCTTAAAAAGAACGGCTGGCACGATTTCCACTTCACCGTCACCGAGAAAGTCGCCCCCGACGCTCCGCTGGACAAACTGGTTAAACTGCTTAAAAATGCGATACCCGCTACCGAAGAGCAGAAAGCCGAATATGCCGCCGAGCGTGGTAAGCGGTTCACAATGACCCGTCAGGTCTTGGAAACCAACAAGGGAAGGGAAGCCTATTACAAGCAGTTAGCCATGTTGAAAGGCGAACTGCCGCACATTGACCTTGTGCTTGACGCCGCCGGTGTCAACATGACGGGCGAAGACATTGACGCTTTGCTCACCAAGATACAGGAGTTTCCTGAGTTCATGCAGGGTCAGCAAATCGCCGCTGAAACCGCCCTGATGAGACTCCTTGACGGCAAACTCCCCACCGAGTCCGGCATCGAGTTATTGGGCAAGGTGTTCGGCCCCGAACTTTCCGACCTACTACTGAGGATGCGTTCGTTCAAACAGGTTCTTATCGAGGAAATCCTGTCGGCTCTTAACCTCCCCCGCGCTTTGATGGCGTCGTTTGACAACTCTTTCGCTTTAAGACAGGCGGCGACGCTGTTCTGGGGCAACCCCAAAGAAGCGGCGGGCGCGGTGAAAGCGTCGTTCCAGGCGATGTTCTCCGAGGACACGTCGCATTACATCCAGCAGAAGATAGTCACCAATCCCATGTTCCAGAGGCTTTCGGTGGCTGGCGTCTATCAATCCCCCTGGGGCAAGATGGCTGGCAACCTGTCACAGAGGGAAGAAGCCTTTATGACCAAGTTCGCCCATTACATCCCTTGGGTGAAGATGTCTGAAAGGGCTTACGTCATCGGCCTCAATAAAATCCGCGCCGATATATTCTACTCTTACGCCAAGAACAACCCCAACGCTTCCGTCAGGCAGGACAGGCAGGTAGCCCAAGCCATCAATATCCTTTCGGGTAGAGGTGAATTGGGCGAAATCGGCAACAAGGCCGCCCCTGTTCTGAACACGATGCTGTTCTCGCCAAGGCTGATTGCCTCAAGATTGGAAGCACCCACACTGTTGTTGTCGCAGAACCCAATCGTGCGGAAGATGGCGGCCAAGGGCATCGCTTCGTGGTTCGCTATGAACTCCATTTTCCTGATGCTGATAGTCTGGGCTGGCGGTCAGATTGAACTCGACCCGCGTTCTTCGGATTTCGGCAAGGGCAGACTGGGCGACACCCGCTTGGACTTCTGGGGCGGTTTCCAGCAGTACGCCCGCCTGTTAGCCCAATTGATAAGCGAACAAAGGAAGACCACCACCACAGGGGAAATCACCGAAATTGACCGCCTTGAAGCATCTTGGAACTTCGCAAGGGGCAAGTTGTCACCCGCTTTTTCGATGTTCGCTGATTTACTTTCCGGTAAAACATCACTAGGCGAAGAGGTCACTGTCCAGAATCAGGTTATAGACCGCCTTACACCGCTGTTTATACGTGACCTGATTGATTCATTCAAGGCCAACGGGCTACTCGGTTTCGCCCAGATGATCCCAGGTTTCTTCGGTGTGGGTGTCAACACTTACGGCATAGCGTGGCCTGACTACGTGAACAAATTAGGGACGGAAGTTGACGGCAAGGTTTACACCACTAAGAATCTGTACGGCGATGCCGCCATTTACTTCTCCGGCGCTGACCCCAACTACTTTTCAAAGTTCGCACCGCCCGCCGTCAACTCAGCTTATCAGGCTTCGTTAGCCAAGAAGGAAGCATCGGTCTATCCCAAGTCTCCGTTATACAGGCTGGCCGACCCCGCCGATGCTTACGACCAGTACCTTGAAGTCCAGAGAATCAACGCCGACCCCGACGAACTAGAGGCGTTCAAGAAAGCCCACGACGGCAAATCACCCGAACAGGTTTATACACAGTGGGACGACGGGCAGATGACCCAAGCCCAGTTCGTTCTTTTACAGCAGTACAACAAACTCACCACACAGGCGCAGAAGGACGCTTTCCTGAAACAGCACCCAGACCTTGCCGCCAACAGGTACGAAGACTACCTTGTAGCGAATGTCGAACAGAACGCCCTTCTTGCTTTGTGGGGGCAAGCCCCCGCTATGACGCAGGAAGCCTATGACAAGGCGATGGAAATGGCAACCGAACTCGGCATCCCTGAAAGTGCCTTAACGCACCTTCCGCCGAAAGACATCGCCCCTGCTTACTTTGCCTATCAGAACGCCCCTGCTTCACAGTTAGATGACATACGCAAGGCGAACCCCGCTTTTGACGCTTGGGGGAATGAATATCTCGGTTGGACTTCTTTCAAGACGCCTCAAGCCAAAGCGATATACGAGGAAAAATATGCCCAAAGCACTCCATAGGAAATTATCGCGCCAAGCCACTCAAAAAGGTCTTA
>CAZBQV010000042.1:0-3193 GCA_964494235.1 uncultured Candidatus Saccharibacteria bacterium
CGATTGCAACGCGGTCTTCAAATTTCTTCTGGAACGCGTACACACTGCGTGCGGGTGCCGTAAGATCAGCTGAATCTTTTGCGACAGGATAGACCACTGCGATTTCTCCCGGAAGTTCCGGGGCATCGCCGCCAATCTTCACTTCGCCGAGCGCTTTTTTAATGAGGGTCTTCTTCGCGACGGTGTATTTCACCCCTTCGCCCTTGAGGGTCTTGCGCATATCCGATGTGTCGCCGACTGAAAGTCCGCGAAATTTCACGAACGTCAACGACGGCATCGAGACAATATCCTCAAGTTTCTTGAGAACCTCTTTTTTCTTATTCCGTGTAATTGCCATATATTCTGCAAAAATAAAAACGGTTAACAAAACCGTTTGTTCCCCCATGGGAAATGTAGATCGACCCCTCGGTAGGCTGTTGGTTTAAGGCCCGAAGGCCGCCTACTGTCTACGGTTTTGCGCCGTTCATTGTACCCGAATATGTTGATTCGTCAACCAGCACAAATGGTTGGCTGTGTTCGCTTTCGATGGTGATAGTCTCAAGTGTAATCTCGTCCCCCACCGTCACTTTGACGGCGAGACCTGTTTGTACTTCGTCATTCCAGTATTGATCAAAGATAAAATTGCCGAGTGAGTAGAAAATCTGCTTCTCCTTATATGTTTCAGTGCCTTCTACGACATGCGGATGCGCACCAAACACAATATCAACGCCGGTGTCGATGAGAAAGTGCGCAAATGTTTCCTGCGCTTCACTGTGCGTTCCCTCGTACTCGTCTCCCCAGTGCACAAGCGCAACGAGCGTCGTGTCGCTTGGGAATGCAAGCAGTTCTGTGTGCAGTTGTTCAAGATCAATCGGTGTGATGGTTGTATCAAGACCGATAAACACCACGTCTGTTCCTGGAACTGTCGCAATCGTGCCCAGCGGACTTTCTGTTTTTCCGCCAACGTACGCAACATTCGCTTCGTTCAAAAACTTTTTGGTGTCGTTGTTCCCTTCGAGTCCTTGGTCGCCCCAGTGATTGTTCGCCAAACTCACAAGACGAATGTTGTAGGTGTGAAGCGCCTCTGCAACTGACGGGTCAAAATGAAATCGTAAATCGTTTTCAGGTTCGTTATCAAGCGTCGTGATGGGACCTTCAAGATTGCCGAACACAAAATCAACTGACGCGAGGAGGTCTTCGATGCGTGCAAACGGAAATTCGCTTCCGTGTATGCGCATGAGGTTCCCCACATTGCGGCCGAGCATGATGTCACCCACCACAAGAAACGTGAGCGGCTGTTTTTGTTTTTGCACAACAGCTGGAACACGAAGTTCTTCCGTGCGACGCGGTGTGTAGAGCGCAGTGAGTGTTGCTCCGATGCCGACAAGAAACAAAAACACAAGAATGTATTCAATGATTCGCGTGCGAGTCATCCCATACGAGCAGTTATGCAGTCCGGGTTTTGTGTGAGTTTGTGTGTTTTTAGTTTCTGAGTTCATTTTTTTCTCAAGAGAGCTCCAACGGGACAGGTACTCCATCATACACAAAAGCGCCGCGACATTCGTCGCGGCGCTTTATTTCTTTTCTGTTCCCTGTCTTTTCTTCCCTATTTCCAGTTCCCTGTTTTCTGTTCCCGGTTCCCTACTTTATATTTCTCGAATATCAGGATCGTACTTCTCACTGTTGTCTTCCAAGCTGGTACAACCATCGTCTGGCGAGAAATCTGGCTGGCCTTCCAAACCAGGTGCGCCATCAAAGTCATATAGTCCGTCCCCGTCGTTGTCCTGGTCGTCAGAACATTCGGTAAATACGACCGGTGGTTCCTCTTCGTTCTGACTTGCCTCCAGGTCATCACCTAGTGAGTCACAGCCTGGGTCATCAGGGTGGTCCGTTAGACCATCCCCTGGAGTCCCAGTGCCTTTGTCATTATCAAGTTCATCACTACACTGCGTGAGACGAACCGTCACTGTGTCCGTTACCGTACCTCCGGTCGTTGCATCACAGGTGATCGTGAACACCATGTTCGGTTTGTTCGATGTCACTGCTGCAGTTACTGCGTGCAAAGGATCAGACGCTGGAAGATTGGTACCAGTCCAGTCTACGCTTGCATCACATGAGTTCGCCACAACGCTGTTGCTCGTCCAACTCAAATCAATTGGAGACCCCGCCGCTACTGCAGGAGGAGTGTCCGAACCGTTTGCTTCAAGATCAACACTTGCCGCACCACCGCTCACTGTATAGGTAATAGCGAAAGTGATTGTGCCACCAGCGGCTAGAGTTTGCGACGTAGCATGTATGTTCTTCGTGTACCCCGCAATATCAGGCACATTCGCAATGGTGTATGTTTCCGCTGTCTGATTTGTATAGGTTTGTCCCGTTGAAGGATCTGGACTTGGCGTCAACGGAGAACCAGACGGGTGCGTAATTGACCAGGAAGTCGCCAGGTTTGATGTCACCACGACTGTTCCCGTTGGTGGAGGCGTCGTGACCGTAACCGCACAGGAGTCGGGAAGATACGTAATCGTTGTTTGACCAATCGTCGTGGCTGCTTTTGAAATGTTAACTGTTTTGCTTCCCGTGCTTCCGTATACCGTTGAAAAGGTAGGTGCTCGTGTTGCTGAACTCGGCGTACCACCTGTTGCAGACCAGTTTACTGTCATGGCGTTGCTGTTCACGTAGGCCGCAAAGTTTGCCGACTGTCCTGTGGTAACAGACTGGCTACTGGGCTGACAATCAAGCTGTTGTGTCACGTCGAACCCTCCTGTGCAAGATCCAAAACTTCCCACACACACCGTACAGTAATCGCCTGAGGCACCATCCATGTACACAACCTTGCTTCCTCCTGTCGCCCATTTTGTCGTGAAGCTTGCGCCCGAGCCGCTTGATGGATTTGCACCAGAAGCGCTCCAAGCATGTGAAGCACCATCGGTACCGCTAAAGGTGCCGTTCTGACTCAAGGCGAGAGCTGTGGGCCCCGTACACTGTCCCGCTCCTCCAGGTGGTTCATCGCCTACTGGTGTGTAGTTAAGTGTGAACGTAATTGAACCTCCGGCAGAACAGTTTTGGTTCGCAGAAGGACTAATCGTTGGCGGATTGTACCCTGCAGGTGTATCAGCCGTGATTCCGTAACTACCCGCATTGAGCGGTCCACCGTCACCTGGATCTTCGGTGTATGAACCACTCGTCACATATGTTGGATAATTCGGAGAATAGA
>CAZBQV010000043.1:0-2952 GCA_964494235.1 uncultured Candidatus Saccharibacteria bacterium
ACGCAGCCTTTAGCGCGCCTGCGGGTCACGTACTTGATGACGCTCCCCTCCATGAACGGAATGCCGTTTGCCATGCAAAATTGCGCCGGCTGTATACTGAGCTTTTTATAGTGGTCTCCGCCCACTTGGTCTTCAAACGCGCTCATTCTGTCCTCCTACGCTTCATCGCTTCCAATAAAATATCCTGAATAGAGCGCTTGGAAGCGTGACGCTCTAGCACATCCTCATCGATCGTGTTTTTGGCGATGATGAAATACTGATAGACCGGGCGGTCGTAACCGGACTGCATCTGACGCAAAGGGCCGATGCGTTCTAGTATCTGCTGGTGATTTTCAAGCGACCAGTTGAGGCTGAAATAGGCGATGATATTGCCGCCGTGCTGGAGGTTGAGGCCATGGCCGGCCGATTGGGGGTGCGCGAGCAGCATCGGTATTTCGCCCCGGTTCCACGCATCCTCGGTCGCCTTCTTGTCGTCCAGTTCCCGCGCGCCGGGGAACGCCTTGAGCAGACGCGGCAAGTCCGAGCGGTGTTGGTACGCCACCAGCACAGGCGCGCCGCTGGCTTCCTCGACGATCGAGCGCAACGCCTCGATCTTCTCGTCGTGGACCACCTCCCAGCGCGTGCGCTCGGCGTCGGTATAGACCGCCCCCGCGGTGAACTGGAGCAGCTTCTGCGACTTGGCTCCAGCGTGGACCGCCTCGATCTCGTGCTCGCCGATCTCGGTAAAGAAATGGCGCTCCATTTCCTTGTAGTGCGCACGCACTCGCGCAGGCAGCTCGACCTCGACCACGGTGTTGATCGGCTCGGCCAGGTCGAGGCCGTAGTCGCGCGGGTCGATGGTGATGCAGATGTCCTTGATCCGCGCGTTGATCTCGGCCTCGGCGTGAGGCATCAACTCGATACCCCGGTTGAACGCACCAGGCAATTGCCTGAACCATCGATCGGTGTATGCGTTGTAGGTGCGGCCAAGACGATGTCCGCGGTCAACGAACCAAATCTGCCCCCATAGATCCTTGTAACCGTTCGCCGCCGGGGTGCCGGTGAGGCCGATAAAGCGCTCCACCTTGTCGTGCGCCACCGTCGCCAGCGCTCGCGCACGCTCACCGCCCTGCCGCAGCCGGAAGTTCTTGAGCCGGGTCAGTTCATCGGCAACGACCGTGCGGAACGGCCACGCGCTGCCGCAGTGCTTCACCAGCCACGGCAGGTTGTCGTAGTTGCAGGTATAAACGCTGGCTGATTTCCGCAGCGCGGCCTTGCGCTGCTCGACCGTACCGACGGCCACCGATATGTCCATGTGCTTGAGATGATCCCACTTGCGCACCTCGTCGGGCCATGTGCCAACGGCAACGCGCTTGGGTGCCAGCACCAGCACAGGCGCTTCGTCGAGGAGATCGGCGGCAGCAACGGTCGTGAGGGTGCCGCTCGTTTTTCCCGACCCCATAGCGGCGAACACAGCACAGCGCTGGCGCTGGGCCATGAAATCGAGCATGGGCGGGTGCCAGGGGCGAGGTTCCCAGATCATTGCGGGGGGAACAAATTCAGTACGTCTTCGCGTGCTACACACACCCCTGAATAGTGTTCCTTTCGGCCATCATCAAAAACCACCGCGAACGTTTCGGTTTTGGGGTTCTCGTAGGTATAGCGATCTGAGTATTTTAGCAATATAGCGTCCCCCTCCAGCGCGTAAGCACTGGGGGCTTCTTCGGGCCAAAAATCACGCCAGAAGGATGCGGGGACCTCAACTATCTGCTCTGTCTTGTCTACCACGGTACTACCTTTCTTTGTCAGATCACAGCCTCACCCTCTGCGCCCAATACCACTCGTCGACCTCGTCCAGTGTCGAGAGCACGAACACATCGAACCCGGCGCCACGCAGCCGCTCATGCTCACGCGCTTGCACAATGCGCGGCTCCTCGCCAGGGCGCTTAATCTCAACGACACAGTGCCTGCCGGGGAGCAGCACGAGCTGGTCTGTTGCCCCGTTGCGGCCCTCATAGGCGAGCTTCCGCGTCTCACCGCCAAGGTCTGCGACCTTGCGCTTGAAATAGGCGACGACATCGCGCTCAGCTATTGCCATTGGTTCGATCCACTACGGAAGACACCAACACGGCGGCAACGGCCAGAAACGCCGCGCCGACGCCTGCAATAAGTGCGATAATGAGAATTATGTCCTTGGTCATAGCGTCCTCCTAATCTGTCTTCGCATAACGGTACATCTCGGCCCCCGCCGCCGCAAGCGGCAGCGTCTCGTCGGCCCAGAAGGGTGTGGCGGCGAGCAGTTGCTCCAGTCTGTCCTTGCTGAACTCCGGGGTGTCGATCGGCTCGGTGATGATCTCGTCATGGACCGAGAGCACGATCGGGAAACCGGCTTCCTCGATCGCTTCCGCATTATGCGCCATGACATCGCGCGCCGCTGCCTGCACCACGTTCTCGGTCAGCTTGCCGCCGTAGGTGTGGAGCCGTTCCCAGCGCCGTGTGTAGCTGTTCAAACCCATGTACGAGATCGAGGTGCCTCGATCGAATTTCGGGTGCTCCACGAGCGCAGGGTCGGCGTAGCACAGGAACCGCCCGCTCGGCAGTTGCATCCTCAGCCAGTTGCCTTGCTTGTGAAAGCGTATGCGACCGGCTGAGGTAACGGTGCCGGGTTGCAGGATCGCCTCGCGCGCCGCGCTGTCCATGTCATACCAGAACTGCACGATTGCGCTATTGGTCCGCCGCCAGCCGTCCACGATCTCCTTCACCCGGCTGTCGGGTAGTGTTAGCCCGTAGAGCGCAGCCATTGATTTGAAGGCACCCGCCGCGCCCTGATACCCGCACGCCAATTCCGGCACCTTGCCTTGCGCCTGTCGCTCGTCCTTGGTCACATCCTCCGGTCGTTTACCGAGGATGCCGCCCGCCGTGATCTTGTAGAGGTCATGGCCTGTACCCGCGTCGTAGTCCCTGAACGCCTGT
>CAZBQV010000044.1:0-2943 GCA_964494235.1 uncultured Candidatus Saccharibacteria bacterium
CTGCCGGCAGGCGCAGGCGTAGGTGAGCGGTTCGGCCGACAGGTCTGCTAAGTCCCTGGCGTATCGTAATCGATCTCCCAACTTGGCGGCGCGAGCTCGAAGCGACGCTTCCATTTGCTCCAAAGCGTCGTAGTAGTCTGGGAACTCCGCCAGATGGTC
This sequence comes from uncultured Candidatus Saccharibacteria bacterium, assembly GCA_964494235.1. Classification (GTDB taxonomy): domain Bacteria; phylum Patescibacteriota; class Minisyncoccia; order Phycocordibacterales; family UBA918; genus JACQKD01. The sequence continues at coordinate 160 of CAZBQV010000044.1, forward strand.
GGCCGCGATTTCCTTCGCGATGGCCGGATCGTCTGTATGCTCCATCTCGATGGCGATGCCACGGGCTAAGGCCTCGGGATCCACTGGTGGTGCGTCGTCGGCGAGTCCGCCGGGCAGGATGTCGCCTTTGGCGTAGCGTTTCGCGTTGCGATCGGGCACCTCCTGCCACCATGAAATTTGCCAGTCACCTTGATACTTCGAGACACTGACGCCTTGCCGCTTGAGACGATCCTTGTTTTTGCCCCACTCCTGCCAGAATTTCGGCGTAGGTCGCGCGCTGCGCACGATCCGCGGGCCCTGAGCCGTGTTGACCCGCTTCGGTTCCGACCAAGCAGCCAGTGCTTCAAACGGATGACTTGGTTTTGCCGTGGGCGCCTTGGGGGCAGGCGGCGTCGGCGGTCGCGGCGTTTCTTCTTTTTTGAGTGCCACCTCCAGTAACGAATCGGGCAGTTGTCGGCGGTACTTGTTCACCAACTTCTCGGCCGCTTCCGCCTGCCGATCCGTCAATGTGTCGCGGTTAGCCAAGTCGTGGCCAAACACGCCATCGAACTTGCTGAACCCCATGTTGTTCACCTCGCGCGCCCGATCTTCGTCCATCGCTGCCAGCGACTTCATCGCTTGGTGAATTGCGGTCTTCTTCTCCTCGGAAAACGTCTTGGCGGGCGTTTCGGGGGGAGGGGGCGGGGGGGGAGGAGGCAATTGCTCGCGGGCTGGCGCCGCGTCGCTCAACGTCGCGATCGTGAATCCGGCGCCTGTCTTGACGATCTTCCCGACTACGCGCCGCGTTTTCGATCCGTCCCGCTTCGCGATCTCGACCGTTTCGCCCGGTCGCACCCGGCCGTCCACTCGCATGCCCCACTCGCCGCTATCCAACTTGGTAAACGACGCTGTGGGCGGTTGCCCTTCGCCTGGATATTGCCACTCGTACGGTTCTTCGGACTCGAAATCGATCGCGTCCGACTCGCTCAACTTGTTCACGTCGAGTTTGCCAATCTGGCCGCTTACCGACGCGCCCAGCGTCTGCATCTTCTTGCTGATCAGCGCCGAATTCCAATCGTCTACTTCCGTATCCCCGAACAGATACTTGATCTCGGGAATACTCTTCGTTTTGAGCCGCCACACTCGGCCAGCCGCCTGGACGTTTTCCACCGCCGAAAACGGCGCCGTCATCATGATCAGCGTCCGCGGCCGGTCCCCATGTGTGTCGTCCAGGTTGATCCCCGTACCGCCGCTTTCTACGGTGGCGATCACCACGCGAGCCTGGCCCGCCTGGAAGCGGTCCATTTCTTTCGGGATCTTCGTTTTGGAGACCCCGCCGTGAATCTCCGCAATATCCGCCGGCTTGATGCCGCGCCGCTCCAGTTCTTCCCGCAGGAGTTTCATGGTCCCTTCGGACTTGATAACGTTTTCGTCGTCGTCATCCTCTCCGCCGACCTGCGATTCATTCACCCGTGACGCGAAAATCACCACCTGCCGGCCCGCGTCGAGCGCCTGCAGCGCCTCGTCAACTGCTGGCGCGACCTTATACGGCTCCTGCTGTCGACGTTGGTGCATCAAGATGCGGGCTCGCTCCAGGCCTGCATTGGCCGAAGTGCCCGTCAGTTCCTCCTCGATGCGATTCAGGACTTCGTGGGCCTCGGGAGGCAGTTTCACCTGCTGTACCGATACCGGCACGTCCTTCATGCTGATCTCACGCTTGACCATCCGGCCATCGGCCGTCAATCGCGTGAATAGCCCCGACAGTCGCCGCATGACTTCGGACGCTTTGACGCCGGGCCGAATCTGCCACTTTTTGACCGTCTGGCCACCGCCAATGTGCTGCTCGACCTGCTCCAGTCCTAATTGCTCGTAGGTCTGGCCGTAATAGCGCCCGCCAAAAGCGCCAGCCCGATCCAGGTAGTGCAGGTGCTCGACCTTATCCACTGGGGTGGCCGTGGCAAAGAGTACCGCGGCAGCGGCATTGGCCATTTCCAATCCGTGTTTGGAGCGGGCGGAATCGCGATTTTTCAGCGAGTGCGCCTCATCAAACATCACGACCGTGTTATCGTCGACCTGCCGCTTGAGCTTCGCGAGATTTTCGTAGCTCGAAATATTGACCGCCTTGGGGTCGAGCTCGTCCCGCGTCACATGGATCGGCACGCCCATGGCCCGGCTGTCGTTTTGCCATGATCCGGTGACGGTCTTTTTCTTCCAGTCGGCTTTGGTCACGCCCTTAGGCGCAATGACAATGACCTTCTTACCCTGATCGAGATAGTGCTGCGCGGTGGCGAGGAGCTGCCGCGTCTTACCGACGCCAGTCCCGTCGGAATTGAGAAAGCCACCTACGTCCTGCAGCGAGGCAATCGCCTTGGCGACGCCTTCCTGCTGGTGGTCGTCTAGATGTTGTCGAAGTCGCTCTGGAACGAGGGATCGATCCGCTGGGCGCGTGTGCTGTTGGCGTGAGGTGACGATCCGTTCTTCTGACGGTCCAACTGGATTTGCTCCCAAATCGCCTGCGCCGCCAGATTCTCCGTCGTCAGATCGTCCTCGATCTCCAACTCGTCCTCCATCTCCTCTGGTGGAATCTGATTCTGCGTCGGATCGTGGCTGGTCATGGGAATCGTCCTCTGGACTCGGTGGCGATGCGGGGGCATTATTCCCCGCCTCTAGAGTTTGCTCAAGTGGCTCGGCTTCTCCCGTGGCCTGGTCCACTACCTCGATCTTCTCTTGGGCCGCTGGCGTGGCTTCCACCGCCGCGTCTTTCGGGATCCATTGCCCGCCTTCGTATTCCTTGCCCTGGATCTC
>CAZBQV010000045.1:0-2918 GCA_964494235.1 uncultured Candidatus Saccharibacteria bacterium
ACCTCAAGTACAAGATACTCAAAGGTTGAATTCCCCTTTATTGATTCAACCACAATCGGCCGTGTCTCTGCGACAATTCCCCGCTCCCCATACAGCGCATCCATATACGAGAGAAACTCAATGACTGAATCGTCGTCAGAAACAACATGTCCAACGATTTCCGCGCGTACACTCTCGGTGCGTGCCGCAAGCTCCAAAAGCACTGCCGCCTCCTTTTCTGATGCTGCAAGACGAGCCTGCTCATCAAGATATTTTTCAAGCGCGCTCTCTTTCAGGTGCACCATATAGAACGCAGCACCCCCACTTCCGAGCACCCCCACAAAAATTAGGAGCCATGCAATGAATAATGTTTTTGTTCGGCCAGTAATCATGGTTTAGGCGATTTAGCCATCGTGATATTAAGCACAAATGGAAGATCACGATCGTTGGTAAGGCTTGAGACAGGTACGTCTGCCCGCGCAAAACGCGGATTCTGCTCGAGCGTTGCAGAAAAGGCGGCGAGTGCTGCGCGGGTAGATGCAATGCCGCGCACCTCGACCTTTTTCACCACTGCACCATCGCTCTCATATGTGAATCCCGTCATCATAATGTCATCAGTCTGGACTGCTTGTATGTCAGCAAAAATCACCGATGCAGGTGTCGATGTTGATGTCACCGCGAGCCGTTGCGCGATAAGGTGAGCCTTTTTAAAATCAGCACGGAGTTCTTGGTATGCATCAGAATCAAAATCCTCACTCTCCTTTCCTGTTTCGACAGCCATCACCTCAAGACTTTTTGAGAGCAGCACATACGTAGGCACCAAAAGTATCACGGTGATAATGCCAACAATCGAAAAGAGCGCCATCCATACCGTCGCCGTCCGCAAGAGATACTCTCGCTTAATCACTTTCTTTGAATCTGGAGGAATGAGATTAATCATACTTATGTAAGTTCGTCACGGAGCGCGAGACCAACCGCTGTTGCGTACCCATATGAATACCGCCGTGTAATTGGAAGGGCTTCAGTATCTTTCACAAACACATTTTTCCAGATATCCGCGCGCTCCGTCTCAATGCCAAGTACTTCTGTAAAATACTCCGGGAGCCCTGCCATATTGGCACTTCCTCCACAAAGGATCACCTTCTCAATCTCTCGTTCTCCCGCTTCTGCGGTACGCGTATTCCAATAGACGATACGCGTATCAATCTCATCTTTTAGTGCTGCCACCGTTGGGAGGAGTGCTTCATATACATCGTTCTCTTCTCCCGTATGGAGCAATCCTTTTTCATTCTTCAGTTTGGTAAGTTCATCTTCGGCAACATCGCCGTACACCTGTCGGAGCGCATTACTCAAGTGCACGCCGCCAATATCAATCGTTGAGGTATAGAGTAGTGCGCGCTTGTGCACAATGCCGATACCAGTACGCGTCTTCCCGAAGTCAATCACCATAAAAGTGCCGTCGTCGTCCTGCGGAGACGCAGCGCGCACGATCGCATCAGCTTCGACCTCAAAGGAGAGTGGAAGAAGTTTTGCCTCGATGCATGCATCGTAGTAATTAACGATTGTTTCGCGACTATACACGGCAACCCCCACGCGCAACACTTTGTCATCAACATCATCCTCGACAATGTCGTAATCAAAAAAGGCGTCACGCGGTGAAAGCGGAACATTTTCTTCCATGCGAAACTCCAGCAAGCCACGAATGTCGTTGTACGGCGTGCCGCGTTCAATCGTTGTTTCAAAAAGATACGCGCGCTCTTCCGGAAGCGAAAGCCGCACGTACGGCGTCGAACACGCGGCGCGCACCTGGCGCAGCACCTCGACGAGCGCCGCTTTATTGGTCACGTCACCGCGCGAGACTACTCCCTCGGGAATAGGGATATCTCCCCATCGTGCGAGTGTTCGGCGCGCGCCATGTTGTGCAAATTGAATGTACTTGAGCGAGGATTCTGAAATGTCGACACCAACGCTCGGAAGCGTCATGTAGCGCGGCGGTGGAAATATTTTTGCAAAAAGCGACGAAGCTGCCATGTATATAAGTATACGATGGCGGTATCAAATCGCAGTATGGAAAACTCACACGTCAGTAACTCACTTTACTTTTGTCCCCGCCGGCAAATCCTGCGACAGTGTGAGGAGAGAAAAAAGTCCTTCCTCTGTTGAAGCAGCGAGAATCATTCCTTCACTCTCGAGGCCACGGATCGTACGGTGCTCAAGATTGGTAAGGAACGGACACTTCTTCCCTACGAGCATCTGTGGGTCTTCAAAAAATGTGCGGATTCCTGAGATAATCTGACGTGGACGATCTTCGCCGAAATCAACCGTGAGCTTGAGGAGCTTGTCCGCATCCGGCACGACCTCCACCGCGGTGATTTCTCCAATACGAATCTCTAATTTTGCAAAATCGTCGTAGCTAATCATGTGTTTGTTGGTTACGAATAAGGTATCCATCGAGGATGAGTGCGGCGGCTGACGCATCGATCTTTTCGGTGCGGCCCTGGAGTCGGAGAGCAGCCTGCGTTGTAAATTGCTCCGGCTCAAGATGTACGGGGATTTTAAGTGATTCTCGCAGGTACTCAGCAAGCGCATCGATTTCCTTTTGTACAAGGTTAGGAGTGCCGCCGAGCGTATGTGAGAGACCAATGACAATCATGCTCACTCCTTTTTCTTCCGCGAGCGCCTCGAGACGCTCGCGGAGCATCGGATCATTTGGAAATGTATTGTGTGGAAACGCCATCGCACCACTTTCGTCCGTGAGCGCGACACCCACGCGCTTTGTGCCGTAGTCGATACCTAAAAGTCGCATGCGGAAAGCATAGCATACCGCTCCGTTGCGTGGGCGGTGCTTCTTCTGGTACTATCAAACGACTCGGCATACCGAAATTGGAGGGGTGCGTGAGTGGTTGAAACGAGCGGTCTTGAAAACCGCCAGGCCGCAA
>CAZBQV010000046.1:0-2765 GCA_964494235.1 uncultured Candidatus Saccharibacteria bacterium
CCTACGACCAATGCGTTAACAGCGCACTGCTCTACCACTGAGCTACCGCGGAATGAAGGAGGATTCTAAAAGTGTACTTTTAGGATTTCTCCGAATGATGCGGTATGCGTATGCATACCGCGGAATGTGGTTACCCATCCGAAAATGGATAGAGGCATTGTACCCGAAAAAATCCTGTATTCAAGCGCTGTGGTATAATAAAGACGTTATGCGCGCTGCATACGCAATCTTAGGCCTTGCGTTCGCCATTCTTTTTATCGGAGGATACTTCCTTATCGGAAACGACGGCACCGAAGGGGAGGAGTACCGCGCACCTGAAATACCTATGTTTACACTGACTTCACCATCATTTAGAGAAGGAGGCGCGATTCCTATTCGGTACACATGCGACGGGGCGGGGGTACATCCGCCGCTTGCGATTGATGGTGCACCTGCGGGGACCGTGTCATTTGCACTCATAATGCATGACCCCGATATACCGCAGTCAGCAAAAGAGAGTCTTGGGGTTGATTCATTTGATCATTGGGTGCTCTTCAATATTCCTGCAGGGACGTCGATGATTCGAGAAGAAGGAGATGTACACGGTATTGAAGGGCGGAATACACGTGGAAATGGGTATGTTGGTCCATGTCCTCCGGACGGAGAGCATCGGTACTTCTTCACACTCTATGCGCTCGATACCATGCTGCCGCTTGATGAGACTGCCGCGCGCGCGGATGTCGAGGCGGCAATCGACGGGCACGTACTCAAAAAAGCAGAGCTCATGGGAGTTTATACACGAACCAATCAATAATATGCTTACACTCTACGTAAAAACCGGTTGTCCATTTTGTGCAATGGTGCTCCATAAGCTCGACGAGCTCGCCGTGCCGTTTGAAGAACGGAATATTGCTGATGACGGCGTAATCGACGAGCTTGTTGCACGCGGCGGTAAGCAGCAGGTGCCGTACCTCGTGGACGCTGAATGTAATGTCGAGATGTATGAATCGGCTGACATCGTGGAGTATCTCGATAAACGCTTCGGCGGCACGACCACGGCATCTGCAGAAGAACCAAAGGTGTGTCCCGTTGAGTAATATATGTACGTACGGGTGCGCGTCGTCGCGGGTGCGAAGAAAGAGAAGGTTGAGCGGGTACGTGAAGATCACTTTGACATCGCAGTGAAAGAACCGGCAGAGCGCAATCTCGCGAATGGACGGGTGCGCGAGATTATAGCCGATGCGTTTGGTGTTTCTGTTTCTTCGGTACGCATTGTCTCCGGCCATCATTCGCCGTCGAAGATTATGAGCGTTGATAATGGTTAACGTATGAACACATTTCCACGCATTACACTAAAGACGACCAATTTTGAAATACTGCCGCATATCGAGAAATTACTTGATAAGCGGCTTGGCACGCTGGGAAAATTTGTTCCTGATTACGAGCCTGCACAGACGTGCGAGGTAGAGCTTGAAAAACTTACCGGCCAACAGACGGGGAATATATATCGCACCGAGATCAACTTGCAGGTCGGCGGCACGCTCTTTCGTGCGGAGGCGACCGCAGAGCGCATGGAAGATGCGATCGAGCAGGCAAAAAATGAACTGAAATCAGAAATTATCCGAAAGATGGGGAAACGGAGAAGCCTTTTTAAGAGAGGAGCGCAGCGTATCAAAAAGATGATTCGCTTTGGAGGAGAGTAGGAGAAAAAAGCGCGGCGGGCCACAGGCCCGCCGCGCTTTTTTCTATCTACACATTTCCACGAAGGAAATCTTCGTACGCCATTTCTTTTTTTCCTTCTGGAATGACGCGAAGGAGCTTGAGTGACCCATCATCCGCAATTTCCGCGTCAGTGACTTTCACGCGAATCTTTTTTCCATTGCGCTCGTGAAAGAAGTAAGTGCCGGGCCAGCCATCATATGCGCGAATCTTGAGAAGGTTTTGGTATGGTTCGGCAGAAAGATCGAGTTCGCCCATTTCTTTTGTTATCTTTTCTGAAAACGTCGCTTCGTCGTCGTGCTGCGGCTCGGGGGTAATCTCTCCGGCAATCCATGCGGGAATTGTCTCTGCAAGGAGCTCGCCGCCGGCGTGCGCCATGAGGTCTTCAAACATCGTCGCACGCGGTGGCCAGTCTTCTTGATCGAGCTCGATGCGGGCTTGTGAGACGACGGGGCCGTGATCGAGCTGCTCATCCATGAGCATGATTGAGACGCCGGTTGCACGGGTGTCGGTAAGGATCGCAGATCGCACGGGGCTTGCGCCGCGAAATTTCGGGAGGAGTGAGGGATGGACGTTCAGTGTGCCGTGTTTCGGTACATCGAGAATTGTTTTCGGAAGAATTTTGCCGTATGAGGCGACGACAAAAAGATCCCACTCGGTATTCAATAGTGGTGCAATTTCTGCATCATGTTTGAGTGATGACGGTTGGAGTACTGCGATATTTTCTTTTTCAGCCCACACTTTGACCGGCGGTGGCGTAAGGACGAGGTTGCGACCTTTTGGTTCATCCGGCGTGGTGATGATGAGAGCAGGAGAAAGGCCGGCATTTTTAAGCGCATCGAGGATTGTGGTTGCGAATGCAGGCGTGCCAAAAAAGACGATGGTAGGTTTTTTCATGATTATTTTGAATCGGCGGTGCGCAACTTTTCAAGCTCGGCCTTGCTGTAGATTTCATCAGCGCGATCGATGAAGAGGATGCCATCGAGGTGGTCGACTTCATGCTGGAAGATTTGTGCGAGAAGCCCTGAAGCGCCGCGTTCGTACTCGCGGCCTTCTTCGTCGTATGC
>CAZBQV010000047.1:0-1405 GCA_964494235.1 uncultured Candidatus Saccharibacteria bacterium
AAGAAAGTTGCACATTAAGTTTAGATGAGAAGAAGGCGCGGCTCCCTTTGGGAGCCGCGCCTTCTTCGTGTCATAATGTCATACGACATGCGAATTTTTCTCCTCGTAGTTCTCATACTTTGCGTCAGTTTGATTTTTCTTTCGTCGCGTACGGTACAGGATGCGCTCTCGAGCGAGCGCGTGTATACGATTGATCTCGGTGTTGAACCCGAGGTGAGTGCACGTGCGTGGGGAGTGTTTGATGCGGCGACCGGCAACGTACTCCTCGCACAGAATGAACGAGAGGTTCTTCCCGTCGCGTCTCTCACGAAGCTTTTCACCGCAGATATCGCGCTCGACACGCTCGCGCTTGAAGCATCGACGACGCTCTCGTGGCGCGCGGTTGCAACTGAAGGCCGGGCAGGGAGTCTCCGTGCAGGCGAGCATATGAGTGTCCGCGAACTCCTTTTTCCGCTTCTCATTGAATCATCCAATGATGCAGCAGAAGCGCTTGCTGAGCACAGTGGGAGAGCACGTTTCATCGAAGATATGAACGCACAAGCAGATGCGCTTGGAATGGATGATACCTATTTTGCTGATCCGAGCGGCCTTTCGCCGCAAAATGTCTCGACCGTACACGATCTCGCTATTTTTATTGCTCACCTTTCCAATAATCAGCCGTATGTGCTCGATATTACAAGCTTGCCGACTTATATCGGTTCTACTCATGCATGGTGGAATGTAAATCCGCTCGTCAACGCAGATACATTTCGCGGTGGTAAACATGGCTATACGGACGAAGCAAATAGAACCTTTGCGGGTATCTTCAATGAAAACTTCCCGTCCGGCACTTCAGCAGAGATCAGTATTATTCTACTCGGAAGTGACGATCTACCGCGTGATATTGAGGCAATTCGGTCATTTATGCGTGACCACGTCAATTATCGGTAGCTTTTTCTAGTCTGGTACAATAGCTCCATATGGAAACCACACACACGGCACTCTATCGAAAGTATCGTCCATTGACGTTTGCTGATGTGCGCGGACAGGAGGCTATCGTGAAGACGCTCGAAGGTGCGGTGCGTTCCGGGCAGATCCCACATGCGCTCCTCTTTACCGGATCGCGCGGAACAGGGAAGACGAGTATTGCGCGCATCTTCGCGCGCGCGATCGGTGCGAGCGCAATTGATACTTATGAAATTGATGCAGCATCAAACCGAGGCATTGATGACATTCGTGAGTTGCGCGAGGCGGTGCACACGCTTCCGTATGAATCAGAACGGAAAGTGTACATCATAGACGAGGTGCACATGCTCACCAAAGAGGCTTTCAATGCGCTCTTGAAGACACTTGAAGAACCGCCGGCGCATGTCGTCTTCATCCTCGCAACAACTGAGCCTGAGAAATTACTTGAGACGATTACGTC
>CAZBQV010000047.1:1505-2643 GCA_964494235.1 uncultured Candidatus Saccharibacteria bacterium
GCGCTCCATGCGCGGGATGCAGCGCGTGGACTTGCAGCAGTGCAGTCGGCCGTGTCTGAAAATATTGATATGAAGCTTTTTATGCGACTCATTCTCGAGCGCGTGCGTGCCGTGATGCTTGCGCGTCATGGAGGTAATGATGAACATGCGTTTGCGCATGTGCGTGAAGAAGATCGGCAAACGCTATCTGTGTTCGCAAAAGATGCGACCTCGCCGATCAATTCTGCACTTCTTGCACGATTGCTCGCTGCCGCTGAACAAATCGGCCGTACGTATCTTGCGCAACTCCCGCTTGAGCTTGCGATCATTGATCTTACTGAAAAAAAGTAGCATGCACGTGTATCTTGTACGTCACGGAGAGACATTTTGTAATACCAATCACATTCATCAGCACGAGGGTGTACCGCTTGCTGAGAAAGGTAAAGAGCAGGCGACGTGCGCTGGTCGCGCGCTCGCGCACCTCAGTGAGCCATATCTTGTATCGAGTGATCTTGCGCGGGCGCGCGAAACCGCCGACATCATTGGGAAAACACTCCAACGAGAAGTCACTATTGATCCACTTTTTCGAGAGATGAGGAGACCCTCGACACTTTTTGGTAGAGCTTATTTTGGTCTCTATTCACTCTGGGTGGGCTTCAAACTTTTTCTCGGATCATTTTCCTCCTCGTGGCATTACAGCGATGAGGAAAATCTCCGCGATGTCTCCATGCGTATCGAACGAGCGCTTGCTCATCTTCAGTCACTTTCAAAGACGCACGAGCATGTTGTTGTCGTTTCGCATGCCGTGTTCATCACCCTCATGCTCACGCGCTTGCGCCATGGCAAGATTTCAGTGTTTGCCTACGCACTCGGTATTCTCAAGCTCTTTCAGGTAGGGAATGGAAGTATTACACACCTTTCGTATGAGTGTATTGGCGAGACCTGCAGCTGGAAAATCATCGAAGCAGACAACCGCGCGCATCTCTGCTAGTGCCTACCTGCAGAAGTGACCAGAGTGCGCCTGCTTGAATTTGGAGCTGAAATTAGGCACTATAGAGCGATTGAGGCGCCTTGAGCGCCTCTCTTTGCCGGATCATCTAATGGTAGGATGCGACTCTCTGAAAGTCGTCATCTTGGTTCGAATCCAAGTCCGGCAGCA
>CAZBQV010000048.1:0-2642 GCA_964494235.1 uncultured Candidatus Saccharibacteria bacterium
GTTCTCGCTCTGCTCACCTGGGCAAGAACATCGCTGGGCAGACCCCGAAGGGGTGGCGCTTCCGAGTCGAGACGCATCCGGGCTTCCGCTCGAGGTCTGCGTCCCCCGCCATCATGCTCGTCTGGACACGGGCGTGAGCCGAGACATCTTCGTCGAGCTGGGTGCCGGAACTGCGGCCGTTTCGCATCGGATGGTCGGAGCGAAGCGTGTCACTCCGTACGCGGGGAGCAAGCTCAAGCTGGCCAAGCAGATCCTTGAGGTCATCGGTCCCTTCACCCCCTCGCGCTTCGTGTGGGTCGACGCGGGTGAGTGGGGTCGGACGCTCGGGGTGCTCAACACACATCCTCGACCCGTCGCGGAGGTTCTGCGGGGCTGGGGTGCGAAGCGCTTCGCCGCCAAAGAGGCCGGCGAGGACGTTCGCTACTGGACAGACGACCGCGAGCTGTTCGATCGACTCCGCGCTGCCCGCGCTCCCGACATTCCTGCATCGGCGCGTGGTCCCCAGGCCATTCGGTGCGCGGCGACGCACATCTTCCTGCAGGCGCGCAGCTTCAAGGGCAAGCCTGTGTACCCCACCTTGACGGGGTGGCTGACGCACGGGTTCGACCCCGAGTATCGAGACAACAAGACCTCGTCGTCCTCTCGGACCAACAACCGCGGCTGGGCTAACCCTCGGTGGAGTCTCGCAGACCTCATCGACAGCAACGCGGCCAGGTCGTGGTCGGCGGTAGAGGCACACCAGGCGGACATCGTCGACTTCGTGGCCAACGCCGACCTCGATTGGTCGCGTACGGTCGTCTATTTCGATCCCCCCTACGAGGGCACGATGGCCTACCCCTTCAAGCTGACCCGAGCACAAGTCCTCGACACCTGCTTCACCCTGCACGACCGCGGCGCTCGCGTCCTCCTCTCCGAGTCCTCCTCGCCAGCTCCGCTTGTCGAACGCGGCTGGACTTCTCGACAGCTCGGCTTCGCAGGCGAAGGCAAGCGGGCGTGGCAGGACTCGAAGGTGCAAGAGTGGTTGACGTGTTCACCCGGAGGCGAGGGGTGAAGCCGCAGTCTCCGCAGGACCTCGTTTGGTTCGAGGACATCGACGGCCATGTGGTGCTCCCGGGTTCACTCCCGGTGAGCAAGCTGTTCGTGCTCGACCCGAAGCGCGAGCTCGACTCGGACTTCATCCTCTGGGTGCTCGCGCCGGAGTTCTGGGAGCAGATCGTTCGTACGAACGCCGACTCGCTCGAGATCGGGTAGCTACTCGCGTCGAGCCACCACGGCGGTCACGTTGTCGCGAGCTTTCGTCGTCTTCGTGACCGCCCGTGTCAGAGCGAGAGCGGGGTTCTTCGTCTTCGACCAGAGGACATCGGCGATCTGCCAGTCCTTGAGCTCGTTCGTGAGACCGTCCGAGCACAGCAGGACGTAGTTGCCAAGAGCCCAGGGGATTCGGACAGGGTCGAACCGAGCTTGCCCCTTCCCGACGAAGTTGGTGAGGTAGCGGCCGCCGATGCTGTGGTCGCAGGTCACTTGGATCAGCACTCGGCGCGCGGTCGGACCTCGACCCTTCTTCACACCCCAGTAGACTCGAGAGTCGCCGGCGTGGATGCCCTCAACGACCTCGCCGAGCAGCACCACGTCGAGCGTCGACCCACCCCCTCCGCTCCACATCAGGTTCGCGGACTCGTCCACGTCCTTCGCGACTCGAAGTAGGTCTGGGACTGACCGCGGCTTGTGCGTCGCGAGAGCGAGGACAGCGTACTGCGCGGTCTCGCGTCCGTACGTTGTACCTCCCATTCCATCTGCGACAGCGATGAGCGGGCGGTCGACGAGAAACGCGTCCTCCTGCCGTTCGCGGACGCGACCGATGCGGGAGTCTGCCCAGATTGAGACTTTCATGCGGCCTAGTAACTAGGCGAGGTGCCAGAGGCATGAGCGCCGACGACCCGTCTTTCGGGCCAGTCCGAGGCGCTCCGCGATCTTGATGTGGGAGAGCGCGCGTGTGTAGGCCCCCGAGTTGGGCCCCGTGTCTTCCCCGAACACGCGCTTCACCAGAGCGAGCACGGAGATCGGCCCGTGTTCTGCCAGCGCATCCATCACCTTCTCGAACTCGGCATCTTCTCGTGTCATAGGCCACTTGTCCCTGGTTGAGTGAGCTCGAACGTGATGGGCCCGAGAGTCGTCGCGACTTGACACACCCGACCTTCTTCGATCAGCGCGTCGAGGTGCTCGACTACTTGGCGTTTGCGCATCTTGAGGACCGAGAGGATCTGACCCAGTGTAGCCACCCCGCCGTGCTGATCGATGGCGACGAGGACAGATCGGCGCATTCGTGCTTCTGGATGCTCGGCGATGGTCTGGGAGAGACAGACGAGGCTCTTGATGTGCAGCTCGGTCATCTTGAGCGCTGGGAGCAGGACGTCTTCGTCCATCTCCCAAGGCAGACCATCCTGCGCGGGGCCGTAGTCCCAACCAAGACACAGGGCGATCTTCCGAGCGTGCGTCGGCGCGCGCGACCTGATCCCGATGATGTTGTGCGGGAGCACGCGCTCGTTCGAGATGTCGTGGAACCAGGCGTTCCACAGAGCCCGAGCTCGCGGGGTCAGTCCCTTGCACCACCCGGCTTGGGTGATCATCGCGCGTCGACGGAG
>CAZBQV010000049.1:0-2599 GCA_964494235.1 uncultured Candidatus Saccharibacteria bacterium
CGGCGATTCTGCCGCCGACGAAGTAGCCAACAGAAAGCGCGGCAAGAAAGACGCCAATGAGACTCGTCCATACAAGGATCGAGGTGCCGAGGTACGGCGCGATGATGCGTGCTGCCGCAAGCTCGAGAATCATAATGACCGCGCCTGATATGAAGACGATGACAGGAAGTATGAGACGAGGGATCAATTTCACGGTCCACCCACCAGGGATCGAACCTGGGACCTTCTCCTTAAAAGGGAGCTGCTCTACCGGCTGAGCTATGGGTGGACCGTACCATTGATCAAATGAACGAAAAAAGCGACACCTGTCGCTTTCAAAATATACCACAAGAGTCGAGGAAGTCGACCTAGATCGGGAGGTCGAATGCGAAGGCGCCTGCGCCCGTGATGAAGAGGGAGAGGCTCGCAAAGAGTGCGACGAGGTAGAACGAGGATGTCGGGAATGCGTCACTTTTTGGGGAGATGAAAAGCATGAAAAGCGAAAGGGTGAGGGAGCCGAGTGCGGCGATTTGTGTATAGGCTCCGACAAAAAGGAGCGCACCAACGACGATCTCGAGCGCGGCAAATGGCCAGAACATCCACGCAAGGGATGCGTGTTTGAATGCGCGTTCTGCTTCTGCTTTATCGCGTCGGAGGTGTCGGTATCCGAAATAAAAAAAGATTCCCCCAAGTCCGATGCGCAAGAGTGCGTGCGCGAAGAGCGAGAGGAACATGATGGGGAAGATGTTGAGCATGTAAAAGAAGTGTATCATGTGGCCTGTATGGAAAACGCGTCTGTGCAGAATAAAAAGAGAAGTATCTGGGTCGCGCTCGATAATGTGCGGAGCGCGTATAATGTCGGCGCCGTTTTCCGCACCGCTGAGGCGATTGGTGTTGAGAAAATATGTCTCATCGGCTACACGCCGCGCCCCATCGATCGATTTGGACGACCACAACCAGAGATCGAAAAGACCGCGCTCGGCGCAGAGCGCCTGGTGCCGTGGGGTCATTATGAAAATGCGACCGACTTTACGCTTTTGATGCGTGACGAGGGTCGGACGATTGTGAGTGTGGAGCAAGATGCGCGCTCGGTTGATTACCGTGCGCCGATTCTTGAAGAAAAAATTGTGCTGGTATTCGGAAATGAAGTCGAGGGCGTTTCGCGGGAGCTGCTTGATGTGTCTGACAAAATACTCGCAATACCGATGTATGGAAAAAAGGAATCACTCAATATCGCAGTATCGGTTGGAATTGTGTTGTATGGACTACTCGACAACAACTGACGGCGCTGAACTTTTTTTCTGATTTTTAATCTTGAGACCGAAGAGGCGAGCCATTTCTTTTTGTACCACGCGTGCGTCGCTCCAGGGCTCTTTGGTACCACGCGGACCCATGATGTACGGGTCAGTGCCTTTGCCGCTGATCAAGACGACGCTGTTGTCGGGCGCTCTGCGGAGCGCTTCGCGAATTGCTTCGCGGCGGTCCATGATGATTGAAACTTTGGCCTGGTCTTTAATGCCGTCAGCCATCGCTTTTACGATTGCGTGCGGATTTTCGTCGTATGGATCCTCATTCGTGAGAATGACGTGATCGCAATAGTCGCCTGCAATTCGTCCCATCTCGGGCCGCTTCCAGGTATCGCGACCGCCGCCAGTGTTTCCGAGGACACAGACTTTCTTTTCCTTTCCGAAAGCCTGATAGAGCTTTTCGAGTGAGTCAGGTGTATGTGCGTAGTCGACGACTGCGGTGATGCGTTTGTGCGCACCCTGCGGACTCTCAAATTTTTCGACGCGGCCGCGGATGGGTGCGAGCGATGCAAGCCCCTTTTCGATGGTTTTTAATGAAATATCAAACGAGCGAGCGCATGCGATAGCTGCAAGTGTGTTGTAGACATTGAAGAGGCCGACGAGTGGAGTGCGAAGCGTCATGCCGTCCATAACGATTGACGCACCATCGCCGGTGAGCGTGTGGAGCTCGGGGTCCTTGAGTGAGTAGGGGATTTTCTCGTCGACGTCGACTGAGAGAAATTGTGCGCCGTATGGGTCGTCCGCATTTGCGATAATGCGGCGCGGCCGCTTACAAGATTCTTCGAGCAGATGTGCGAGCTTGAGCTTCGCCTCAATATATTTTTCAAATGATCCGTGCGATTCAATATGTTCGGGAGAAAGATTGGTGAAAATGAGCGCATCGAGATCGATCCATTTGTGTCGGAATTGTTTGACGCCTTCGGACGTCATTTCGAGAATCACGACGTCGCACTCGGCCTGGACTGCATCGCGGATGAATTTTTGCACAAAGAAACGTCCCGGCATGGTCATCTTGTGGAGATTTGGCTCCGTGCGTTCGCCGAGCTTGAATCGGATCGTGCCAGCAAGTGCCGTCCGCTTGCCGTCCGCCTCAAAGAGTGCGTTCACAATCTCGGTCACCGATGATTTTCCTTTAGTGCCGGTGACACCAATGACGATAATTTCTCGTGAGGGGAATCCATACCGGACTGCTGCCAGATAGGAGAGAGCGTAGTGGTAGGGTGGTCGCAACGTGCGAAGTACAAATCCCGGAATCAGCTTCTTGATGTAGTAGAGGATGGTACCCATAGCAATCAACTACAGTATAGAGCACG
>CAZBQV010000050.1:0-2486 GCA_964494235.1 uncultured Candidatus Saccharibacteria bacterium
TTGAGAACGTGCAACTGAAACCGTATAGGGACGAAATCCAAGATCATGAGCAATCTTTCTCAGCTCATCAACAACCGGCAATAGATCGTCTTTGAGTGTCATTGCTCAAAAAAAGATGCCGCTTTGAAACGGCTTGTTGCCCCATTCATCTGAGGTATACCCCTCAGTACCAAAGTAATCATGCACAACTTCAACGCCTAGCTTGACGCTCAACTTGGCACACAGACCGCGACCGATGGATCTCAAGTCGCGAATCTTCCCGCCCTCATAGAATTCCGGATCGCCAGCGCCAACGCTCTTGATTCCGGCAACTGTGAGAGCACCGGTATCGATCGCTGTCTCAACCGCTTCAAGCTTCGTCAAAAGCCCTTGCACGATTGTAACAACATCGGCGTCAGCTCCGGCAACGTCTAGCGCTCCCTCTAATCGAGGATTCGCAAAAACGTAGACATCGGGGAATCCTAGAGCGGCTCTTATTTTTGATTTCTCAGTTGAAGTGAACGCCAATTATTTCCTTTTGCTCTTGCGTCCGGCTTTTGGCTTTGCTGCCGGTTCCGGTTCCGCATAAGAGCGCGCTTGTTGTTTCGGGGCTCTGGTTAGCTCAGCGTATTCTTCCGGCGAATAGGCAAACGTTACGTCTACCTCGACGAAAGGTAACCCGCGCTTAGCAACGATATATTTCAGCTCCCTAGGGATCATGACAATCTCTCCAGGGAGAACGGTTTCATACTTGTCGGCGTATTTGAAGGTCACGGAATGGGATGATTCATTTCTGAAAGCATCCCATTCTAAATGTTCCGTGTTCCTCATTTGGCTAAATTGCTTGCTGTAATATGACAGTGACTCCTCAATCATGTTTCACCAAACGCAATTAGCGCAAATCGATATCTGTTCTTGATCCGCAAGTGTTGGGGCGATCCACAACCAATTGAACCTGGCAGCGGAGCACACCCTTAGAAGCGTGCGAAGTCTTGGCACCCATTACAACGTCAAGCGCGAATGGGAGACTTGGCATGCTGAGACCCATTGAGGTAAAGCCGGCAACCTCAACATACGGAATGTATTCCATGTGAACGTGATTGCTGTTTAGGTAGTAAATTGAACCGTTGTTTGCGCTGGCGTAGCCGTCTGGTGCTTCAACGAACATGCAACCTGAAACATAAGCCACAGCAAGCGACGGATCGCCAAGCACAGGCTTTCCGCCATTGCTAGCGGTTGGTGTCATAAACTGACGCTCCGAATCGAACAATCCAAGCACCTTTGCAAACACGAGCGGAGAGCAAACAGCTAGGTTTGGGCGCGCACCACCAACAACAGAGATTTCGGCTAAGTCGCCCTCAATCTGTGCTTTGGTTAATGTGGTTAGCGAGCCCGGCGCCTTGACAGTCGAACGCCAGTAAGAAGCGCTCGCGCGGTTGATAGTCGCATAGGTGTTGGAATCATCGATCGCATCGGCAAGACCAATGATCGAGTTTGAGCCGGTCCCTGTGAATAGGTCGCC
Source organism: uncultured Candidatus Saccharibacteria bacterium (assembly GCA_964494235.1). Taxonomy (GTDB): domain Bacteria; phylum Patescibacteriota; class Minisyncoccia; order Phycocordibacterales; family UBA918; genus JACQKD01. The sequence goes on from CAZBQV010000050.1 coordinate 1,502, forward strand.
CTCAATTTTCTTTCCAAGCTCTTCAGCCGCATCAAGCATGTTCTTAGCAAACAGCTTGACGTTGCCCATGGGATTACCCCCAGCGGCAGCGCGAGCCATTGCCTCATCAGTGACAACGAAGCTGGTATCATAAAGACCCCAACCTAAAGTTGCTTGGGCTTGTGCATCAGAAGCGGCACCATCAAAGGATGCTCCCTCCGCGTGTGTTCTTGCCGCATGCCCTGTGCTTTGCGCAACCCAATTGGGTCCGCTGGCGTTATAGCCACGCTCGGCTCGGAGTAGTGAAGCAAGCGGGGCAGCGCGATTGATCTGCTTAACGATATCGTCACGGAAGATCGTTGCTAATTGAATTAATGCTGTTGATTGTGCAGTATCTGACATAGTTTCCTTGTGTGAGGTTTCTAATTGCGCTTCACCATCAAAGGATCGCGCTGCAAAAAATCAGCGACCAAGCGCCGAGCCAGCTTTTGCAAGCTCAGCTGCCGCTAATTGTAGTTTTTCGTCAAAGCTCAGCTCTTTCCCTGCAACCGTTACAGGCGCCTGATAAACATTCGGCGCTTTGGGAGCTGTCTTTGGAGCTGGCAAAAAGCGCTTATTCTCAGCCGCTTTGAGCCATTCCGCGGCGCCATCTTCTAACGAGAATGCGCCGTCATTAATCTTGAGCTGGGGAGCGTCGCTTTCGTCATACTCAACTTTTGACGCTAGGCGCTCAACCGCTATGTCTAACCAATCGTCCGCTACCTTCCCGCGCAATGTCTGGGCAATGTTGGTAACGGTTTTTTCTTTCCTTGCCGCTTCTCTTGCCTCGCGTTCTCGCTTGGTCAATTCGGCAATCTTCCGCTCCAACGTCGCTATCTTGCTGTTCGTTGGATCCTCTCCCTCTTTGGTTGCTGTTTCGTCTGTCGGCTGTTGCTTGCTCTTGCTCGCTGACTCAATCGCTTTGGGGAGAGCCCTACGTAAATGATTCGTGACAGCAGCGTTCACC
>CAZBQV010000051.1:0-2382 GCA_964494235.1 uncultured Candidatus Saccharibacteria bacterium
TGGTTTTTCAGGGTTACTCTTTGAGGGAAACTTTTGGCAGCCACTACCAGTGATTAAACCAATTTGAATTGGTAGGTGTTTGAAATAGGTAATAAAACTTTCAAAGTGTTGTTTGGCTAATATTTCAGTTGGAGCCATATAGGCCACTTGCAGATTTCCGTACTCCAAATCTGCTAATTTGTAGCCAGTGCTTTGTTGTGGGTCCCGGGCGTCACTGTCATCGTAGTTAACTACGTCTCCAGCGCCGCCTTTCCCACGCCGCGCACTGTTCTCCAAATCAGCAGATTTTATTTTGGAACGAGAAAGAGACGATGATTTTAATCCTTCAGGCGGTCTGGAAGTGGCGACGGCATACGCCGCTGTCGCTGCCACTGCTGTCTTACCACTACCGACATCACCCTCAAGTAGGCGAGACATAGGGTGTTGGCCGCTAAAATCTTTGAGAATTTCTTCAATAGTTTTTTCTTGGGCTTTGGTTAATGGAAACGGGAAACGTTCGGTAAACTTTTTAATATGATCTATTTCGGTTTTGATTTGGTAACTAGAGGAAACACTTACTTGCGCGCGTTCACGAGCTTTGGCGGTTTGAATATAAAAAACTTCTTCAAAAGCAAAACGCTTTCGGGCACTGGCGGCATGATCGGCTTTTTTTGGTGTGTGAATCCACTGCAAAGCTGTCTTTAAAGTTGGCAGATTATAGCGATTTAAAATGTCTTCAGGGATAGGGTCAATTATTTTTTCTAAAATACCGGAGGCAAAACACTTTTGGACAGTATGAAAAAACCACTTGGAAGTTACTCCTTTGGTTTCGCGGTAGACCGGATAGATGGTTTCATCAAGATTTTCCGTTTGATTAAAAATTGAATCATGTCGATCAATCGGTAGGCTGTCGAGTTTTTCGACTTCCGGATTGGTGATGTATAGTTTACCTTCACTACCCGCCACTTTACCAGCGACTTTAACGTACATACCGTCAGTTAACATCTTGGCGATGTATGGCTGGTTAAACCACATAATTTTAATCCGAGCAGTACCATCTTCGACCCAGCCTTCAGAGATGGGGACGCGACTCTTCCAAGATTTGCGGGTATTTAGTCCACCAAGTTGACCAAAGACTACTGCGTCATTATTTTTAGTCAAAGAACTAACTGCTTGGATTGAAGAGATGTCTTCATAGCGTTGGGGAAGGTGGAGGAGAAGGCTTTCGACTGTAGTAATACCAAGTCGAGCTAAAGCTTTTTTATGAGCCTCATCAATGCGAAAGTGAGTCGTGAGTAAATCAGTGCTTAACACAAAGAAATAGTAACAAATAAACTTATAAAAATCTTTATTTTACAAGACTATTTATGTATTGACTTTAGCTATTAAATATGCTATAGTAATAAAGTCACTAATGTTGGTGACTTTCCCCTGGGAGGGGATATGATCCTCTATTTTGATGGTGTGGCGGGTAAGGTTGTTTTCAACGATCGCCGCCCGCTGCCCGCCAAGCGCCTGTGCTTCGGCGCCGTCCCGTCCACCGCCCCGATCGCGGCCCTGCCGTCCACCGCCCCGATCGCGGCCCTGCCGGTCGCCGAACTGGATCTCGACGTCAACGCGTCGCCGATCACCAACGTCGACGTCGAGTTGATGGTGGTGTCGCAGATGGGAGGAAATCGCATCCTTCGTGCCGTGCGCATGGAGAATGCCAGCGAGGCCTGGTTGAGCGAGAGTCGCCACCACTCGCGGCGGCGTCGATACAACAACGAAGCAGCGCGGAACAGTGCGAGCAAGCGCTGCCAGCGCCGCGATCTGCGCCGCAACGTGTTCGGAGCGTAGTATATAAAGCCCGAGGTTCGACAAATCACTGTCGGCCTCGGGCTTTTTTCATATTTAAACCAGAGTGTCGTATACTAGGTGACATTAAACTTTTTTCAAAAACAGCGCATCTGTGCTAGTTTCAGAAATTTTACTTCCGCAACGTACATCCAGGTACGCCTTGGTGGTAAAATTTCTTCCAACTAGTCCACCTACATCCGTTTTTGCAAAAATTTTATTAAAATAATTTTTATGTCAGCTAAAAAAAATACAACACCAAAGTTAGTAACTAAAAAGGTATCTGCTGCTAAAGTAGTAAAAAAGGACTACGGTAAGTTAGCGTTAGCTTTGCATAAGAAACTTAAAGGTAAGCTCGAAGTTGTTTCTAAAGGTAAGCTTTTGACTCGTGATGATTGGAGTACGATGTACACTCCTGGAGTTGGGGCGGTATCCAGTCACTTGGCTAAATTTCCCAAAGAGGCACGTGAATATACAATGAAGCGAAATACGGTGGCGGTCGTTAGCGACGGCTCAGCGGTTTTAGGTTTAGGTAATATCGGTCCGATTGCGGCTCTACCAGTGATG
>CAZBQV010000052.1:0-2279 GCA_964494235.1 uncultured Candidatus Saccharibacteria bacterium
CCGTATAGTCGGCGATAATACAGGCAACAGAAAAGAGGTGTGTGACGTACGGAAATGGAGCTTTCCCCTTGCGCGTTTGGTCTTTATGGAGTACAGCTGCAGCACGAATTGCCTGCTCTATACGGTACGAGTACATCATAGGTACTGCGGAATTATTTTAAAATCTTCCTTGAGTGTATCGATAAGCGCGCGATTGTAAATAGCCGCTGCGGGATGGTACTGCGGAATGATGTGTATCGGCCCGTAGCTCGCGTTTGCTGTGTAGCTCTTGCCGTGCGAGCGACTGATCGGCTCGAGCTCAAATTCGAGATCAAATTTTCGCATAATGTACTGCATTGAGTATCGGCCGAGCGTTACGATGATGGTTGGCTGGATAATCTCTATCTGCCGATCAAGGAATGGACCGTATGCTTCTATTTCGGCCGGTGTCGGATCTCGGTTTTCTGGCGGACGGTCTTTGACGATGTTGCTGATGTAAATTTCTTCGCGCTTCAATGAGATGCTCTCAAGGAGCAAATCGAGCGTTTTTCCGGCAGCACCGCAGAACGGTCGGCCCGTCTTCGCTTCATTGCGCCCGGGCGCTTCGCCGATAAACATTACGTCTGCATCATGATTTCCCTCTCCGATCACCGGAAGATACTTATTTGAGGTACGGTACTCGTAGAGTGGCGAAGTGGTGAGCGCGAGCACCTCGTCTCGTATAGCTTTCATTGCCGCATGTTTTTCTTCAAGTGTCATGGGTGGGTCAAGCCTCGGCGCCGCGCTTCTTCTTCAGCAGCATGTCGTGCTTCATCTGCTTGAATAAGCTGACGCCTGTTTTGTTCAGCCTTGTTAGCAGCAGCACGTGCATGATCCTTTTGAGTGCGTTCGGCTTGAGCAAGTGTTGCTTGCCTTACTTGCTCTTCTTTTCTGCGCGCTTCGGCAAGCTCAGCTTGAAGTCCGCGAATCTTATCCTCAATTGCCTTGATGTCGGGATCGAGCTTACGAGCTTCTTCTTCTGCGGTGGTTATTTTATCTTTGAGGAGATTAACCTGCCGTTCTGCTGCTTGGAGTACGCGTTTTAGCGCCTCCTCTTTTTCCTTTTTTGTATGGAGATACCGTGCTTCTTCTTGCTGTGCTTTTTTCTTCGCGACTTCTACCGCGCGGTCAAGCTCTTTCTTCTTATCCTGAAGTCGTGCAAGTTCGCGTTCTGCGCTGCCGATTGCCTGTTCTATCCGAGTAAAGAGTCCCATAGTAGTTGCGTTATTAAAACGTTACCCCTTCGGCTTCGAGTATAGCACGCTTGGCTTTGGTACCGCCGCGGTTGTAACTTGCGAGTGTTCCGTCGCTTCTGATCACGCGGTGGCATGGTATTTCGGGGTCATAGTTTGCAGCCATGATGCGAGCGACCGCGCGTGCTGCGCGAGAATTCCCTGCTTCGGTAGCGACTTCTTTATATGTCCGCATCTCACCTTTTGGAATGTTGCGCACAATGTCCCGTACGCGATCAGTAAATGTATCCATACTATTTTTTCTTAAGTGCTTGCGCCATCTTGAGAAGTTTTTTTCCGCTTGCCTCTCGGTATGGACAGAATTCACATGCATCACCGGATGGTGGAATCGCATCACTCTCGAGACATGTATGAATGCGCTCGAGTGTCGGTTCAATCCACTCCGTCTCGCCCTCGCATGGGACGACGGTTGTTTCAAATGTCAGTGTGTCGTTAAAAGCCTCGAGGTCTTTTGAGGCATTTGCGTAGACGAAATAGCCAACGGGGTTAACCGAGAATCCGTTTTTCTCGAGCAGCCACTGATAGACACCGATTTGTCGTCGGTACTGATCTTCCCATGAGCTGTCTGCGAGTGTCTCAATAACTCCCTCTTTTGACGTTGCTTTGTAATCGACAACGATAAGAGAGCCATCTGACTTCTCCCATATATCATCGACTGCACCACAGACGGTAAAACCAGTTTTTTCGTGTTTGTATGCGATGCCCGAGAAATTATCGCGCCATTCATCAAGCTTTTTATGCGCGTACGGCACTGCATCAATCTTATATTTCTGCATGATCGGGTGCGGTGTTTGAGATTTCCGATATGCATCAAATTCCTTTTTGAAAAGCTCATCAACGGCGACGTTGAGTGTAAAGGCAGGGCCACGAGGGCGTGAGGTCCCGAGCTTATTGTCGAGATAGAAGCAGCGTGGGCACTCGATGAAGAGGTCAATTTTTGAGCGCGAGAGTCGCCACTTTGGTCCTCCATAGTTCCAGTCTGCACTGCGATTCGGGTTGTAGCGTTTG
>CAZBQV010000053.1:0-1948 GCA_964494235.1 uncultured Candidatus Saccharibacteria bacterium
GCGGTGAGATACTCGTGCCACGCGTTGCCGACATGCAGAAAATTTTTGAAAACCTTAATTCTATTTTGACCTCAGAAGAATTTGGCCACTTGCGTCCGGGCAATTTCTCATATATTGATCTTCGCTTCGGGAATAAGATTTTTGTGAAGCAGCCGGTTGTGGGAGAAGAGGGGGGCGCGGGCGAAGTGCTCATGAAGGAGTCTGAAGAATAGTTGCGCAGGATGCAGTGTACAGGTATCGTCTCCCTATATGACGTTTTGGGATAATCTTCAGAAGCCGTTTTTTGTGCTCGCGCCGATGGCGGACGTGACTGATGCTGCGTTTCGGAAATTGATTGCAAAGTATTCGGCACACACACGCGCAGACGGTACCATCGGCGCAGCCGATGTGATGTGGACCGAGTTTGTATCGGCGGACGGTCTCGTGCGTGCGACTGAAGAGGGGAAGCGAAAGCTTATGGCAGACCTTATCTATGGTGAAGAAGAGCGACCCATAGTTGCGCAGCTTTTTTCTTCGACGCCAGAGTATATGGAGCAGGCCGCGCGCCTTTGTCGGGATCTCGGCTTTGACGGCATCGACATCAATATGGGTTGTCCTGATCGTTCGATTGAAAAGCAGGGGTGCGGTGCTGCGATGATAAAAAATCCTGAGAATGCGGTTGCAGTGATTGAGGCAGCGAAACGAGGATCAGGGTTGCCCGTCTCGGTGAAGACACGGGTGGGGTACAACAGGGACCAACTCGATGAGTGGCTTCCAGTGCTCTTGAAAGCCGAGCCGGTTGCAGTGACGATCCATGCGCGAACGCGAAAAGAGATGTCGAAAGTGCCCGCGCGATGGGAGCGTGTCGCGCGCGCGGTAGAGATTCGAGATGGGCTCGGATCGTCGGCGCGCATCCTCGGTAATGGCGATGCGCAAAATCTTGACGATGCGCGCGCAAAAGCGATCGTCTCAGGTGCCGATGGTGTGATGCTTGGTCGAGCGATTTTTGGAAATCCGTGGTTGTTTCATCCTGAGCACGACGCGACGAATGTGCCCATTGGAGAAAAACTCCGCGTTATGATTGAACATACACATCTTTTTGAAGAGCTTTTGCCACATAAGAGCTTTGCAATTATGAAGAAACACTATAAAGCATACGTGCATGGTTTTGAGGGTGCGCGCGAGCTCAGGGCGGAGCTCATGGAAGCGGCGACTGCGGATGAAGTAGAGCGTATTACTAAAAAATTTATGCACGAAGCACCGCAGGAGCTCCTTCTTGGCTCTGTTACACTGGATGCATGACGATCAGAATGTCGGCAAACCGCATGGACATGGACGACAAGAATGTCGTCCGTGCCATGCTGAAGGATTATGGCGAGACCGTGAATGCGCTCGGCGCAGGTGGCGGTACGCGTGATATCGATATACGACTTGGCAACGTCGTGACGGCGACCGTTTCGACTTCCGCAAACACTTTTACGTTTTCTAATCCATCAGCGAGCGGCACTGCATGCAGCTTCACACTCTTCCTCACGAACGGTGGTTCGCAGACAGTCAATTGGCCTGCTGCTGTGAGCTGGGCAGATGGTACTGCACCAACACTCACGACGTCGGGTACTGATATTCTTAATTTTTTGACAACAAACGGTGGGAGTGATTGGTATGGTTTTTCTGCGGGAAATATTCCGCCACCAATTGTTACCAGTGGTTTGATTTTTAATCTCGATGCGGGGAACACGGCGAGCTACCCGGGGACGGGCACTGCGTGGAGCGATCTTACGGGGACGTATGCTGACAGTACGCTTACGGATGGTCCGACATTTGATAGTGGGAATCGCGGCAGTATTGTTTTTGATGGCACGAATGATTATGCAACGTGTGCGGCAACAAGCACCGGAGTGACGAGCAACTTCACCATGGAGACGTGGTGCAAACCGACCGCGACGCAGGATTCTGACACAGAAGCAAC
>CAZBQV010000054.1:0-1874 GCA_964494235.1 uncultured Candidatus Saccharibacteria bacterium
ATAAGTACATTGCTATGATCACTCGGTATTCACAAGGTTCGTGCACATGGGTCGACCTCGCGTCTCCGACGGCAGAAGAAATACGCGAAGTTCTCGAACAGTACGATATTCCTCCTGCGCTTATGGCCGATTTCAACGGCCAAACACGCCGTGGCGAAGCAAACCTTATCGGCAAATTTGTTAAAGTCACCCTCGATTTCCCGGTCGTCAAACTTACCGAGCGCGAGCGCTCTCAAGAAATTAAGTTCCTCGTTTCAAAAAAGGTTCTGGTGACCGCGCGATACGGCGACATCCCTGCCCTCCATAAATTTGCAAAAGAATTCGAAGTCATCACAACGCTAAAACGCACAAAAAAATCTCTCCACGGCGGACACATTTTTGTTGCTCTGATGAATACTCTCTACGACGCGCTCGACCGCCAGCTCGACTATACCGAGACACTCCTTGATAACATTGAAGAAGAAATATTCCGAGAACGCGAGCGCGAAATGGTTGTCGAGATTTCCCGCGTCAGCCAGCGCCTAATTACATTTCGACAGATTCTCCTCAATCACGAGGACATTCTCAAGCACTCCCTCCACCACTTTGAGGCAATTTTTCCAAAGGCGTACATGGAACTTATGCACGATCTTGAAGTAACCTTCGACGCGATTGCCCGCCATCTCTCGGCACTCACCGCTTCAGTTGTCGAGCTCCGCGAGACCAATAACTCTCTCGTCTCAACCAAGCAAAATGAAGTGACCAAGATCCTCACCATCATGGCCTTTGTAACATTTCCACTCTCGCTCTTTGCGTCCCTTTTCGGCATGAATGTTGAAGATATGCCGCTCGTGGGCGTTAATGGAGGTTTTTGGATCATCATTAGCATCATGGTCGTGGCTGCTATTTGCCTATTCTCCTACTTCAAATATAAGCGGTGGATGTAGTATTCTAGTGAATATCTATGTTTGATTTCTTCCGCTTTTTCTCGAAGCGAGCCCTGCCCGCAGTCGCGCCAGAATTCCGCCCGCTTTCTCTTTTTAATACGATGAGCGGCAGCGCTGAGGTCTTTGTGCCCTATAACCCAAAAGCGGTCACGATGTACACCTGTGGTCCGACAGTCTATGACTACGCACATATCGGCAATCTCCGTTCATATATATTTGCTGATACCCTCAAGCGCGTACTCGCCTACAATGGTTATACGGTAAAGCACACAATCAACCTCACCGACTTCGGCCACCTCACCGATGACGCCGATGCGGGCGAAGATAAAATGATGATTGCGTTAAAACGCAGCGGCAAGAAGATCAGCATTAAAAATATGCTCGCTGTTGCCGATACCTACATTGACGCATTCAAAGAGGATCTCACCGCACTCCACGTTGTACCGCCAACCAAGTACACGCGCGCATCAGATTACGTCCGCGAGCAAATCATGCTCGTCCGCACGCTCGTCGAAAAAGGCTACACGTACGAGACTTCGGACGGCATCTATTTTGACGTCTCCCGCTTTCCTCGATACGGCAGACTCGGCAACATCGATCTTGAGAAACTCAAGGAAGGCGCGCGCGTCGAAGCAAATCCCGAGAAGAAGCACCCCGCAGATTTTGCACTTTGGAAAAAGGGTGAGCTCGGCTGGGAGAGTGCTTGGGGCAACGGTTTCCCCGGCTGGCACATTGAGTGTACCGCGATGGCATTTGCCACCCTCGGTAAGCAGCTCGACATCCATACGGGCGGCATTGACCACATTGCGACACATCACAACGGCGAAATCGCTCAAGCAGAAGCCGCTACCGGCAAGACGCCGTACGTCCACTACTGGATGCACAACGCATTCATTTCAGTTGACGCCACCAAGATTTCAAAATCACTCGGCAACAGCATCACCCTTC
>CAZBQV010000055.1:0-1833 GCA_964494235.1 uncultured Candidatus Saccharibacteria bacterium
TGAGCGCCTGGATCGTAAGCTCATCATCAATATGGCGCGCCTTAAAATTTTCAAGCGCCTGTTCGCGCGATGTGTATGTGACTTCAGCGACTTCAGGGAAGCTCTCGAGTTCACTCTTCAACGCCATAATGCGTTCTTCTGGAGCAGATGTGAGGAAATAAATATTGATATCCACCTTCTCTTGGAGCTCTCCGAGCGCGGCCTCAAGAGAGTAGTTATTAAACATCGTTGTCGCCACCATAAAGAGAGCGATCGTCATTACGAGAACCGATGCAAACGATACAAATGCATTGCGCCAGAAATTAATCACGCCTCCCCTCACTATTCGTTTGAATGTGGTCCACATGATATCTGTTCAATTAAAGCACGTACCGGCCTTCGTTGTCATCGCGAACAATTCGACCGCCGTCCATCGTGATAACGCGGCGTCCGAGCGCATCAATCACGCCTTTGTTGTGCGTCGTCATGATAACGGTCGTACCGAGATCATTGATCTTCTTCAAGATCTGCACCACCTCGTAGGTTGCAATCGGATCAAGGTTGCCCGTCGGCTCGTCGGCAATGATGAGGTCAGGCTGATTGACGATCGCGCGCGCGATAGCGACCCGCTGCTTTTCACCACCTGAAAGCTCGCCTGGGAAGTTGTCCATTTTGTCGGCAAGATCGACGAGCTCAAGCGCTTGCGGAACATTTTCAAGAATCTCTTCTTCAGTACGACCGTTCGCCTCCATTGCAAATGCAATATTCTCAAACGCAGTCTTATGCGGAAGCAGTTTGAAATCCTGGAAGACCGTACCGATCTTGCGGCGGTACTGCGGCAAGCGGCCATGCGGAATACTATGTACATCGAGCGACTCAAAAAAGACCGTTCCCGAGGTCGGACGATCTTCAACGATAAGCATCTTTATAAGCGTCGTCTTTCCTGCTCCTGAATGACCAACGATGGAGACAAATTCGCCGGGTGCAACTTGGAACGTGACATCCTCAAGTGCCACGGATCCTCTACTGTTGTATACCTTAGATACGTTGTCGAAATAGATCATACACGCACACACCTTGTAACCCTCCTATTTTACTCCACCTGCGCTTCTGCGTCGAGGAATAGCGAAATATCTCCTCCCAAAACCCGCTCGGTATCACGCACCTCCACATTGGTGCGATGATCCTTCACGAGCTGGTACGGATGAAGAACGTAGGAGCGTATCTGGCTTCCCCACTCGATTTTTACGCTCTTTTCTACCGCAAGACCCTTTTGTTCGCGCGCACGCTGCTCTTCCTCGAAGGCATAGAGTTTGCCGGCAATGAGTGCGAGTGCACGCTCCTTGTTCTGCTGCTGACTGCGCTCCGAAGAGACATTCACGGAAATATTGGTTGGTTTGTGCACGATACGCACCGCCGTCTCGCGCTTATTCACATTCTGTCCGCCCGCGCCGCCCGATCGCGCAAACGAAATCTCAAGGTCATCTTCATTGAGTGCCGACGCTTCTTGTGCTTCAAACTTTGGTGACACTTCAACGAGCACAAAAGAAGTCTGCCGTTTCCCTGATGCATTAAAGGGCGACATGCGCACGAGGCGGTGTACGCCCGACTCGCGCTTCAACGTGCCGTACGCATTTTTTCCTGCAATTTCCACAACGACATTGCGAAAGCCATTGTGATCGTTTCTATTCTCATCGAGTATGCCAATGCCCCATCCACGCCCTTCCGCATACCGCTGGTACATCTCGAGCAGCATGCGTGCAAAATCTTCCGCATCATCGCCACCTGCACCTGCGACGATCGTCATGATCGCGTTGGAGCGATCGTATTTTCCTTTTCCGGCCGCTTGCTCTT
>CAZBQV010000056.1:0-1355 GCA_964494235.1 uncultured Candidatus Saccharibacteria bacterium
CTCGTGCGCCTGTGCCGCCTGGTGCTGGCGCTCCAGGCGTTCCATCTCGGCCTTGTGCGCGCGCTCGCGGTCGCGCTCCCGTGCTGCCGCGTCTTCGCGCTCGGCAGCCAGGCGACGCTCTTCGCTGAGTTGCGCAGCCGCCCGGTCTTCGGCCGCGATGCGCGCCAAACGCTCGGCGTGCTCTCGTGCGATCGTCGCCTCGCGATCGGCCCGTGCGTTCATGGACTCGCGGTCTGCCTTGAGACTGGCCAGGGCCAGCTCGTGCTGCCGTGCAGCGTTCTCCGCCGCCAGACGCCGCTCCTCGGCGAGGAGGCGCTCGCGAGCTGCTTGCGCTTCACGCTCGGCGATGCGTGCTGCCTCCTCCCGTCGTTCGCGGGCTTCGCGCTCTTCACGGAGCGCGGCTGCGAGGGCCGCTTCCCGAGCGGCTTCACGGTCTCGCCGTTCACGCTCTTCAGCGCGCTCACGTTCGCGACGCTCACGTTCTTCGGCCTTCTCGCGTTCGAAGCGCTCGCGCTCGAACTTCTCGCGGGCCTCTCGCTCCTCACGATCTCGGCGCTCTCGCGACTCTCGCTCCTCGCGGTCTCGCCGATCCCGTGCCTCACGCTCCGTCTCGAGGGCCCTCAGCCGGAGCTCGGCTTCCTTCTCCCGACGATCGGCCTCTTCCTTGAGCGCTTGAGCCTTCTTCTCGAGGTCCAACCGGGCGAGCTCGAGTGTCGTCTTGAGTTCGGCCTCGCGGCGAAGCTGCTCCTCCTTCGCCGCCTCCCGCTCCCGCAGCCAGCGCGCTTCGAGATCAGCGCGCTCTCGGTCGCGTCGAGCCTGATCTTCCTTGTGCAGACGCTCGAAGTAGGCACGCTCGCGCTCGGCGCGACGATCCTCGTCAGCTCGATCTCGCTCGGCCCGCGCCGCCGCTTCTTCCTGCCGACGACGGCTCTCTTCCATCAGAGACTCACGCGTCTGCGCGGACATCCCCGTGAGGAGCTGGAGCATGAACTGAGAGCTGTCCTTCTGCGTTCGGATCGTCTCGGCCGACCGCTCCTGCTCGATCTTGAGCATGCGGTCGAGCGTGGACTGCTGGATCGCCGAGGAGTCTCGAGCGAGCGCGATGCGCTCCTCCGCAGACTTCCGTTCTGCCGCCCGTGCCTCCTCGCGCGCACGTTCGACAGCCTCTTGCGCCTCGGTGAGACGCTGCTCGTGGTACTCGAGCATGGTTGCGTTGAGCTGGCCGAGTTGCTCCCCGAGCTCGGCCGCTACGACCCCCGCACTGCCGTCCGTCTGGTTGACCTGCCAAGGGACGCCATTGCCGCTCATCGCTGCCTTCTCCTCTTCACGCAACTGGGTCAGCGCCGTGTGGTGCG
>CAZBQV010000056.1:1365-1811 GCA_964494235.1 uncultured Candidatus Saccharibacteria bacterium
TGTCGGACAGCGATGGGCCCGACCTCCTGCCCGTGAGCGTTGGCCGGACGAAGCTGGAACTGTGCGGTGCCCTCGGTCGGTCGAGGCATCGAGGCGTAGAAGTGTCGGATGAACCCTTCTTCTGTGCAGTCCGCTGCGATGGTGCCGATGGAATGCGGAGCACCTGAAGTGGGGTCGACCTTGTAGACGTAGAACCGCTGGACGTCTGGTGACCGTGCCGATGCGGCCCACAACCGAGGGGACGATGGAGCCCCGACGGTCTCGACGTCTTGGCCGAGCATCCGCGTGCGCCCCCGACCGCCAATCAGAGGGGCATCGGGGAGGTTCATGACTCGCGGGTCGTTGAGGTCTGCCTCGATCTCGGCCGCAGGAAGCGGAGGCTCGCCGAGGTCGTAGTCTTCGAAGTCGTCCTCCCCTTCTTCGTCCTCTTCGTCCTCTCCGACATC
>CAZBQV010000057.1:0-1743 GCA_964494235.1 uncultured Candidatus Saccharibacteria bacterium
ACACGCGGCCAACCCACGGCGGCAGCATCACCGCGGCGTGCATGCGGCTCAACGTCACGCCCACGCTGCTGATCAAGGCCCTCCGACGTGCACGCGCCGCCGGATGGACCGGGACCTACCACGACGACACCAAGAGGGGGAAGTGATGGGACTCATCGAATCTGAGGCTGAGGCGATCGCCTGGGTACACCAGATGGCGAAGACGCCGACGCCGGGTGACCACGAGGTCGCTGAGCCGCATCCGTACTGCCTCGGTGACGACCCGTGCTGCTGCGTGCAACTGATCGCGGCCAGCGAGACGGCCCGCGCTGACGAACGCATCAAGGCGGCGGGACGGGTGGAGCGGGTCGAGGGTGGCTACTCGGTGCCACTTGGCGCACCGCCGGGGATGGTCGTGGATCGGATGCGCCAGGAGTTCCTCGCCGCGATCAGGGAGGGCGGGGCATGAGCGGGGTGACGCACGAGTTGGAATGCCACGTGACTCGGGAGTTGTCCGGTGATCGCTACTTCTGCTGCTGCGCCGAACTGCGCATACGTGAGGCCGACCACCTCGCCGCCCTGGAACGGGTGCGGGTGGAGACGCTGCGGGAGGCACGGGAGGCTGTGCTCGGTCCGCTCATGCACGACGACGCCTGCTGCTCACGTGGATGCACCCAGCAGCACTGGACCGAATGGGACAGCCGTCAACGGGGGCTCGCCGTCCTTGGCCTTCCTGTCGCCGATCTGAGCACGCGACCAGAGTCCCGCTGCGACGAGTCGTGCAACTGCACCGCCGCGCCGTTCGCTGCCGCCATCGACCGCCTCATCGACGCCACAACGCTGCCGCCGCGAAGTAATCCCGAGCCGTGCCCCCCACTGAACACGACGGTCACCTGGCACGGCTCGGTATGGATCAACGACGACGACTCCGAGCCAGATTTGTTCGCGCACTACGAGCGGGTTCGGTTCAGCGATCAGCCGCAGATATCCGTCCTGCGGTGGAGCCATATGGCGGGTGCTAGGCCCGGCGACGACGCCACAACGACAGGAGACACCGAATGAGCGCCCCGATTGCGGTTGGGTCCTGGTGGCAGCAGCCCGAGAACGGAACCGCGTGGGTCGTCACCGAGCGCGACGTGAGCGGGCTGGTGTTCGACGGCGGAAAGGTCATCGTCGGGATGCGACGGGTCGACCAGGCGAGCCACGTCATCGTCCGCGACCACGAAGAGACGATCCGCGAGCACTGGACCCGCCTCGACGGGCCGCCTGAGCCTCCACAGGGGACCGTCTACGTGATCGGAAAGACGGTGTGGCACGCCGACGACTGGGGCCATATCGCCGCTGCTGCTGGCGCAGTCGCCCTTGAGTGGTCGACGGTCTGCGGGCTCTATGACACCGAACGACTCGCCACCCTCCAGATCGTGCACACGCTGGGGGTGGAGTGATGGGGGTGCAGCGGTGGACAGTCGCGCTCGATGGCTACCTCATCCCCATCGGTGGCGGTCGCGAACGCGAGGTGTACGACGACGGCGAACAGGTCGTCCTCGCCGCCGACCATGACCGCATCGTGGCCGAGGCTGAGGCGCGGGGCTGGAACGCGGCGGTGGAGGCGGCGATCAAGGCTGTCGCTGGCGTCTACCCCGTCTCCGATCCGTGGGGCCACCACACACTCCCGCACATTGACCGTCGCGCCGCACGCGCCGCGATTTACCGCCTCATCAACGCCGCAACGACTGGAGACACCGATGACTGACCAGCGACCGA
>CAZBQV010000058.1:0-1720 GCA_964494235.1 uncultured Candidatus Saccharibacteria bacterium
AGTGCGATATCGCGAGAAATTGACGGATAGGTAGAAAATGGTTTGTAGGTCACATTCCTTCCCCGTTCAAATGGCGCGTATGCCGATGGCTCGGGAAGATCGGCGATCGCTGCAGTAAAGTCAATCTCCGCGATACCCTCATTTCTCTCGACGTGTTCTGCACCGGTAATCGAAGCAACTGCAGCGATCGCTGATTCAAGAAGTGCGTCATCTTTCTTTGCGCTATATGCCGCATCAGTGCGCACCCCAAAAGCAAGCGACATATGCTCGCCGTCCGTATCAAATACCGTCCCAATCTCGAAAATCGCAATGCGAGAGAGCCCGAGCAGATCTTTGTGTTGCACATTGCGCATGAGTGCGTCCGCGAGATTGTCACGGAGATTGCTGCGTAAATATCCTTTATCCGACGCAAGCGCATTCTCAAGCTTCACCGCGTCGTGCTCGCGAAATGAGCTCGTAAAGACTTCCGAGAATCCAAGCTCGACAAGTGCAGCGCGTAGCTGCTCTGCGTAGATAAACTGTTTGTTGTATTCGGCAAGCGGCGCTGCCTCTGGCGTAACTGACGGCACATGAGAGAGTCCATAGATGCGGCCCACCTCCTCGATCAAATCTTCAGGAATGATGAGATCATCACGCTCAAACGGCGGCGTTACGGTGACGATGCCATCAGTAAAGACGGTTTCGTATTCAAATCGACGAAAGACATCTTTCACATCATCTTCGGAAAGCGTGAGGCCGAGCACGCTGTTGATTTTCTCGAGCGAAACAGAAACAGGAGTGCGCGTTTGTGGATGCGGGTACACGTCGACATATCCCTCAACTGTCCCTCCGGCAATTTCAGTAATGAGGCGAGCAACTTCTGTAAGGCCATAGCTCGTAAGTTCCGGCACGACGCCATTTTCATACCGCGCAGACGCATCAGTACGAAGCTTGTGACGCTGCGCGGTCTTGCGGACTGATACACGATCAAAGTTTGCAGACTCGATAATGAGATCGGTCGTATGCGCATCCACCTCTGCATGCTTGCCGCCCTTCACACCCGCAATACCAATCGGCGTATCAGTAATACGATCAATAATGACCAAATCGTCAACGGTAAGAGCGCGCTCATCTCCCGTGAGCGTCGTGATCTTCTCACCTGCCGTCGCCATGCGCACGCCGATCTCATGTACACCATCGCGTGACTCGAGCTTGCCGGCATCAAATGCATGGAGCGGCTGACCGAGGCCAAACATCACGTAGTTGGTCGCATCGACGACGTTGTTGATCGAGCGCTGGCCGATTGCCGTAAGTCGCTCTGCAAGCCATGCCGGCGACGGACCAACTTTCACGCCGCGAATAACCGCTGCAGAATATCGTATGCACTTTTCAGTATCGAGTGAGACACGAAGCACAGAACTAAGGGGCAGCAGTGCAGGTGCGTTTGGAGAGAGTCCTTGTTCATCTCTCTCGGAGAGCGCACCTGCACTTCTGCGCAATGGATCATGTGCAAGTGGAATATCGAGAATCGTCGCGAGCTCGCGCGCCACGCCGCGATGCGAAAGCATCCATGCAGATTTATCCGGCAACACTTTTACATCGAGCACCATGTCGCTCCCCACTTCAATCACTTCCTCGATTTCAGACGAGTGAAAGGTAAGCTTCTCCGAAAGTACCTCTGCATCTGGCAGCGGCGTATCAAAAAATGTCTGGAGCCAATCGCGTGATACTTTCATAAAAA
>CAZBQV010000059.1:0-1685 GCA_964494235.1 uncultured Candidatus Saccharibacteria bacterium
GAAGCCGTTATCGGGCACTATCTTCTCACAAATGGCGCGGATAGTCAATACATCTGGCGTCTGCTGCAATTCGTCCAGCGCGGCGGCAACCTCGGCATCGTATCGCCTCCACCCGGCTAGGCAGTCGAGTATCCGCCATAGGTGCTTACGGGTATCGTTCCGGCCCCGGCGCAAGGCTTCGGCGTCCCATTTGGTTATCATGGCTTCGGCCTCTGTCCTCGTCATTTGGCTACCCTCGGCTTGTATGGCTTTTTAGCGTATTTCACCTTGTGAGCCCGCACGGCTTCGACTTCGGACGGGCATAGGTACTTTACGCCGTCAACTACTCTGGGGCTTATATCGCCGCGCTTTATCATGTTTATGATAGATTCCCGCTTCAAGCCTGTTACCTTTTCACACATAATAAGCGTGATAAATCCGGCTTCGAGCATGGTTTTCTTTCGCACGACTATAGCCTTGGTTTCTTCTTTTGTGCGTAGACTGTTTTGGCAATGGAACGGATCTATGGGCTGATTGGTTATGCACACCCATGCGGGCGTCGCGCTCCGAGGGTCGCCCGGAGCGCACGTTATCCGCTCGGTCATTCCTCGTCGATCTCTTGAAAGTCAATTAAGTGCGTAAGCTGTACGAGATACTTCCGCACTATCTGACGTTCCTCTGGGGTTTTAGGAAGTAGCTTCCTAGCTTCACCGGCAAGCTTTCGCATCACCCGGGCGACAATCGCCTGAAGATCAACAATCACAACCATCCGGCGAGTCATGCGCTAGTTTTACCTAGCCGCCTCTTCATATGTAACGTACCCAAACTCAACAATCTTTTTTCCGTTCTTTCCTGCCAAAATCCCGAATCCGTCCCTGGCAAGTTCTTTCATTCGGGTTCCGATAGTAGGATTGGACACATCAAATTCCCGGGCCATTTCTTCTGTAATGTGCCATTCTTTGTCCTTGAGATATTCAAGAACAGATTCCTTTGACGCCTTGTTATTCATACCACACCTCCAATCGCTTTTTCACAATCTCGGCCATTGCTTTTGCCTCCGCAAACGATGAATCGTTCCATCCATCCTTTGGAACTGAAACCGGAAGAATGAGAACAACCTCTCGGAGCTTGCTAAGATAAATCCTGGCCTCTCCGGTTGACATGGAAGGTATCATTCCATTCTCGCGGTTTTCCTGAACTTTCTTTTCGTATTCCTTTCTGCGGGCTTCCTCCTTGTCGGCCCTGATCTTGTTCAGCACGGCGGTCTTAGTCGGGATATCGTCGTTCTCTTCGGCTTCCTGTTTTACCTTCTCCCACGCCCTGATACCTTCCGGGCTAGCAAGCGCCCGGGCGGCATGGGCCTTCTTGCTAGTAATACCATCGGGAAGGATTTTCTCATTTCTCTGACCATTCCTTTCGGTAATGCTCAGACGAACCGTCTCTTCAGCAGTCGGCAATAATTCACCAATACGCACGTCGATGTTATGGAGCATCTCGGCGGCATCGCGACCATCCTGTAAGGTCGCCTTACGTTGTTCCTCCGTAGCCCCGAGCTGGTCCATGAGCTTAACCTTGGCCCGGTAAAACTGTACCGCCGTAGATCCAATGAATGACATCGGAACAAGCTTGTCCAATGTCTCCGGGAGCATATGCTCCTTCACTACAAGGTCAAAAATCTTTACCGCTTCCTGTTCCTGCATACCCGT
>CAZBQV010000060.1:0-1557 GCA_964494235.1 uncultured Candidatus Saccharibacteria bacterium
GCGAGCGCAAGGAGAAGCCAGGCGTACTTCATGATGAAGCTCTCGATGAGACAGGTCGATCGACCATTCGCAGTTCACGGGTGGGGTCGCCCAGATGCACACCAGGGTATCGAAAGTGGCGGCTGGACCCCAGGGGAGTCGCGGTTCGCTGCGGATTGGGATCGCCCGGATGAACTCGCGGTTCGGACGGGAAATCGATCATTCGCGACTCGCGCGGCCCAGGACCCAGATTCGCGGTTCGTGTGGGCCTGGTCGCCAAGCACCAGTTATCCAGCCAAGTTCGGCGACAGGTTAGTGAGCCGACATCGACGTGGGTCGCGGTCTCGATCGCGGTTCGAGGCCAGGAGTTCAGAATCGCAAGTTCCCGGTTCGGCGCACGAAGGGTCGTGTCGACGAGCGGGCCTTCGTCGCGGCTCCTCTGACGCGTCGCAGTTCCTCTGGACGACGACGTACACGCCGCAGTTCTCCAGGCCCGCGACGACAGGACGCAGGTGGGTGGGATTTGGTTGAGAACCCTGCCGGATACCCGACAGATTCCGCGCCACGAGCATCTCCGAAGAGATGCGGGGTAGCAAGACGCGGATTGAGGAGCGTTTCCCAGCCTACAGGGTTCGAAGACCGATGCGTCAGATGCGACTCCCGAAGGAGGTGTGACGCGACCGTAGGCATGTGAGGGCACTTGGCTAGGGCGTACCTCCCTCGCCGGCTTCTTAGCCTCTCCCCTTTCGGCCCTGCGACGGGCCGAACACGCCGAGGCGCGGTCATCCCGAACGCTTCCTCGTCGTGCCTAGCGATTTCAAAGACGCAGACCTCGTATCCCGCTGCCGCCTCGTGTCGAGTGTCAAAACCACGTCGGCGCGTTCGCGAACCACCGAGGGTCGTAGCCTCTACCTGCCCGCCAGCGGTCGAGCTCGGCTTGAACTCGAGCATAGGCGATCCGCCTCTCCGATTCCGAAGCGGCATCGCCCCGCGGAATGAAGGCTCGAAGCCGTCGTAACTCGGCATCTTGCTCATCGAAGGCGAACGCTCGTGCCAGATCCCGGTAGCTCTCGTGAGCGTATCGCCAGGCGAGAGAGTAGTGGTTCAGCGTGCCCCGCCATCTCTCGAACACGGCCATCTCGACTCGCCCCAGCTCGATGGCGACCCCCGCAGTGATCCGCGCGTGCAGCCCATCCAACTCGAGCCGATAGAGGAGGTCGCCGAGCACGTCGGACTCCCCATCGAAGCTTTCAATCAGGGTTTCAACCCTCTCGTCGATCTGGCGTGAAAGATCGAAGGCGGCCTGCTCCAGCCCTCGGAGGAGCGCATCGAAGTGCTGTCGCTCGAGCAGCTCGAGAATCGACTTCCTGGCGACCTTCGCTTGCCGCTCGACGTTCGGCCCAAGCAGAATGACTGGACGCACTCGTCCATCGACGGCCACCATGCGTACGCGCGGTGGCGGACGACCAGTCTCTTGGAGGTGGTCGAGGAACGGCTGAAGCGTGGGGTCGACGTGCGACCCCACGAGTTCGAAGAACCTCGTCCACTCGTCCACAGACGCCTCCGCGCCGCTACTCG
>CAZBQV010000061.1:0-1536 GCA_964494235.1 uncultured Candidatus Saccharibacteria bacterium
CTTCCGAATCGTCAGATAACACTTCAGATTCGGCTTCAGATTCTTCTTTCTCATCGGCTTGAACTGCCAGTTCAGATTCTGACTCGGATGCGACTATATCACCAACCGGAAGAATTTCATCGATAGCCGAATCAGTCTCTGCAGTCTCGACATACGGAGGTGACACCATCTCTTGGTGTTCATGCGGCAAGAATGCATCAGAGTTAAGTTGATCAAAGGTGCCAAAATCGGGTTCACCTAAATCTGCATCAGGCTCGGGTGGGGGAAAGAAATCATCAGCCTGTGGCTTTCCCAGGGAAGCATCCGATACTGGGAGAGTGGCACTAACAGGCCCAAATTCTTTAAATTCCAGCACCCGATCTAGAACAGAACGGAAACTATTTATCGGAGCACTGATTGCGTCAATTTTTTCCTTCAATTGATTGATTAAGGCACCAATCTGCTTTTCGCTGTTCACTTCATCGGTCGACTCGACTACAAAGATAAGCGCGCCTGCTGTCTCGCCACCATCCTCGGTGAGAGCTTTGTATATAAACTGAAGCCATTTCTCGGTTTGGTCCTCATCTTTTTTGGCGAGGTATCGGTGAATGGCAAGACCAATTCCCAAGTTTTTATCGCTATCATGCTTAAGCCAAGGACAGCCATCCAGCTCCCTAAGATTCTCTGAGTCAAGAGAGAGATTATCAGTGGCACTGAAGAAGCGATAGCTTGAGGCATGACTTCCTAAAGTTAAACCAGTCAGAGCATAAAACCCGGGGCTGGCCATCAGCACCTGACCATCTTCAGAAGTGAGAGCAGCACCAACACTGCGCTCCTTGGAGAGTTTCATGATGATGCCTGGAACCTTAGACAGTTCCAAATGACTCTCGCTCTCTAGAATCTCTTTAACCGACTTTTCCAAACCAGAAATAGAGGCTAATTGAGAGCGACTGGCAGAAAGATCGTCCTTGAGAGCATTCACCTGCCTTTCAAGCTGATGAATCAGCTCAGTAGCGCGGTCTGCACCCTTGACAGCATTATCGGACGATGTCATTCAAAAAATCTCCAGCCAAAACCTAGAAACTAAATTACATAAGTAGAACGGTAAGATAGCCTACATATACCCGGGGCTTTTCAGCCCTAAGCAAAAGGTTATTACTGTCTGTTAACTAAGCTGGGGAGAAAAACGCCCAACTGCAGAAATGATTTTCTCGGCATCAAGAATTATCAGATACTCACGGGTTACAGACACAACAAAGGAAGCCAACCGACTGGATAATCCGGAATAATCGACCGTCAGTTCAGAGGCGTCTACATCCCTTACTCCAAGTAAGTCATCGACAAGAAGAGCTAAGCGCTCTTCCCCTCGAAGAAGCACTGCATGACTGCGACCATCCGTGGAAGAGCTCTTTCGCGTGGAAGAAAGTGAAGAAACCGGGGATTGTATAGCCATCGGCGCTGAGTCTTGCAGAAGTGCTGTTGGTTCGACCACCGTGACCAGATCACCTCTCACATTGCTCACCCCCACAAAAGGCAAATTCAGTCCAGGCACATGTG